>NZ_CAMAYF010000009.1 GCF_945862485.1 Sphingorhabdus sp. EL138
TGGTGCACCCGGAGCGATTCGAACGCCCGGCCCTCAGATTCGTAGTCTGATGCTCTATCCAGCTGAGCTACGGGTGCACTGGAGCGCCGCTATTAGGGACGGCGGTAAAGTTGTGCAAGACCTAATTTGACGTTTAAACTTGCTTGCACGTCGATTTTCGGCGGATTGCGTCTACGGCCGGAAATTCGGATGGATTGGCAAGCAATATACGCACCAGTGCAAGGCCCCGGTCATAGCGCAAAAGCACAGGTTCATATCCCGCTGGTGCCATTTGCCCCTGCTTAATCAATGCAAGGCGGGCGGGCGCGCCTTTGGTATCGCGATCGCTCCGTACGGCGGCAACATCCGTTCGCGCATCGAAGATGCTGACAGACCAATAGCGCCCGGGAACAGGTGTGACATCGACCAGAACAGGCCCCTTCGACAGGTCAAATACACAGGTCGAATAGGATAAATCTGGGCTTGGCCGGACGATCGGTTGATTGTCGGCAGTCGCCATTTTTGAAAAGACAAAACGGTTCGACGCGCCGTCACCACCGATCTTTTGAAGCGCCGCATACATCAACGCATAAGGCGTTGCCAGCAAAGTAGATTGGTAAGCACCCAAAGCGACAAGGCCGCCCGCCAATATCGGAAATATCCAGCGCCGCATCATGCACATCCTTTACGTTCAATGACGGGGAGTTTTGCTTTTTCAGGATTGGCGATGACCTCCGGCGAAGGATGATATAGCCGCAGGGTGAGATCAAAGGCCTTTGCTGATCCCGTTGGCAGCCAATTGCCAGCCTGCGCATCCGGCGATACCGTGAACGCCCATCGCCCTTGCGCGTCTGCTTTCACTGCGCTTGCTGCAACCGACCAACGGTTGGCCGCATTTTTCACAAGCCAACCTTCGCCTTCATACAAGGTAACGCTCCACCAGCGGCCATCCAGCGTTCCGCCGCGCACATCATAACTGCAGCGGCCGTCCAGCTTGCGGCCATTGCTGTCGCGGCTGGCGGTGAAATACATAGCCTCTTTGGCAGGCAGGGCCATCAGGCCTGATAAAGCGACCTTGGCGCGGGTGAGCGCTCTTGCATCCACCGTTCCGAAGCTTTTTCCTGTCTCCCAAGGTCCATTGGGAACGAGGCCATCGTTTAAGCCGCCGCGCACCTGATGTACCGCAAAGGCCGCGCCGCCGACGAGCCCAAGTGCCATAACAATGACATATCTTTGCCAAGCCTTCATAATCCCTCTCCTCAAGATCGAATGCTAGCCAATTACCTTAGCCATTGGCAAGCGCCGCCTGCGCCGCCGCAAGCCGTGCGATGGGTACGCGATAAGGCGACGCGCTAACATAATCGAGGCCCACTTTTTCACAGAAGGTGATCGATGCGGGGTCGCCGCCATGTTCGCCGCAAATACCAAGCTTGATCTCCGGACGCGTCGCGCGGCCCTTGTTGGCGGCAATCTCGATCAATTGGCCAACACCTTCGACATCCAAGCTGACGAAGGGATCACGGGCATAAATGCCCTTGTCGACATAATGCGTTAGGAAACGTGCGGCATCATCGCGGCTGACGCCCAAGGTGGTTTGCGTCAGGTCATTGGTGCCAAAGCTGAAGAAGCTACCGACTTCAGCAATTTCGTCGGCCATCAACGCC
The DNA here is from genome assembly GCF_945862485.1 of Sphingorhabdus sp. EL138. Taxonomy (GTDB): domain Bacteria; phylum Pseudomonadota; class Alphaproteobacteria; order Sphingomonadales; family Sphingomonadaceae; genus Sphingorhabdus_B. The sequence goes on from NZ_CAMAYF010000009.1 coordinate 1,644, forward strand.
GCGCGGGGTAGCTCGATCATGGTGCCAACGAGATATTCAATCCGCTTACCCTGTTCGGCAAAAACGGCTTCTGCGGCCTTGTCCACGACATCCTTCATCAGTTCCAGCTCACGGCGCGTGCCGACGAGCGGGATCATGATTTCGGGCACGGGTGCAACGGCAAGGCTGCACGCGGCTTCAAAAATCGCGCGCGCCTGCATCTCGTAGATTTCGGGATAAGTTACGCCCAAGCGGCATCCGCGATGGCCCAGCATAGGGTTGAATTCATGCAATTCGGACGCCCGTTGTTTCAATACCTCAACGCCGACGCCCGCGGCTGCCGCAACCTCAGCAAATTCGCTTTCGTGATGCGGCAGGAATTCATGCAAGGGCGGGTCAAGCAAGCGAATGGTGACGGGAAGGCCCGCCATGACTTCGAAAATCGCGGCAAAATCCTTGCGCTGCTCAGGCAGTAATTTGTCGAGCGCAACCCGGCGGCCCTTTTCATCATCCGCAAGGATCATCTGGCGCACAGCGGTAATGCGTGCGGCATCAAAGAACATATGCTCGGTCCGGCACAAGCCAATGCCCTCCGCACCGAAATCGCGCGCGGTTTGCGCGTCGGACGGGGTTTCGGCATTGGCGCGGACCTTCATCCGGCGACCCGCATCGGCCCAGACCATCAATGTGCCAAAATCGCCTACCAATTCGGGCTGAATTGTCGGCACTTCGCCCGCCATCACTTCGCCGGTCGAACCGTCCAATGTCAGGATGTCGCCTTCTTGGAGTGTACGTCCAGCGATGCGCAAAACTTTGGCAGCAGCATCGATTTGCAGGCTGCCTGCGCCCGATACGCAAGGGCGGCCCATGCCACGTGCTACAACGGCGGCATGGCTGGTCATTCCGCCGCGCGCGGTCAATATGCCCTTGGCGGCGTGCATGCCGTGAATATCCTCGGGGCTAGTTTCGACACGGACCAATATGACCGCCTTGCCCAATTCGTTGAAGCGTTCGGCGGTGTCGGCATCAAAGACGATCTCCCCCGATGCCGCGCCCGGTGACGCCGGCAGGCCAGAGGTCAGCACATCGCGCGGCGCTTGCGGATCCAGCGTCGGGTGCAGCAACTGGTCCAGCGCCATCGGATCAATGCGCAAAACGGCCTCGTCGGTCGTGATCATGCCAGCCTGCGCCATATCAACGGCGATTTTCAAGGCGGCCTTCGCGGTGCGCTTGCCCGAACGGGTTTGCAGCATCCACAATTTCTCCCGCTCAACGGTGAATTCGATATCCTGCATATCGCGATAATGGGTTTCCAGGATTTCAAACACGCGCGCCAATTCGGCATATACCGTCGGCATAGCCTCTTCCATCGACAGCGGCTTTGCGCCTGCACGTTCGCGGGCGGCCTTGGTCAGATATTGCGGGGTGCGTATCCCTGCGACAACATCTTCCCCCTGCGCGTTGATCAGATATTCGCCGTAAAAGGCGTTCTCGCCCGTTGCCGGGTCACGGGTGAAGGCAACGCCTGTCGCTGACGTTTCGCCCATATTGCCAAAGACCATCGCCTGCACATTGACCGCAGTGCCCCAGTCGCCCGGGATATTGTTCAGGCGGCGATAGACCTTTGCCCGGTCCGATTCCCATGATCCAAACACCGCGCCGACCGCGCCCCATAATTGGTCATGCACATCTTGCGGAAATGGCTTGCCCCATTCGGCAGCCACGAGGCGCTTATACTCGGCAACCAAAGCCTTCAAATCATCGGCGGATAATTCGGTATCGAGATAGAAGCCGCGATCTTCCTTCGCGATTTCCAACGCCTCTTCAAACGCTCCGTGATCCAGTTCCAACACCACATCGGCATACATTTGAATGAAGCGGCGATAGCTGTCCCACGCGAAGCGCGCATCACCCGACGAAGCGGCAAGCCCTTCGACTGTCTGGTCATTCAACCCCAGGTTCAACACCGTATCCATCATCCCCGGCATCGACACCCGCGCACCCGAACGCACCGACACCAGCAACGGATTGGCCGGATCACCAAAGCATTTGCCCGTTACCCGCTCAATATGCGCAAGGCCATTGGCGACTTCGGCCCGAACGCTGTCGGGGAAGCTTTGGCCATTGGCATAATAAGCCGTGCACATTTCGGTCGTAATCGTGAAGCCCGGCGGGACAGGCAAGCCAATCGACGCCATGCCATCCAAATTCGCGCCTTTGCCGCCCAAGATGTTCTTATTGCCGCGAACGGTTTCGTCACCATCCGAAACACCGCCACCGAACCGATATACATATTGGGTCATCCCGCAGCCATTCCTTTTACTTGGCTTTAATACTTGGTCGCCGTTGTGCAGTGCAGCGCATCGGAGTCAAGTCTGGATGGCGGTTATTTTCCGGATTTGTTGGCGAATAACATAAAGCGCGCCAAGGGCCATTTGAATGATAGCAGATACAAGACATGGAGCACGACCAGCGCAATCGCCAGATTTGCGAGATATTCATGCGCTTCTTCGGTAATCTCGCCGGATTCATTTTCGCGGCCTGCGCTTTCATGCTCGCCCGAGAGGGAAAAGGAAGTAAGCGCGCAGGGTTGCAACGCGCGCCCCTTGTCCATCATGATACCCGTGCCCGTGGCACCGATTACCGAAAGGGCGATTCCCGCCAATAGGACTTGGCTAATGACAGGATGGGTCATGATACCCTGTAGATGCAAATCTTTGAACGAGGGGTGGAAGCGCGCAAGCCCCAATTGCGGCGCGCCGCTCACAGCCCAAATCAGCCGGAATACAATAAGAACAGCCACGCCATAACCGAGCCATGCATGGATCAGGCCCATTTCCGCAGAAAAATAGGCCGCCAAAACGGTCAGCGCGAGTACGCTATGAAAAATACGGATGCGGTGCATGACGGCCATTGGGATGTTCCTTTGATCAGGAAACAACTCAAGCCCCCATTCGGCCCCGATGGCATTGATTTAGATCACACGCCGCCATGCTGAACATGTTCAGCGTGCCGTCAGACCCTATCCCTCAATCTTCGAAAAATCGGCCACGCGGCTGACCGCATCGCGGAACCGCGCGAGTAAGCCCAAACGAAACGCCCGCTTGGCCGGATCCGGATCATTGACCATCACGCCTTCAAAAAAGGCATCTATAGGCGCGCGCAAAGTCGCCAATGCCGCCATTGCGCCTTCGAAATCTTCGACGGACAAGGCGGCAGCGGCCTTGGGCTCCGCCGCGTCAAGCGCAGTGCGGAGAGCACTTTCGTCGCCACCCAAGTCCGCGTCGCTCCAGCGTAGGCTGGAGCCTATCTCGTCTGTCGTTTTAGACTGTGACACGTCATGGGCCCCAGCCTGCGCTGGGGCGACGGACGTTTTTTCTGCACCGTCGGCCTGCTTCAATATGTTCGCCGCACGTTTATACGCCGCCAACAGGTTCGCACCCTCAGCGGTCGTGATATAGGCCTGCAAAGCCTTCACCCGCGCCAGCAGCCGGACAAGATCATCCTCACCGCCAAGGCTAAAGACCGCGTCGATGAGGTCGTGGCGGACGCCAGCTTCGCGTTGTTGGACTTTTAGGCGGTCGGCGAAGAACTTCTGAAGTTCACCGATGATTTTGGGAGTGCTTTCGAGGGGTTCAGGATAGGCGTTGTGAGGCTTATCCCAAGCGTAACCAATCTGAATTTGGTTCCAAGATTGAGACCAAAACCGGCGCTTAGTGATGTCCATCACAGATTCTTCTGGTCCGATAAAGTTGATTAAACCAGCGAGTATAGCGGCTATATCGAAGCGAACATTATTCGTCTGAAGCAGGGCCAGCACACCGAAGGCTGAGCGCCTGAGTGCGAACGGATCTTTGGAACCTGTTGGAGCTTGGCCCATTGCAAAAAACTGGGCAATACTATCCAACTTATCCGCCAAACTCACCGCCACCGTCACCGGCGCAGTCGGCACATCATCGCCCTGCCCGACGGGCTTATAATGGTCGCGAATGGCGTCGGCGACGGCGTCGCTCTCACCTTGCGCGCGGGCGTAATAGCCGCCCATGATGCCCTGCAATTCGGGGAACTCGCCGACCATGCCGGTGACGAGGTCAGCCTTGCACAAACGCGCCGCGCGTTCGGCGGCATCGGCAGTCGCGCCCTTGACGATACCCTCTTCCACCAGCCAACGTGACAGCTTAGCAACGCGTTCAACCTTATCGGCAACGCTGCCCAATTTTTCGTGGAATGTGATCTGCGCCAATTTCTGCGCTTGGCTATCCAGCGCAACCTTAAGGTCCTGTTCCCAGAAGAATTTCGCATCGGACAGACGCGCGGCCAGTACCTTTTCATTGCCTGCAACAATCGCTGCGCCGCCATCATGCGCATCAATATTCGCGGTGCAGACAAAAGCGTTGGCAAGCTTGCCAGTGCTGTCATGACAGACAAAATATTTCTGGTTTACGCGCGCGGTCAATTGAATGACCTCTTGCGGCACGTCCAGAAATGCGGCGTCGAAGCGGCCAAGCATCGGCACAGGCCATTCGGTCAGGCCCGCATTTTCGATGACCAGACCTTCATCTTCCACCAAGGTCAGGCCAGCAGCCTGTGCCGCCGCCTTTGCACCGTCACGGATGATACGGCAGCGTTCGGAAAAATGGACGAGGACATAAGCAGCGCGCAGCTTCTCGATATAATCGCCAGCGTTGCCGACGGTAATAGCACCGCTGTGATGGAAGCGATGACCCATCGTCTCCGCGCCGCTGACAATGCCGTCAATGTCGCAATGCACCACCGCATCGCCGAGCAAAGCTACAATGCCCTGCAATGGGCGCACCCAGCGCAGGCTTTCGGTCGAAACCGATGCTGCGCCCCAGCGTTGCGATTTCGGCCATGGGAAGGCGCGGATGATCGCGGGGATCGCCTCTGCCAAAACATCTGCCGTCTGACGCCCTGCCTTTTCAACTACCGCATAATAGACGCCATCGCGTTCGACCAACTGGTCTTGCGAAAGGCCGCTTTTTCGCAGAAACCCTTCCATCGCCTGCGGCGGCGCACCGACCTTTGGCCCTTTCGTCTCTTCAGACACAGCCTCAGTCGCCAATGGCAAGCCAGTCGCGATCAACGCAAGACGGCGCGGCGTGGCAAAAACTTCGACCGACGCTGCAGAAAGCCCAGCCTTGGTCAACGCATCGTTAAACAGGCGGGCCAAGTCTTCCTTGGCCTTCACTTGCATCCGCGCAGGGATTTCTTCGGAGCGCAATTCAAGCAGGAAGTCGGTCATACTGCCCACCCATTCTTTTCCATCCATGCTTGGCAACTGCCTTTGGCAAGGTCGCGGACGCGGCCCATATAGCTTGCGCGTTCCTGCACAGAAATAACGCCGCGCGCTTGCAATATGTTGAAGATATGGCTCGCCTTGATCGCTTGCTCATAAGCGGGAATGGGCAAAGCATGTTGCAGGCAACTTTCGCATTCTGCCGTCGCTTTTTTGAACGCATCAAACAACATGTCGGTGTCGGCAACTTCGAAATGATAGGTGCTCATCTGCCGCTCATTTTCGCGGAAAATGTCCCCATAAGTCACCGCCGGACGATCCGCCGTTGCGTTGTTATACACAAGGTCGAAAATGCTGTCCTTGTTCTGGATATACATCGCCAGACGTTCCAGACCATAAGTCAGCTCACCCGAAACGGGTTTGCAGTCAAAGCCGCCCATTTGCTGAAAATAGGTGAACTGCGTCACCTCCATGCCGTCGCACCATATTTCCCAGCCAAGGCCCCATGCGCCCAGCGTTGGGCTTTCCCAGTCATCTTCGACAAAGCGGATGTCGTGGAGCAAAGGATCAATACCAATCGCCTTTAACGAACCGAGATACAGCTCCTGCAAATTGGGCGGGCTTGGTTTCAGGATTACTTGATATTGATAATAAGCGCCCAGCCGATTGGGGTTTTCGCCATAACGGCCATCGGTTGGTCGGCGTGATGGCTGCACAAAGGCGGCGTTCCATGGGTCCGGCCCCAGCGCGCGCAGGGTCGTGGCCGTGTGGAACGTGCCAGCACCCATTTCCATGTCATAAGGCTGCAATATCGCGCAACCCTGCTTACCCCAATAAGCATGAAGCGTGAGGATCAGATCCTGAAAACTAAGTGGAGCAACGTCGGACATGGCCAGCCATTGGCGGAGAAGCGGCGCTAAATCAAGGTTATGAATAAGCGCACGGGTTTTTGTCAGTGGTGCATAGCATTATGTAAGGTGTTGTTGACATTATGTGCAAATCGAATTAGTAATGTTTACATGACACAAAGACACCGACACCTGACATGAAAAACCAGCTCAAAGTGCTGCGCGCGATGCGCAACTGGAGCCAGGCCGATTTGGGCGAGCATCTCGATGTCTCGCGCCAAGCGGTGAATGCGATTGAAACGGGGAAATATGACCCCTCGCTGCCACTGGCGTTCAAGATTTCACGGTTGTTTGATTTGCCCATCGAACAGATTTTTGATGACGAATTTGAAGGAGGGGACAATGTTTAATGCGGATGAAAATGGTGGCCGTAATGCCCTTCGTATTTTGGGGATGATATTTTGCGGCTTTGGCATAATCATGCTCTTAGGCGCCATCACGGGATTTCTGTCTGTACATATGGCGGAAGGTGGCGGCCCGCTAAATTTAGCTGGCTATGCTATTTTAGCGGCGCTCATAAGCGTCACCCTCGTGCTTGCATTCGCCATCTGGAGATTGTTTCGCCAAATGAAGCGCAGCGACCAAAAAGTGCCGCAACGTGAAAAAGTCTACAATCGTTTCTTAATTGGGAGCTTTTTATTTGGCGGCGTCACCGGCCTCGTCCTCGCTCTGACAGGCAGTTTTGACGAAACAGAAGCCGGTCTGATTTCCAATGATGCCATGTCACCCATGCTCGCGATCATCATGTCGGTAGCTATTGGCGTCTTCATGCCTGCCGTTACTTTCTACTGGCATAAAAATCTTGTCGATGAACAAGAAGAGGCTGCCTATCGCTTTGGCGCGCTCATCGCGATGTACGCCTTTTGGTTCATCGCGCCAGTCTGGTGGTTTCTGTGGCGCGGGGGCATGTTGCCCGAGATAGACGGCATAGCATTGTATTTTATAACAATTTTTGTTGCCCTAATTGTCTGGTTCTGGAAAAAATATCGTTAATGATCGGTCCAAGTTCGTCGAAATAGTTTTCTATCTCTCGTTAAAGGAGAATATCGATGCGTATTTCTTTGAAGTCCTTATTGGCCGCCACCACAACATGCGCATTGGCATGGGCAGCCCCCATCGCGGCACAAAACACACCAACTGAGGCACCGGCATCGGTGGAGGCACTTGACCCCGTCAAGGCACCGCCTGCCGTCAAGGATGTCGATCCGGCCTTGTGGGTCATCAAAGACGCCGATACCACCATTTACCTGTTCGGCAGTGTCCATATCTTAAAGCCAGGTCTTGGCTGGTTTGATGATGGCGTAAAGACGGCTTTCGACAGTTCGGACCAATTGGTGCTGGAACTGGTCGAGCCGCCCGCAGCAGAGGTCCAAGCCTTGTTTGGCAAGTTTGCGATGGATCAGCAGGGCAAGTCATTGCGTTCCAAAATGAATGATGCGGACAGCGCGGTGTATGACGCAGCCATGGGTAAGCTTGGTATTCCAGCACCTGCTTTTGACCCATTTGAACCATGGGCGGCAGGCATCACTATGTCCTTGCTGGCAATGCAGAAATCTGGCTTTGACCCCAATAGCGGCGTTGAAAAACAACTGACCGCGGCGGCGAAGGTTAGCAACAAGCCCATCGCCGGACTTGAAACTATGGAGTTTCAGCTTGGGGTATTCGATACCCTGCCCGAGGCTGAACAAATCGCATTTTTAATCGAAACGGCAAAAACGATTGATGACGTAGGCAGCACCACCGACAAGATGGTCGCCATGTGGGCATCGGCGGACACCGAGAGCCTTGCCCAACTTATGAACGAAGGCCTGACCAGCCGGACATTGTATGATGCCTTGCTGACCAATCGGAACGCCAATTGGGTGAAATGGATTTCAGCACAGATGAAAAAGCCGGGCGTGACATTCATCGCCGTTGGCGCAGGGCATCTAGCTGGCCCAACAAGCGTTCAGGCCTTGCTTCCGGCCTATGGCCTCACTGCAACACGGGTGGCCTATTAAGCTTTGATGTGTAAACAAAGGAAGGTCGGGCCAAGAACGCCCGGCCTTTTTCGTTTTGTGCAAGGTCGATATGGGAAAAATACAAATGGGCAATCCTGCGATGGCCGGAATAAAACAAGGGCCTTTTCCCACTTTGTTGCCGACCTTAGGCTTCATTCTGTTGTACTTCGCCCTGCAAGGGGTGAGCACGGCCGTCATCATCGCCGCGACGCAAGGCGCATCGACCACACCAGAGCCTATTTCGATTATCTGGGGACTGCTTGCATCCGCCGTGATTCAATTATCCCTGATGGGACTATATCTGCGCAAAGACACGCGAGCGGTGGCATTGGGCCTAACTGATTTTGGTAAGATCCCGCTGCACAAGGCAAGCGGGCTTGCCATACTATTAGTGGCCACTGCAATGGCATTCAACTTCATCTATGCGACCTACATTATTCCGGGTGTAGACATGCAAGCGGACATGGCAAAAATCCTAGCGGGCATTGAGCGGACGCCGTTGAACATGGCGGCCATGTTCTTCGCCATCGCAATTGCCGCACCAGTGGTGGAAGAGCTACTGTTTCGGGGTTTTCTACAAAATACGCTGACGAAATATGTGCCGGTTTGGGGCGCTATCTTTTTGTCATCATTGCTGTTCGCCTTGGTGCATTTGCAACCCTATGCGATCCCCGGCCTCATGTCGTTGAGCATTGCCTTTGGCTATCTCTACCACCGCACAGGGTCACTGCGCACCAACATCATTTTGCACATGGCGAACAACGTCTTTGCACTATGGGTCTCGCAAGTTCTGAATTAGACTACGACGGGTTCCAGCAAGCGCAGCGTTCCGGCGTCGGCATCAATTTCCGCAATGCCGCCGACAGGCAGCGTAAATTGGTCCGTGATATGCCCGAAAAACGCCCCCTGATAAGCAGGGATGCCCAAGCCGCCCAGATGTTGCGTCAATACGTCATTCAACGTGAACGCGCCATAGCTGGTGCCTTTGTTCACGCAGTCTGTGCATTGCCCAAACACGACGCCTTTCAGGTTCTTCAGCACACCTGCCTGCCCCAATTGCGTGAGCATGCGGTCAATGCGATATTCCGCCTCATCCACATCTTCGATGAACAAGATCGCGCCGTCGAAACTGGGCAAATAGGGCGTGCCGACCAGCGCGGTCAGCACGGTCAGGTTTCCGCCGAGCAGCTTGCCCTGCGCCTTGCCATTGCCCGTGCCCAACACCCGCGTGCGCCAGCGGCGCTGCGCCATCCGGTCTTCGTCGCCAACGGGGTTGGTAAACAACGGCGTCCCTGCCTCAAACGCAATCTCGCGATATATGTCCCAAGACGCCTTGCCCCATGCACTGCCTGCGTTCGGGCCATGCAAGGTCACAAATCCGCCTTTGGCTGCAATCGCCATATGCAAGGCCGTGATATCACTGAAGCCTGTCAATAATTTGGGATTGGCGCGAATGATGTTCCAGTCAAGATACGGCAAAAGCCGCGCACTGCCCCACCCGCCACGCACGGCAAAAATGGCCTTCACATCTGGGTCCGCGAACATGGCGTTGATGTCGGCCGCGCGGTCCTTATCTTGGCCAGCCAGATAGCCATAGCGGTTCAACAAATGGGCCGCACGCTTGGGCTTTAGGCCCATGGCGACAATCGCCTCTTCCACCAATTGAATTTGAAATGGCTCATCGCTGGCCGACGCGGGTTCAATCAAGCCAACGGTATCACCGACACGCAACCGTGCAGGATTCCGCGCAGCCTTAGCCGCAGGCACGCCCGCGGCCAAAAGCGGCGAGGCCGACAGCATAGCTGCCAGCCCCGCCAGAATCTGACGCCGAGTTGCATTGATATCCATACTCGGCATGCCTTTACTTAGAACTTCGCTTCGATCGACAATGTGAACGACCGTCCGCGTGGGTCAGCGACCCGTGGTTCCCAGCTTGAGCCAGCGCCTGTGTTGCTATCATATGTAATCGCAAAGGGTGGGTCCTTGTCGAACACGTTACGGACGCCTGCGGTCAAGCGATATTGCTTGAGCAGGTCGAAGCTCACCGACGTGTTGTAGATCACATATGGCTTCACCTTCGGATTGAAATCTGGGCGGACCACAGTGCCATTGGCAATACCAGGCAAGGCTTGGTTGTTGTAACCGTCGCGATAGATTTGCGAGAAGTTGAAGGTGAAATCATCTTTCGTGAAGCTTACAAAAGCGCTGTGCTTCCACTTCAGACCCAAATCACCCGCAAAGGTGAACCGACCAATCAAGCTAGGTCCGAAGGGTGCAGATGGCAGAAACTTCTCACGCTTTTTCAGCTGATAGGTTCCGTCTAAGCCGGCATTAATGACGCCGCCAAAGGCATCAAGCCCGCCGCGCAACGCAACCTCAAGACCTTCTGTCCGGCGCGATCCGATATTGTCGGCACGCAAGTCAATCAAGGTAATGATATTGTTGGTGCGGGTCACGCGATCAGGGAAGAAGCTGATATTATCGAGCAACTGACGCAATGTCAGAGCGCCGATGGTATCATCAACCGCAATCGACCAGTAATCTAGTGACGCGCTGAACCGGCTGGATGGTTGAAGAACAATACCAACGCTGTGTTGCTTCGACGTTTCAGGTCCAAGGTTCAAGTTACCGCCAGACAGGGTCTCGGGCGTGATCGCCGAGCATCCGGGCAGCAAGCTGACGGTTCCGGTCGCACATGTTGTCGGATCAACCAAAGTGTTGCCTGGGTTTGGCGACTGCGTGACGCCGTTAAAAATCTGGTTGAATGCAGGGACGCGGAAACCAGTATTGAAGGAACCACGGAACATCAGCCAGTCAAGCGGCCGGTACTTGCCCGAAATCTTCGGGTTAACCGTCGAGCCAAAGCCGCTATAGTCATCAAGACGTAATGCGCCGGTCACTTCGAATGAATCGAACACTGGAACCAACACTTCGGCATAAGCCGCCTTCACCGTCCGGTTCTTTGGCGTCAGCGCGTTGTTATTGTCAAAGGCCACGTTGAAAATATCCGGCGTTCCAGTGACCGCCGCTGGCGATCCATTAAAGCCGTAGGTTTCGCGACGATAATCGACGCCAAGAGCGACCTGAACGGTGCCACCGGGCAGATCAAACAGCGACCCTGAAACCGAAGCGTCGAGTTGCTTTACTTCATATTTACCGCCGTAAAGCGTTACGCCTTCGGCGGAGATGGCATCCAATCCCGCCAATGCAGCTGCCGATTGCGTAAGTGAAAACGGATTGAGAATACCGCTGTTCAAAAGGCCAACAATACCGGGGCGCGTTGCGCCCGGCGCTGTGGGTGCGCGCGGATCAATACCGCCCGACACGGCACCGGCAACACCCGATGCGGTTGCCGCCGCCGCAGAGGAGAAGGTACCACGATAATGGTAGCCAGTGCCTAATAAAGAAGAAGATTCGCTTCGCGCGTATGATCCGCCGGCACGATAGTCCCAGCCATCCCATAATGGACCTTCGGCGCCTAGACCCGCACGCAATGTTTTGGTGTTGGTTTCATATTCACGCACGTCGCATGACGTACAACGCCAGCGATACGAAATCGGCTTGCCATAATTGGGCGCGATTTGCGGGAAAACGGCGACCAGCTTATTGTAAACATCGTTATATGTACCAGCCGTCGTCGCATTCAACGGATAATATAAGGGCAATGTCGAGTTATTGCCGGAATATTGGTTGTTGGAAAAACGCTTGGATGAATCGGCGTCTGACCCCGTGATTTCAGCATAAATTTGGTGGTCGCCAAATTTCGCTGTTGCGCGGCCATAATAGGTCAGCGTGTTCAATGGCTGCTGAAGCACAGCGGCGCGGCCAGTATCCCAAGCACAGGCAAAACGTGCCGAGGTATTTGCCCACAATTGGTCATCATAGGCCATGCCCCCATCCATGGATGCGCAACCTGCGCCGCCGGGGAGGTCAAGAATGTTGATCCCACCAGTCGCAGGAACAGTCGCGCCAGCCTCAAGCAAGGTAACGCCGCTCAACAAGGATCCTGTTGGCGCGAACAAGCTATTTGCGGTGGTTGGAAATGCAGTTGCAATTGGGGTTCCGCGGGTATCGACCGACAGACCGCGATTTGGCTGGTTGCCATTAACAAAGCCGCGTTCTGAACCGTTCAGGGCTTTATTGACGCTTCTGCTAACGGTGGCCAAGAGGTTGAAGCCGTCTGTGTCCAAGTCGCCATAACCACCTGTCGCGGACAGCCGATAAATAGCGCCGCCACCCGCTTCGGTCATGTCCGTGAAAGCGTTAAGCGCGAGGCCCTGGAAGTTTGTTTTGGTGATGAAGTTGATAACACCGCCGATTGCATCGGTTCCATAAATGGCCGACGCGCCGTCTTTCAGGACTTCAACGCGCTCAAGTGCTGCAATAGGAATTTGGTTCACATCGACGGCAGAGCCTGTCAAGCCGTGCGCCGCAACGCGGCGTCCGTTGAGCAACACCAATGTCGAGGCCGAACCCTGGCCGCGCAAGTTGGCGGCCGACAATCCGTTGGTGCCACGCTGCGCTCCTGAGGTTACGTCCGCATTGGACGCGAGGTTGTCCGCGCCGTTGCCGTTCGTGGACAAGAACGAAATCAGCTGTTCAGGGCTGTTAATTCCTTCACGCGTGAGGTCATCCGTGGTGATCACTTGCAACGGCAATGCACTCTTCGTCGGATCCTGCTTAATGCGCGATCCAGTAACGATGATCGCTGCACCTTCATCAGCAGTTTCAGCGGCACTTGGCGGCGATGCATCCTGCGCAAATGCAGGCGCAGTCAGGCAACTGGCCAACAACAATATCGCGGTTTTTGAATATTTCATAAATTTTCCCCTGGTAATTTTGGCTCACCCCTGAGCCTTTTTTATGGTGACAGGTTATTCCGGCGCATCAGGCAATGCAACTGCCTTTACATTTAATGACCCAAGAAACTGAATCCTATCCCATATTATTTGACGCTTTGTCTACTTGGCGGGTTGATAATTGACGGCGTGAGGCGCAAAGGGGGCGTATGCTGTCACAAAAAACCCGTTACGCCATTCGCGCAATGCAGCATCTTGCCGACCATTATGGAAATGGGCCTGTGCAGCTCGCCGACATTGCCGAAGCGCAAAAAATTCCACCCAAATTTCTGACTGTTATCTTGTCTGAACTATCCCGTTCCGGCTTGGTGGCGTCGCAGCGCGGCAAGGACGGCGGTTATTGGCTGGGCGTCTCGCCGATTGACATCAGCTATGGCGACCTCATCCGCATCATGCGCGGTTCGCTGGCATTGGTTCCCTGTGCGAGCCGCTACGCCCATGAAACGTGCAAAAATTGCGTCGAGGAAGAAAATTGCCGCACACGCGCGCTGATGCTTCAGGTACGGGACAAGACGGCCAATCTGCTCGACGGTATCAACCTGACCGATGTCGTGGATGCCGATATTTACCTGCAGGCGGCGGAATAAGCTTTTGAGCAGCTTCAGCTTCTGTTGCCGCTAAACCGCTTCTTTCGAGCGGCCAATAAAATACCAAGGTGCAAGTCTGTGGCTAATCAACTAAGGCCGCTTCATGCCGGAGCAATCGTGGACCCTGTCAGTGCGAGATTTGGATGATTGAATATATTGCCAATGTCGATTGGGCGTCAGTTGCGCCTTTCATCGCCGTCGGCTTTGCGGCGCAGTTGGTTGATGGCGCGCTGGGCATGGCCTTTGGCGTGATTTGCAGCACTTTGCTCGTCAGTGTCATGGGCGTCGCCCCTGCCCGCGCTTCCGCTGGTGTCCATTTTGTCGAGATGTTCACGACGGGCGCGTCTGGCATTAGCCATGTTCTACACAAAAATATCGATTGGAAGCTTTTTGCCCGCATTGCGATTCCCGGCGTCATTGGTGGCTGCACTGGGGCCTATTTGTTGGCGAGCGTGCACACCGATGCAGCCCGGCCTTTCGTTATGGGATATTTGACGCTCATCGGTTTCTACCTTCTGTATAAAGCATGGGGCTTCACGCATGAACATAAGCCGCGTGATCCTAAGGTCACCATGCCACTTGGCCTGATAGGTGGTTTTCTCGACGCCTCTGGCGGCGGTGGCTGGGGACCAGTGGTCACGTCCAACCTGCTGATCCAAGGCGCGGACCCGCGCAAAACAATCGGCACAGTTAATACCGCAGAATTTTTTCTGACCGTTGCGGTGTCGATGACCTTCATTCTAACGATAGGGTTGGAAGCCTTCACCGTCGTAACCGGCGGCCTGTTGATTGGCGGATTGTTGGCCGCGCCCTTTGGGGCAATGGTCGCCAAACGCATTCAACCGCGCCTATTGCTGTTCGCAGTCAGCATCGTCCTGATCGCAACAAGCCTATTCAGCCTCTACAAAGCGCTGGCGTAACGCGCCAACAAGCTTGCCTTTCGTGGGCAACCCGCATATAGGCGCCCGCTTGTCGTGCATGGTCATCCCTGGAGGCGTGGCGGCAAGGTAACTTTTTTGGAGAATCAACATGAGCGATCAGCTGACATTGTCGGCAGAGACGCGCGATCGGGCAGGCAAGGGAGCCTCCCGCGAATTGCGTCGTCAAAACCGAGTGCCCGCCGTCATTTACGGCAACAAACAAGAACCCGAACTTATCCACGTTGAAGAAAAGGCGCTCGTCAAATTGTTGATGACTGGCCATTTTTCTAACAGCGTCGTCGAGATCGAACTTGGTGGCAAAAAACAAATTACGATTCCAAAGGATGTTGCCTTTCATCCGGTCAGCGATCGTCCAACACATGTTGACTTCCTGCGCATCGTCAAGGGCGCAAAGGTCGATGTTGAAGTTCCCGTGATTTTCGTCAACGAAGACGCGTCACCCGGCCTGAAGCGCGGTGGTGTTTTGAACATCGTGCGTCATGAACTCGAACTGATCTGCGAAAATGACAAAATTCCTGACGACATCCAGATCGATGTTGCAGGCTTTGACGTCGGCGATTCTATCCACATCAGCCACGTAAAGCTGCCCAAGGGTTCGCAAAGCAAGATCACCGATCGCGACTTCACCATTGCGACCATCGTTGCACCATCGGCGCTTAAGTCGAGCGATGGTGACACGACAGTCGAAGGCGAAGCGTAAGCTTAATGCGACCAAGTCCCCCTCCCGCGTGCGGGAGGGGAGTTTTGTCTTTGGCTCTGTCCGGGGGACAGAGCTACAAAACTGGGAGGGTGAGGGAGCGCGTGGCAAGAGTCACCCGCCCCCAGCCCCTCCCGCCTGCGGGAGGGGAGACCAATCATGCAATTATGGGTAGGTCTCGGTAATCCAGGCGCCACCTATGCGATGCACCGCCACAATATCGGTTTCATGGCGCTTGATGCGCTGGCCGAAATTCACGAACTGCCGCTACCTGCCAAGAAATTCTTGGGCTGGGTGCAGGAACTGCGGCTTGGCTCCAACAAAATCATCCTCTTAAAACCCGCAACGTTCATGAACGAAAGCGGCCGCAGTGTGCGCGCCGCGATGGATTTCTACAAGCTTGAACCCAAGGATGTCACCGTCTTTTACGACGAGCTCGACCTTGCCCCATTCAAGGTGAAGGTTAAATTTGGAGGCGGCGCGGCGGGCCATAATGGCATCCGTTCGATCACCGACCATATCGGCGCAGACTTCCGTCGTGTCCGTTTGGGCATTGGCCATCCCGGCAACAAAGACCGCGTCACCGGCTATGTCCTCGGCAATTTTCACAAGAGCGAGATTGACGATCTGGCCGATTTACTCGGCGCTGTATCCGCCGAAGCCGATTGGCTGGCCAAGGGCGATGACGTCCGCTTCATGAACGACGTCGCCATGCGGTTGCAGCAGGATTAAAAAACTTACAGCGCGCTTAGCCGCGGACTTAGCCTTCCATTATTCCACATGGATCACCTTAACTGGAAAGCCCCAACGAACTGCAACGCTGGATGGACTCGCTTCACGAAGTTACATAGATAATTGTGTGTATCATCAGAGAGGAACCCCATGGACCCCATTTCGACAATCAACCGCAGGACATTGCTTGGCGCCGCTGCCGCTATCACTACTGCGACCACCATCGGCTCACCTGCAGTAGCGCAAGTCGCTGCGCCAGATCTTAAAGGCAGATCTATCCTTATTACCGGCAGCTCATCGGGTTTTGGCTATGCCGGTGCACTGCATTACGCCCGCGCTGGCGCAAAAGTGATTGCATCCATGCGCAATTTGCCACGGGCAGAAGCTGACAAGCTGAAAGCGACAAGCCAGAAGGAAAATCTGGATATCACTATTATCGAAATGGATGTGACGTCCGACGAGCAGGTTGCCAACGGTGTAGCTGAGGCCCAGCGGATTGCTGGGGGCGCCTTGGACGCGCTCATCAACAATGCTGGCATCGGCTTGACCGGACCGGTCGAGATGCAGGACATAGCCGCAACACAATTGATGTTCGATACCAATGTCTATGGCTGTCACCGTGTCGCGCGCGCTGTGCTGCCAGCCATGCGTAAGGCCAAACGTGGCCAAATTTTCAACATATCATCACAGCTTGGCCGCGTAATTTTGCCAGGCGGCGGCCATTATTCAGCAACGAAGTTCGCGCTTGAGGCGATGAGCGAGCAAATGGCGTATGAGCTTGCGCCTCATGGCGTTGAGGTAACCATCATTCAACCCGGTGGCTATCCAACCGATGTGTGGCGCAACCGCAATCGCTACACCGGCGAATTGCTCGCACGCGCTGATGAAGAGCGCAAAGCTGCTTATGCAATGTTTACGTCGCGCATGGGCACGGAAGATGGCTCAGGCCGAAGCGCCGATATCTTCGACGTGCCGCGCGCTATAGCCGAGATTATTGCTATGCCCGCCGGAAGCCGTCCGTTGCGTCAGATGGTACACCCCGTCGCCAAGCCGCAGGAGGCGATCAATAAGGTTTCGGCAGAAACGCAGCGCGCATGGCTTGGAAATTCACCTTATGGTCCGCTCATCAAGGCCGTGCATGATTAAGGACTGAAGCCGCCTCTGGTATTTTGTACCGCATGGCGCTACGGCGCGGCCAACGACGCGTCATCGCGGCACAATTCAGAATATCAAGGATATGTCATGGGTTTCAAATGCGGTATTGTGGGCCTTCCCAATGTGGGCAAGTCCACCTTGTTCAATGCGTTGACGCAAACGGCGGCGGCGCAAGCGGCAAATTATCCCTTCTGCACGATTGAACCCAATATCGGTAATGTCGCCGTCCCTGATCCGCGCTTGCAGACCATCGCCAAAATCGGTGGCAGTCAGAAGATTATCGAAACGCAATTGGGTTTTGTTGACATTGCGGGTCTTGTGCGCGGCGCGTCCAAGGGCGAAGGCCTTGGCAACCAGTTCCTCGGCAACATCCGCGAAGTAGATGCCATCGTCCACGTTTTGCGCTGTTTCGAAGATGACGACATTCAACATGTCGACAATAAGATCGACCCGATTTCCGATGCGGAGACCGTCGAAACCGAACTGATGCTGTCCGACTTGGAAAGCCTTGAAAAGCGGGTGCCGAACCTCATCAAAAAAGGGACTCAGGGCGACAAGGAAGCGAAAATCAGCGCGCTTGTGCTTGGCCGTGCTCTCGACCTGCTGCGCGATGGCAAACCAGCGCGCCTGACCAAGCGCGACGATGCCGAAGAAGAACGCCATTTCCACATGGCGCAGCTTTTGACCGCAAAACCCGTGCTCTATGTCTGCAATGTTGAAGAGGCCAGCGCCGCCATTGGCAATGCCTTGTCCGCCCGCGTCTTTGAAAAGGCCAAGGCCGAAGGCGCCGAAGCCGTCGTCGTATCCGCCGCGATTGAGGCCGAAATCTCAACGATGCCGACCGAAGACCGCGAAGTTTTCCTCGAAGATTTGGGCCTCACCGAAACCGGCCTCGCCCGCGTCATCCGCGCTGGCTATGAATTGCTCCACCTCATAACCTTCTTCACCGTCGGCCCCAAAGAAGCCCGCGCTTGGACCGTCACCAAAGGCGCAACCGGGCCCAATGCGGCAGGCGCGATCCACAGCGATTTCGAAAAAGGCTTCATCCGCGCCGAAACCATGGCCTATGAAGATTATGTCCAGTATAACGGCGAAGCCGGCGCGAAAGAAGCGGGTAAATGGCGCTCAGAAGGCAAGGAATATCTCGTCAAAGACGGCGATATAATGCTGTTCAGGTTTAATGTTTGAGTTGATGAAATGTCGGGAATGTCAGCTATTTCCGTCCAAATAGCTTCTCCACATCTCCCAATGCCAGCTTCACCCAAGTCGGCCTGCCATGGTTGCACTGGCCGCTATGCGGGGTGACTTCCATTTCGCGGAGCAACGCGTTCATTGCGGTGACGGAGAGCACGCGGCCGGCGCGGACGGAGCCGTGGCAGGCCATCGTTGCGGCGACATGGTCGATGCGTTCCTTAAGCGATAGCGCGTCGTCATAAGCCGCCAGATCGTCGGCGAGGTCCTCAAGCAAGCCTTTGGCATCACCATCGCCGAGCACGGCTGGCGTCGCGCGCACGAGCATTGCGCCGGGGCCGAAGCGTTCGACGTCCAGCCCAAAGGCGGAAAGCTCCTCTGCCCGCGCCTCAAGACGGTCGCAGGCGGGTTCTTCCAATTCCACGACAATGGGTAACAATAAGGCTTGCGATGGCACTGCGCCGCCTGCTGCTGCCATCGCCTTGCGCATACGTTCAAGCACCAGCCGTTCATGCGCGGCATGTTGGTCAACGATGACAAGGCCGTCTTCGGCCTCCGCCACAATATAAGTGTTGGCGACCTGTCCGCGCGCCACGCCGAGCGGGTTGCGGGCGCGTTCGGGGACGGGCGCGTGCGCTTCGGCGGCTCTGCCCCATAAGGGCGCCAGGTCTTCGCCGGGAATTGCACCCATATCGGCAAAGCTGCTGCGGCTTTCCTGCGCTGACGGATAAGCCGGACGCTGGCCATAATTTCCTTGGTAGGCAGTTGACCCAAGCGGTGTAGGCCGCGCAAATATGTCACCTTGCGCGGTTTGCATCGGTTCCTGTTGCCACGCCGCCAGCGCGTCGGCGCTTGGCCGTTGCACGCTGCGAATGCCAGATTGGTCGAGCGCATGGCGCAGGCCCGATACAATCATCCCGCGGATCAGCGCTGGATCACGAAAGCGCACTTCTGTTTTGGCGGGATGGACGTTCACATCGACCAAAGCTGGCGGCAGGTCGAGAAATAAGGCCACCACCGCATGCCTGTCCCGCGCCAACATTTCGGCATAAGCCCCGCGCACTGCGCCGATAAGGAGCCTGTCCTTCACCGGACGGCCATTGACGAACAGAAATTGATGGTCGGCGACACCACGATTGTACGTCGGCAGGCTGGCCACGCCGCCAAGGCGCACGCCCTCCCGCTCAAAATCCAGCGCCACGCTGTTGTCGATCAGTTCATGACTGGTGAGCGCGGCAACACGTTCGGGCCGCATCGATGTCGGCTGCACCGCCAAGACGCGCCGTCCTTCATGTTCGACAACAAAGCCAATGTCCGGCCGTGCCATCGCAAGCCGTTTCATCGTGTCGAGCGCGGCTGCATATTCGGCGCGCGCACTGCGCAGGAATTTGCGCCGTGCGGGCACATTGCCGAACAGATTTTCAACGCGCACCCTTGTACCAACGGGCAAGGCGGCAGGTCCTTCGCCTGTCACAACGCCATGGTCGACTGTCCGCGTCCAGCCCTCGGCTCCCGCCGGTCGGCTCTCCATCGTCATTTTGGACACGCTGGCAATCGACGGCAAAGCCTCCCCCCGGAAACCCAAAGTCGAGACCATCTCAATATCTTCATCGGGCAGTTTGGACGTCGCATGGCGTTCCAGCGCCAATGCCATGTCGGATGGGGACATGCCGCAGCCATCGTCGGTGACTTCCACCAGATCAATGCCGCCTGCGCTCAAGCGCACGGTTATGGTCCGCGCGCCCGAATCAATAGCGTTTTCGACCAGCTCCTTCAACGCGCTGGCCGGTCTTTCCACCACTTCGCCAGCGGCAATGCGGTTGACCAGATTTTCGGGGAGCCTTCTTATTGACATCCGCAGGTTCCTAGCCCAAGCGGACTGTTCAAGCGACTCCTTAATCGTCCGCAATCCAGCCAAATATCTGTTTTTAAAAACAGCAAATTCCGCTAGGACCGCGCGATTATATGGACGCGCTCCTAAGGACTCTCACCAAACCGGATTGGGTGAATATTACATGGTATTTGGCAAGTTTTTCCGTTTCGCATCGCAGGATATGGCTATCGACCTCGGCACCGCCAACACGGTGGTCTATGTGCGCGGGCAAGGAATCGTCCTCAACGAACCGTCTGTCGTAGCGATTGAAACCATAAACGGTATCAAGCGCGTAAAGGCCGTTGGCGATGACGCCAAGCTGATGATGGGCAAGACACCCGACAGCATTGAGGCCATTCGTCCGTTACGCGATGGCGTGATTGCAGACATTGATGTTGCCGAACAAATGATCAAATACTTCATCCACAAGGTGCATGGTAAGCGCCGGATGTTTAGCTATCCCGAAATCGTTATTTGCGTTCCATCAGGTTCGACATCGGTAGAACGGCGGGCGATTCGCGATGCTGCGTCGAACGCGGGCGCATCGGAAGTGTTCCTGATTGAAGAGCCAATGGCGGCTGCGATTGGTGCAGACATGCCCGTAACGGAACCTATTGGTTCCATGGTCGTCGATATTGGCGGCGGCACTACTGAAGTTGCTATCCTGTCCTTACGCGGCCTTGCGTACACAACCTCCGTGCGTACCGGTGGTGATAAGATGGACGAAGCGATTGTGTCTTATGTGAGACGACACCATAACCTGCTGATTGGAGAAGCAACCGCAGAGCGGATCAAAAAGGATTTTGGAACCGCCCGTCCGCCCGCCGACGGCGTTGGCCAGACCTTGCACATCAAGGGCCGTGATCTTGTAAATGGCGTGCCGAAAGAAATTTCGATTAATCAGGGCCAGATTGCCGAAGCCTTATCGGAACCGATCGGCACCATCCTCGAAGGTGTGCGCGTTGCATTAGAAAACACCGCGCCAGAATTGGCAGCTGACATCGTAGATCAAGGCATTGTTCTGACTGGTGGCGGCGCTTTGATGGCCGGTCTTGACGAATTTCTGCGCGATGAAACCGGCCTTCCTGTCACCGTTGCCGAAGATCCGCTGACCTGCGTTGCCATTGGTACTGGCCGGGCCATGGAAGACCCGATCTTCCGCGGCGTCCTGCTCACCGCTTAGGGTGTGGTTAGGATGGCGCCGCCGCCACATCGGCGCTCGGGATTTTCCCGGAAGGCGCAATATAGCCTGTTCGTAACTTATGTGGTTGCGATTGCAGGAACGATAGTGGCTGCCCTGCTTCTGACGATTTCGGTGGTCGATCCGGCTGGATTTTCTGCATTGCGAATCCTTGGCACTGAAGTAACGGCTCCCGTCGCACGGGTGGTCAGTAAGGCACAGCAATCCACACAAGCGATAACGCACTCTATTTCGGCCTATATCAACGCAGCATCGAAAAATGTAACACTCGAAAAAGAATTGAAGGCGAGCCGCAACGCATTCATCGAGGTGCGGGCCTTGCGTATCGAAAATGACCGGCTTCGCGGGTTACTCAACTTATCTGATGGCGATATGCAGCAAGTGGCCGTTGGTCGCCTGATCAGTTCCACCGCATCAAGCACACGGCGGATCGCCACCTTATCGATTGGGCGTAATTTCGGTGTTGAACGCGCCCAACCTGTTCGTGGGCCAGCCGGACTTATCGGCCGCGTTATAGAAACAGGGCCAACGACCGCGCGCGTATTGTTGGTAACGGACAGCGAAAACCTAGTTCCCGTCATGCGGGCCAGCGATGGTCTGCCGGCATTTTCGGCAGGCCTTGGCAACGGGTTCGTTCTGATCAAGCCGCTGAACCTGGGCGAAAATCCCTTCAAGGTCGGTGACATCATCATTACCTCTGGCAATGGCGGGCTGTATGGCGCGAATATCCCATTTGCACGGGTCATCCGCAAAACCAGCGACGGTGCGCTTGGCCTGCCCTTTGCCGATCCCGCCAACACGCCATATGCCATTGTGATGAAGCCTTATCTGGAAGAGGCGAGAACCGAACAGCAGATGCTCGCCCCAGATGGTGAAACCAAAGAGGTGGCGGAGTGAAAATTCCGGTCAGCGCCATTCGATTGCCGAACCGGCCAGGACGGGAATATAAAAGTCGTTTTGACCGCGAACAATCGATGCTCAGAATGTTGGCAACTCCCATTGCCTCGGTGATTTTGGCATCAATGGTCACCACCCTGCCCGTTTTTAGCGCCGGACCTCTTTTGCCGCCATTCGGGCTCCTGATGTTTTTAAGCTGGCGTCTGATGCGGCCCGGATTATGGCCCATATGGTCGGGCGTTCCATTCGGATTGATGGATGATCTTTTCAGCGGCCAACCTTTTGGCAGCGCCGGCCTGCTCTGGTCGCTCGCGATGCTCATTGTCGAGATTATCGATTCGCGCGCCATATGGCGCGATTATCTGCGGGATTGGTTGATTGCCGCATTGCTCATTATGGCCGTGCTGCTGGGGGGTTGGTGGATTGCCGGCATCGCCCACGCCGCACCTGAACCAATGGTTTTATTTCCGCAGATCATCTTGTCCATATTGCTATATCCGCTCGTTGTGCGCATATGCGCGCGTCTCGATCGTTGGCGATTAGCAACATGAAAATCGAAAAGCAGTTAACATCAGTACAGCTTGATTTCACCTTCACACGCCGCGCCGCTTTTGTGGGCGGCGTGCAGGCCACAATTGGCCTGACCGTTGCCGCGCGCATGTCCTTTATCGCCGTTGCAGATAATGAAAAATACAAGCTGCTCGCCGAAAGTAACCGCGTCAACCTGACCATCATACCGCCGCGCCGCGGTTGGTTCATTGACCGATTTGGTAAGCCTATAGCAACCAACCGGGCCGATTTTCGCGTCGACATCATTCCTGACCGGCTGACAAATAAAGACGAAACAGTTCAGACGCTGGCCGAATTACTGGCGCTTTCAACAGACGATGTTGACCGCATCCATCGCGAGTTGAAAAATGCACAAGGGTTTCAACCCGTGCAAGTCGCCGACGGTTTGGATTATGACCGGTTCGCAGCGGTCAGCGTGCGCTTACCAGATCTGCCCGGCGTCAGCCCACGCCAGGGCTATTCGCGCTTCTACCCCAGCGGCGCAGCGGTCGGGCATTTGATCGGTTATATCGGCACGGTGTCTGCGGAGGAATATCAAAAGAACAAAGATCCGCTGCTGATCACACCGGGGTTTAAGGTTGGCAAGGATGGCCTCGAAAAAACGCTTGAGGACAGGCTACAGGGCAAACCCGGTGCCCAGCGGACCGAAGTCACCGCGCGCGGTAAAATCGTGCGTAACCTGACCACACGGCCCGAGACGCCGGGCAAGCCCGTCCAACTGACGATCGATATTGACCTGCACAATTACGCCGCACGGCGGCTCGGCCTTGAATCGGGTTCCGTGGTCATATTCGATTGCCTAACGGGCGATATCATCACCATGGCATCAATGCCCTGTTACGATCCCAACAGCTTTTCCGACGGCATTGGCCGCGTCGAATGGAAAATGCTGAACAGCGACGACCATATCCCCATGCTAAACAAGGCGCTTCAGGGTCTGTATCCGCCAGGTTCGACGTTGAAACCAGTCGCCGGTCTTGCCATGCTGCGGCATGGCGTTGACCCCGAAGAAATGGTTGTCTGCAATGGCGGATACCGGCTTGGCAATCGCGTTTTCAAATGCCTTGGGCGGCATGGCCCAGTCAACATGACCACCGCGATTATGAAAAGCTGCAACACCTATTTTTATGCAATGGGGCGTCGGATTGGCTATGACAATATCGCACCTGTGGCGCGTGAGCTTGGGCTGGGTCAGGAATTTTCCTTGCCCTTCCCTTCGCAACGTTATGGCACTGTGCCCGACAGCGCATGGAAAATGCGTAAATATGATCAGCAATGGACCGAGTCCGACACGCTCAATGCCGTCATTGGTCAGGGTTATGTCATCGCCAGCCCATTCCAACTGGGCCTGATGTCGGCGCGCATAGCGTCTGGCTTGGACATACAGCCGGAAATTCTGATGGGCAAACGCGCGGCACCTAAGCCTTTGTCCTTTCCCAAGGCGCATCTCGACGTCGTGCGTGAGGGCATGAACTTGGTCGTCAACGGTGATGGGACCGCCGTTCGCAGCAGACTGCCGCTTGAAGGCATCGCCATGGCGGGGAAAACCGGAACAGCGCAGGTCCGCCGCATATCAGGTTCGCAACGTGGGCAGTCCGGCGAATGGAAATATCGCGATCATGGCCTGTTTGTATGCTTTGCCCCAGTTGATCAGCCGCGTTACGGCGCAGCGGTCGTCATCGAACATGGTATGGGCGGCGCGCGCGCAGCGGCCCCCATTGCCAAGGATGTGCTCACCTTCATCTATGACCGTGAACGGGCAATGGCGTCGCTGGAGGCGTTGGAGGCTGGCTGGGGCGGCAATATAGAAAAGCGTATGGGCGCCAAATATGCCGTGTTCCAAAACCAGCCAGCGCCACCTCCCCCATTGGACCCGTCGGCATGAACGGCATCGTCCCTGCCCCCGTTGCCGCTTTGCCTTGGCGTGTCATTTTCATCCTGATGGCGTTGGTGGGCTTTGGCGCTGCTGTGCTCTATTCCGCTGCGGGTGGGCATTTTGACCCATGGGCAGGCAAGCATCTCATCCGCTTTTTGGTCCTGCTCGGCATGGTCATCATCATGTCGCGGATGAGTCTGGAGTTCTGGAAATCGATAACTTTTCCGCTCTATCTGCTGTTGCTGCTCATGCTAGTGGCCGTAGAACTTTTGGGATTCATCGGCGGTGGTAGCCAGCGCTGGATCAACTTGGGCATCATCACGCTGCAACCATCCGAACTGATGAAACCGGTGATGGTTCTGGCCGCCGCCTGGTTTTTCGACCGGCTTCCACCCAACCGCATACTTGGCATTGATGCTGTTTGGCCGCTGGGCGCATTGTTGCTGCTGCCAAGCGCGCTGGTCATTATCCAGCCTGATTTTGACGCTGCTATTGCCTATGCCTTTGGCTTGGGCGTGGTGGGCTTTATGGCCGGATTGCCGCTGATCTATTTTTGGGGCGCGGGTGCGGCCATCGCCATATTTGCTCCCTTGGTCTATTTCTTTGGCCTCAAACCTTATCAGCAAGACCGCGTGCTCATTTTCCTCAACCCCGAAAATGATCCTTTGGGCGCTGGCTATCATATCACCCAGTCGAAAATCGCCATTGGTTCGGGTGGCATATTTGGCAAAGGCTTTGGCAATGGCACACAAAGCCATTTGGATTACCTGCCTGAGGGCCACACCGACTTTGTCTTTGCCACCATGGCCGAAGAATGGGGCATAATCGGCGGCTTTTTCATTCTGTTTCTCTATTTCCTGCTCATGCGCTGGGGCTTGACCGTCGCGATGGAGAGCAAGACCCGTTATGGTCAATTGGTCGCCGCGGGCCTGACCTGCACCATTTTCTTTTACATCATGATCAACCTGTTGATGGTCGTGGGCCTCGCGCCCGTGGCCGGCATACCTTTGCCCTTTGTCAGCCATGGCGGGTCATCCATGCTGACCATGATGCTGTGCGTAGGCATCATCATGTCCATCGAACGCCACCCTGGCGCAAAGCGGGGCCAATTCCATTAAATCGGGCAAGGCCCGCTTGACAAAGCAAGCTAAACCCATCAAAGGCGGCGCTCCAAACGGGACTGTGCATCTGGCCATCCCGAAATGGGGACGCTTAGCTCAGTTGGTAGAGCAGCTGACTCTTAATCAGCGGGTCGTGGGTTCGAACCCCTCAGCGTCTACCATTTCTTCCGATAGCACCGAACAGGCATAGATGTCAGCCTAAGCGCGTTTCTCAAACTTCAGCCCTGCATGCGTCTCAAGCCGTGCGATTAACGTATCGCCTAAAATCGTTGCTGGCGTCCAGAAGCCGCCCGGAACCGCGTCAGACACGTCTTTGGCAAGGCAGGCAGCGGCTTGAGAGAGCATTTTGGCGGTTGATCCATAGCCCGGATCGCGGTCTCCCGTCACGCGGCATTGGATGGTTTCACCTTGTGCAGTTGAACCGAAGAAAACAATGTCAAACTGGCCCTCATATTGGGCTTTCTCGCTTGGCCCCTCACCAGGTTTCGGCAAGACAAAAGTTTCGAGCAGCCAGCGGATCGGCGGCACAGCCAGACCCATCATAAGGGCATTCACGCCCCAATGCGCCGCTTTAGCTTTCCGCTTGCCGGAACTCCCTTGGCCCGTCATTACGGCTTCCTCATACTTAAAATCAACACCGTAGCTGTTATTGCTCAGGGCGTTGGACCGATGCACGACCCGCGTGTTGATACCCGCCATGATAAATGGCGCAATCCAGCCGCGAGCGACCGTATCATAGGCAATCTTCACCTCCGGCTGCGTGACCGAAAATTGATGGTTCTGCGGACACAGGCTGTAAGGGTCTTGAAGTTCGCGGCGCAGATCGGCGTTGCCCACGGCTTCTTTGACCATGTTAATCATGCTGGCGATGGTGCCGCCGGACGCCCCGCCCTTCATGCTGACGACCCGCATGTCGATCCGCGCACATGTCTGGCCAAATTGTTCCAATGCGTTGCGTTGAAGGAAGTGCACGCCCAGATCGGACGGGATACTGTCAAAGCCGCAACAATGGACGATCCGAGCGCCGCTTTTGATTGCATCGGCTTCATGCCGTAATTGCATTTTGCGGATCCACTGTGGCTCGCCCGTTAGATCGCAATAATGGGTCCCCGTTGTGGCGCATACCTTTACCAATACGTCGCCATAAAGCGCATAGGGACCGACCGTTGACATGACGACAGTGGTCTGGGCACAGATTTTCCGTAAGGCATCTTCGTCCGCCGCATCAGCAACGATGATCTCAACGCCCGACAATCCAATCGAGTCGCTGACTTGTTGAAGCTTGCTATGTGAGCGGCCTGCGATGGCCCAGCGGATGGATCCATCTGCAAACTGCGCATGCATATAACGCGTTATGATCTGGCCAACAAAGCTGGTGGCCCCATATACGATGATATCAAATTTTTTATCGGCCATTTTATCCCCAACGCGCACAGAAACTCTAAAGAACTATCCATCATCGATACATTGGCGTTGATGGCTGAATATATTGATAAAGCTTGGCCTCATCCATTCATCTTACGTTAGGCGGTGGGCATGCCATGTTGCAAGTGTCCATGTTCAACTTCGCGCTGACAGAGGCAAGCGCAGGCCGAACCAATAGATAATCTCTTTGTCGCGCCTATGCGTGACATGCTAATGTCACCTTGATGACCGAGACACTTTTAATCCTTGATGGCGGCACGGGCCGTGAGCTTGCGCGGCGTGGTGCGCCCTTTGGCCAACCTGAATGGTCGGCGCTGGCGCTGATGGAAGCCCCGCACTTCGTTAGCGCAGTCCACCGCGCTTATGTCGAGGCTGGTGCGGACGTCATAACCACCAATTCTTATGCGCTTGTGCCCTTTCATATCGGCGCGGAACGTTTTGCCAGCGAAGGCGCTTCGCTTGCGGCGCGCGCGGGGCAATTGGCACGCGATGTGGCGGATGCATCGCCGCAGGATGTGCGCGTCGCCGGATCGCTGCCGCCTGTTTGTGGTTCCTACCGCCCCGATCTTGTTGACCTTGATCGCGCCCGTCCAATTCTGGAAGTCCTGATCGGCGCACTCGCTCCAAATATTGACCATTGGCTTGCCGAAACGCTGTCGTCACTGGCCGAAGCCCGCTTATGCGCAACGCTCACCGCCCCGACCGACAAAGCATTATGGCTTTCCTTCACATTGGAGGATGAGGTGGTCACGGACGCCCCTGTCCTGCGCTCCGGCGAGAGCGTGACCGAGGCCGCCCGCCTTGCGCAAGAGGTCGGCGCAGCAGCGCTGCTGTTCAATTGCAGCCAACCTGAAGTGATGGAAGCCGCCGTCCGCAGTGCGCGCGCGCAACTCGGGGCGGACAGCGCGATCTGCATCGGCGTCTATGCCAATGCCTTCCCACCCATGGCTGCCGATGCCGAAGCCAATTCGGGGCTCAGTCCGATCCGTGCGGACTTAACGCCCGAAGGCTATGCCCGCTTCGCCGCCGCTTGGCACGCAGCAGGCGCCTCCATATTGGGCGGCTGTTGCGGGATTGGCCCTGAACATATCGCGGCGCTACGCGCGGGCGTGGCGAATTAGGGCAATTTGTCCAGATCAACATGCAGCCAGTCGGCATGGTGTGGAGCTTTTTTGGTCGCGCTCCATTCCTGCAGCATCAACGGCGCGACGCGTTTTAATTCGGCATATTGTTCTGCCGTGCCAATGTTGCAGGCAAGCTCCAACCTATGGCCATTGGGATCGAAGAAATAGATCGACCGGAATATGCCGTGAAAGGTCGGGCCAATTACATCTATGCCTTGCGCCGCAATATGCGCCTTAGCGGCCAGCAGCGCGTCAAGATCCGCAACCTCAAACGCGATATGCTGCACCCAGGCCGGCGTATTGGGGTCTTTGCCCATTTCGGGCTGGTTCGGCAGTTCGAAAAAGGCAAGGACATTGCCGCCGCCGCAATCCAAGAAAATATGCATATAGGGGTCATATTCGCCCGTGGATGGCACATGATCCTCGGCAAAGGCGGTGGTGAATTCCATACCCAAAACCCGCGCATACCAATCCGCCGTCGCCTGTGCGTCCTTGCACCGATAGGCGACGTGGTGAATACGGTTCAGCGTGATCGGCGCAGTCATGCGGCTGGCTCCGTTACCGTCAATGCGCCGCGTTCAATTTGGTCGCGCTCGATGCTTTTGAACAAAGCAGTGAAGTTGCCTTCACCA
The DNA here is from genome assembly GCF_945862485.1 of Sphingorhabdus sp. EL138. Taxonomy (GTDB): domain Bacteria; phylum Pseudomonadota; class Alphaproteobacteria; order Sphingomonadales; family Sphingomonadaceae; genus Sphingorhabdus_B. Next base: position 30,669 of record NZ_CAMAYF010000009.1, read on the forward strand.
AAGCCTTCGTCTTTTTTGCGCTGAATGAATTCGAAGAACACAGGACCGATCATAGTTTGTGAGAATATCTGCAATAACAAACGCGGGTCGCCATCTTGCGTCGTTCCATCCAACAAAATGCCACGTGATTGAAGTTCTTCAACCGGCTCACCATGGCCGGGCAAGCGTTCTTCCAACATGTCATAATAAGCCTTAGGCGGTGGCGGCGCGAAGGGCGTGCCTAGCGTCTTCAACCGGTCCCAGCAGGCTGGTAAGTCATCGCAGGAAAAGGCGATATGCTGAATGCCCTCGCCATTATAGGCGCGCAGATACTCCTCAATCTGCCCGCCGCCTGCTTTGCCCTCTTCATTCAACGGAATGCGGATTTTGCCGTCCGGCGCTGTCATCGCGCGGCTGGTCAGGCTCGTATATTCGCCCTTAATGTCGAAATAGCGAATTTCGCGGAAATTGAAGACGCGCTCGTAAAAACCGCCCCAATGCGCCATACGCCCGCCATAGACATTGTGCGTGAGGTGATCGATGATCTTGAAACCAGCGCCCACCGGATTGCGGTCCACACCGGGCAGATAGTCGAAATCAATGTCATAAATCGACAGTGCGTCGCCATAACGATCCACAAGGTAAATCATCGCGCCGCCAATGCCGCGAATAGCGGGTAAGCGCAGCTCCATTGGGCCAGTGCGCGTTTCAACAGGTTCCGCGCCACGCGCAATCACTTCGTCATAGGCGACGCGCGCGTTCTTCACGCGAAACGCCATGCCACATGCCGATGGGCCATGCTCCGCCGCGAAATACGCCGCAGGGCTTTTCGGCTCGTAATTGGCGATCAAGTTGATCTCGCCTTGCCGCCACAAGTCGACATCCTTCGACCGATGTCGCGCGATGCGGCTGAAACCCATGCGTTCAAACACAGGCTCAAGCAGGCCTTTTTCCGGCGCGGAAAATTCGATGAATTCGAACCCATCGAGACCCAACGGGTTTTCGAACAAATCGGCCATATGCGCTCCTGAAAAACTGGTTACATTTGCAACCAGTTTAGGTCATCGGTGGCGGCGCGTCAATGCGCGTTTGGGTTCAGGTAAAGTGCAAGCGCCGATATTTGCCGCGGAAGTAGAGCAAGGGGTCACGGCGCGGTTCAAAGCTCGCTTTCTCCACACGGCCGACCAAGATGAAATGGTCGCCAGCCTCATGCAGGGCATGGCGTTTGCATTCAAACATGCCGAGTGAGCTTGGCAAAATGGGCGCGCCATATTCGCCGACTTCCCACCGGGTTCCGGCAAAGCGATCCTCGCTTTTGCCAGCGAACAGGTTGGAGACAGGTTGCTGCCCGATTTGCAGCACGTTGACCGCAAAATCGTCAATGCCGCGCAAAACCTCTGCACTGCCGGAATTATTGGCGATGCACACCAACAACAAAGGCGGGTCGAGCGACACGCTGGTAAAGCTGTTGGCGGTTAAGCCCACGGGCTTCCCTTCTGAGTCATGGGCGGTGATGATCGTCACGCCCGTCGCGAAGCACCCCATCGCATCCCGCAATGTCCGCGCGTCGGAGCCGGAACGATATTCCGGAATGAAGCGCGGTTGCTTGCGCTCCAAAAAGTCAATCAGAAGCCCGTTAAACGCCTCTGCCCGTTCGGCCATAATCAACAAGCCGCCGCCATCGACGTCTATTGCCTCTACATTGGGAAGGCTGTCCACAAAAGCGGGCTGCGCACTATCTGGGTCAATTTGCCCCAAGGCACCCCGAATGATCAATGACGGCAAGCCAATATGCGCTGCGGCATCCGACAATGCTTCCCCCACGCCATTTGTGTCGAACGCCGCAAATATGGCATCGTCATAATCTGTCCGGTTTAAACTCTGCCCAAGCGCCGCCGACATACGGTCAGCCACCGCACGCACCGCCTTTGCATCATGGTCCGCAGGCGGATCGACGAAAATCAGGCCTGATGCCAAGGTTGCGGCATCTTCGGCCAAGGCCATGGTCGCAATCCATGCGCTATGGGACGCAGCAACAACAACGGGACGCGTCCGCATTTGGCCCAGCACGGCGCGCAAATCTTCAACATACGCGGTAAAGTCATACCGACCGTCGGACGGCCATTCGCTGCCGCCATGACCGCGTAGATCGACATTAATGACATGGCGTCCAGCCTGTTCCAGACCAATGGCCACATCTTCCCACACTTTGCGGGTCTGGCCAAAGCCGTGCAGTAGGACAATGGACGGATCATCGGCGGAACCGATATCGTCGGCCTCCAGCCTGATGCCTGCAAAGCCCTTAAATTCTCTTACATAACGAAGCGACATCTGCCCGAACCCCAAATTCCGTCTAACGGTGTCATGTTCCCGTCACCCGTGGACGCGTACTATGCTTTACGCAATAATTTATGCGCGGTCGGTGGAAATAACAGCCATCGTAATCCGTGAGATGCAGACCAGTTTTCCCGCTTCATCCTCTATCCGGATTGACCAGATTTGTGTCGTGCGGCCTATGGATTCCGCCGTGGCCGTAGCAAAGACAAAGCCGTCCTTCACGGGGCGAATATGGTTGGCGTTGATTTCCATGCCCACGGTCGCAAACTTGCTGGGATCAACCGTCATCGCCGCCGCGGTGGAACCCACGCTTTCGGCCAAGACCACAGACGCACCGCCGTGCAGCCGCCCATAAGGCTGCTTCGTGCGTGCATCGACGGGCATGCGCGCCTTGATCCAATTGTCCCCATAATCGACAAATTTAATGCCGACAAAACCGGGCATGCAATTTGCACCACTTGCGGTTAGCGTCGCAAGATCAAGCTTTTCATGGAACCATATCGTCATGCAATCTTCATGCGCGAAGCAACAGAAACTGTCTAGGGCAAGTTGTGGCTAAAGCCCAAGTGCGCGTTTAACTTCGGCCCAATCGACGAGCTTGAAATTCTGTGTCGCAGGGCGGTTATCGCCATCTTGGACGACAAAAAGCCCATCCGAAAATTCAGGACCAAAATCGCCGAGCATCAATTCAATGCCGTCGGTTTCCTGAACGCCGTCAATTGCGCCGTCATTGATGCGAAAACGGCCAAGATAATTGGCCTCGGGCAATTTATAGACGGCATACGCATTGTCGCCTTGGCTCGAAACGATGACATAGCCGCCATCGGAGCCGGACGGGGCCAAGGCCACGCCTTCGGCATCCATAACGATTTCCTTGCCATCTGCCTTGGCAATCGCCGTCGGGATATTGGACCCATCGGGTGAAGCATCGAATTTCCAAAGACCGACATCTTCTTCGGCCACATATAATATGCCGGTGCGGTCATCTACAACGCAGCCTTCGGACTGGCTGCCCAACTTCATGCTGCGCACGACCTTGCCGCTGGGAACAGGGCCATTTAAATCAATCGCGACCTGATCAATGCGGCCATCTTTGAGCACGACAAAACCGAACAGCGCCTTGTCACGCGCGCGCTGCCAGAGGCACATGCCATAAGCCTCCCCAGTATCGACAGGGAGGGTAACCAAAGGCAATAATTTCTGGGCCGCAGTATCCAGTCGGAACAACGCCATTTGTGCCTGCGCGAGATCCTGTCGGTCGCTGGCGGCCACGAGGACACCGATGTTGCCGCCGACATCGCGCAGATCCACATTGTTGAGGCGTGGCGACGGCGTGAAGCTGACCTGACGGCCTTTCAGGTCATAGACATGAATGCCCGCACGCTTGTCGGTGCCGATGATCAGGCTTTGGGCCGGATAGGTGGCGTTACGCCAAATGGCAGGATCATCCGCCGCATCCTCCATCGTTGCAACCGGCTGCGTCTCCAACTTTGCCGTGACCGATGCCGTGGGCAGCGGGCTCATTGCCGGTTGCGTCGAAGCGCAACCGGCAAGGAACAATGGCAAAAGGAGCAGCGGCAGACGCATTAGAAGTTAACGCGGATACCGCCGGAGTAACGGCGACCAAAACGCTCCCATTCAATGGTGTAACGGCTGGTGAATGGCGTCGGGATGCCCTGAGCATTCAAAATGTTTGAAGGATCGGAATAACGACGGCCCGGATTGTTGAGCAAATTCGACGCATCAAAATAGATTTCTATGCCATTTGATATTTCATAACGTGCAGAGAAATCGAGCTCATCATCGTCGGCCCAATAGGTATCACCGGCGCTGTCGAGATTGTCTGCAAAGCCATCGGCCCAGGTCGTGCGGTTTTGATATTGCAGACGCAGCGACAAGCCATATTTCTCGTAATAAGCGCCGACATTGTAAACGACCTCGGATGTACCAGGCAGCGGCACCTTACGCTCCGGCGAGACAATGGCGCCTGCGGCATCAAGTATCGCGGGCTTGGTCACTTCACTGTCATTGTAGGTGGCATTGGCAGTGATACCAAAGCCGCCCATCCAATCGGGCAAGCCAAGGTCGGAGACATAGGGGTCTAACTGCATCTGTGCAGCCGCTTCAACGCCGAGCACGCGGCCCGAACCGCCATTCGTGATCCCGCTAAAGGCGTAACCCGAACGGTCAACATTATTGGTGTCGAGCGCGTTGGAACCAAATATGCTGCGCGACGTGTACAGCACGTCCTCCACCTGTTTGTAGAATGCACCCAGCATGAAGTAACCCTGCGGTTGGACATAATATTCATAATATGCGTCCAAACCATATGAGCGCTCCGGCTTTACCGCCGGATTGCCGCCAGAAATCCGCTGATTGCTGTCATCAACAACAACATTCGGACGCAGCTGGTCATAATCGGCACGCGCCGCGCCGCTGGTAAAGCCAATGCGCAATTTCTTGTCGGTATCGACGTCGAAATTGAGGTGCATGCTCGGGAATACCAGAGTCCCGGAGCTTTCCGCAGTCACAGGCGCACTCACACCGGCAATCGTTGCCACCGCAGTTCCGCTGTTCCGCACGCGTTCGATCCGCGCACCGCCGATGGCGGAACCCCAGTCATAACGCACTGTCCCCATCAGATAGCCCGCCATTACCTCTTCGCGAACGTCATAAATATTGTTGGTCGCGGGTGAGAAAGTGAAAGCACTACGTGCAGCATCGCTGGCTGCACGCATTTTATCGGCATCGAAATAACGGAAAGTGTATCCCATCGGTATTTCGCCCTTGAAGGGCGTATCAAGGCTGAACCCATTATAGGTGGTTGAGATACCGATCGTCGCAAATTGGGCCGCAGTGTTGAGGGAAATATTGCTTTCATCAACCGTCTTGGTGCGCTGGTCAAATTGGAAGCCGGCTTTTAGGACTGCATCCCCGCCCAAAAATTCTGTTTCGCGCGACACGACAAATTTTGCAGTATATGCCTTGGTCGTATCCACTGCATCCAACACACTGAAGCTTGCCAGCGGCTTCGTGAAGCTATCGATATCCGTAACCGACGTACCAGCCTGAAAGCGCGTCGGGCTGCTCAGCTGTATGGTGTTGAACAAAGCCAAGCGGCCAAAATTAAGGTCCCTGAAATCATAGGCTACCGTTGGGCGCAAATTGCGTGTGCTTGGGCTATCCCACGTTGTTTCACCGACGACTGAACGGTCGTCTTTGGATTCCGTAACATTGCCCAGCCAGTTGATTTTCCAGCCATCGCCGAATTCATGGGTTCCCTCGATCGTATTGGTGAAGATCGATTGTTCAAAAGCGCGCAGCGTCGAACGCTGGCGAATATCGATGCCGTAGACGGTACCTTGAAACGGTGTATTCCCAATGCAGACATCGGCATAACCCGTTGTTGTCGGTGTTGGATTCACTGTGGTTCCGCAGGCGGCGGTGTTGGCGATCAGATCACCCTGACGATCATCAAGGTCAAAGCGGAAATTGTCGCGCATTTCGTCATCGGTGAACGTCGTGTAAATTGAACGCAGCGAGATAGTATTATCGGCGTTGGGCTTCCAGTCCAGACGACCCGACAGCGACCAGTTACGGCGCGTTAAACGGTACAGCTTATTCTCGGTTTCATGCGCCCAAAAGCGTGTGAGCGCGCCGGGACGCTGATCCTGTGAAACGCGTTCATAATCCGTCTCGAAATTGTCGGTGATCATGTCGCGCTGGTAATAGCTGCCTGAAACGAGAACGCCGATTTCGCCATCGCCAGCAGGAACGCGGGTCGAGACGACCGCCGAACCTTCATATTGCGGCTGATTGCCGAGATCGGCCACGCCATAACCAGCCTTACCGGCAAAGTGCAGACCGCTATAGTCAAATGCAGAGCGGGTAATTACGTTTACATTGCCAGACACCGTTTCACCCGGCATGTCCGGTGTTACAGCCTTGGAAACAATGATCTGCGCCGCGATAGCCGATGGGATAGAGTCAAAACGCGCGTCGCGGCCTTCTGGGCTGACAATGTTGATGCCGTCGAACGACAGGGTCGTCCAATAATTTGGCGCACCGCGGATGCTGATGTAACGCGCTTGTCCTTGATCGCGCTCTACGGCTACGCCGGGAAGGCGGCCAGTTGCCTGCGCAATATTCTGGTCGGGCAAACGGCCAACTGAGTCCGATGCCACAACGGTTACCAACGAATCAGAATTTTTCTGAACTTGCAGGGCTGCTGCCTCAGATTCAGCGATTGGCCGCGAACCCGTGACGACAATGGCATCGTCTTCCGCTTCATTCGTAGTCTGCGCCATCAACGATGATGGCAGGATCGCCAGCAAAGCAGCGCCGCAAAGCATTGCATTGCATTGCGTGAAAGTTTCCGTGAATGTGTAGAACGCGTTTGCATATATAAAGCCCCTAAATATACCCTTAGTGATAATCGGCCCATAAGCAGGGGTTGTGACTCTTCGGCATATCAGTGATGACAATTTGGCGACAATGGCGTTACAGTTCGCATTATGGCTGCCGTAAATATGCAATGTTTCCATGGCATCGCGCCTTAATTGATGAAGAAGGAAATTTTTCGTGAAGTCCGTGCCAGTTCCGAGCAGATTGAAAGCCCGAAAAACGCCAACCGATGCGCGCTATTTTAACCGCGAGCTATCGTGGTTGAAATTTAATGAGCGCGTGCTGGAAGAAGCGTTGAATCCGGCGCATCCCTTGCTGGAGCGGCTACGCTTTCTATCGATTTCGGGCACGAACCTCGATGAATTTTTCATGGTCCGCGTGGCAGGCTTGCGCGGACAGCAGCAACGGCAGATCGAAGAGCTATCGATCGATGGCCGCACGCCATCTGAACAGCTTGCCGACACCGTCGCCGCCGCCGACAGATTGATGATCCAGCAACAAAAACTCTGGCGCAAGCTGATGGGGGAATTGGCTGGTAAAGGCATCAAGATCGTTCAACCATCTGCAATGGGTAAGACCCTGCAGGCGCAAGTGGGCAAATATTTCCGCGAACAAATCTTGCCGGTCCTCACCCCGCAAGCGCTTGACCCTGCCCATCCCTTTCCCTTCATCCCCAATCAGGGCATCAGCCTGATATTCGATATGCGCCGCAAGGATAACAATGAAGTCGTAAGGCAATTGGTCTTGATCCCCCAATCGCTCTCCCGCTTCGTTCGACTGCCCGGTCCTGGCACGCGTTTTGTGACCATCGAGGCACTCATCAAACATTTCGTTGGCCAGATGTTTCCCGATTATTTGTTGGTCGCAGCCGGAGCCTTCCGCATTATCCGCGACAGCGATATTGAGGTGGAGGAAGAGGCCGAAGACCTTGTCCGCTATTTCCGCAGCGCCATCAAGCGCCGCCGTCGCGGTCGGATTATCCGGTTAAAGCTGGAAAAAGGCCTGCCCAGTGAATTGGCGACGTTGATCCGTTCGGAACTCGGCGCGGGCGCATCGATCGTGGTCGAAACCGTTGGGTTCTTGGGCATCGGCGATCTGAGCCAATTGGTGGACGAAGACCGTCCGACGCTTAAATTCCCGCCATATTCCGCGCGCTTCCCCGAACGCATATTGGAACATGATGGCGATTGTTTTTCGGCGATCAGCCAAAAAGACATCGTTATTCACCACCCGTATGAAAGCTTCGACGTCGTGCTCGCGTTCCTGCAACAGGCCGCAGTTGACCCCGACGTCGTCGCCATCAAACAGACATTGTATCGTGCTGGCAAACAATCGGGCGTCATCCGCGCTTTGTGCGAAGCGGCCGAGGCCGGAAAATCGGTCACCGCAATTGTCGAATTAAAGGCCCGGTTTGACGAAGAACAAAACCTGCACTGGGCGTCGCAGTTGGAAAATTCCGGCGTTCAGGTCGTCTACGGCTTTGTCGATATGAAGACGCACGCCAAAATATCCTTGGTCGTCAGGCGCGAGGCGGATGGATTCCGGACCTATTGTCACTTGGGCACAGGCAATTATCACCCGATCACCGCGAAGGTTTACACCGATATCAGCTTCTTTACTGCGGACCCGCGTGTCGGCCATGATGCCGGACAGATTTTTAATTATATCACCGGCTATATCCCGCCAACCGAACTCAGGCTTTTGACCATGAGCCCGCTTGGTTTGCGGGAAAAAGTCATGTCGTTGATCGACGATGAAATCGCCCATGTCGCCGCTGGGCGGCCGGGCGCAGTTTGGGCCAAGGTCAACTCGCTGGTCGATAAGGCGGTCATCGACAAATTATATGAAGCGAGCGAGGCCGGGGTTGAAATCGACCTAGTGGTGCGTGGTATTTGCTGCTTGCGGCCCGGTGTGAAGGGCATGTCTTCGCGTATCCGGGTAAAGTCAGTCGTCGGTCGCTTTTTGGAGCATAGCCGCATCTGGGCGATGGGCAATGGCGCGGATCTGCCCAATCCCGAAGCAAAAGTGTTCATCTCGTCGGCGGACTGGATGTCCCGTAATTTCGACCGCCGCGTAGAATATATGCTGCCAATTGAGAACCCGACGGTGCATGACCAGATCCTTGATCAGGTTATGGTTGCAAACCTGCTTGACAATCAGCAAAGCTGGATGCTGCGCTCTGACGGACGCTATGAAAGGGTAAAAGCGGGTAGCATGCCATTTAATCTGCATCATTATTTCATGACAAATGCATCGCTTTCGGGACGCGGAGGCGCGCTGGCAGATGACAAGAAGGTTCCAACGCTGAGCCTCGTCCGACAAAGATGAGGGCGGTGCGTCAGGCCGTCATTGATATTGGCTCCAACACAGTCCGGCTTGTAGTTTATGCAGGGTCGCCGCGCGCGCCATTGCCCATTTACAACGAAAAAAGCCGCGTAAGGCTGGGCGCGTGCCTTGCAGGCGACGGCGAAATTGACAAGGCGACGATGAAAAAGGCGTTGGCCGCATTGGCCCGTTTTGAAACGCTTGCTCGCGCGATGAAGGTCGACAGCCTGAGCGTCGTCGCCACCGCCGCAACGCGTGAGGCGAAAAACGGTGAGGAATTGGTCGATAAGGCCGCCGCCTTGGGCATCCGCATCGATGTGCTTGATGGCGATGCCGAGGCCACAGCAGCGGGCTATGGCGTGCTCAGCGACAATCCTCTTGCCAATGGCTATGTCGGCGATCTGGGCGGTGGTAGCCTTGAACTTATCCGGATATCCGATGGCACATTGGGCGCGCGCGTGTCGCTGCCGCTGGGGACATTGCGGCACGACATATTGACCGGAAAGTCAGCCAAGCAAATCATGCAAATGCTGCGCGATGATATTGCAAAGACGATGGGCAAAAGCGCCTTTCCGATGGAAACTGATCTACCCTTTTACATGATCGGCGGTTCGTGGCGAACATTTGCGCGGCTGCATATGCATGCAACGGGCTATCCACTGACCATATTATCGAATTATGAAATGCCGCCGGAGGCACCCGAACTGCTTACGCCGCTGGTACAAGACAAAGACGCCCTGACCCGGTCGAACGTGGTCGCGGCGGGCCGTATTTCGGAACTACCCGGGGCGACGGCTTTGTTGGGTGGCATAATCGGGCTGTTAAAGCCCAACAAGCTTGTGACGAGCATCTACGGCCTGCGCGAGGGCTTGTTGTTTGAACAGCTAACGCCAGAGGAGCGCCAGCAAGATCCGTTGATTGCGACGGCCCGCTTTGAAGGTGAGCGCTTGGGACGTTTTCCTTTTCATGGCGACGCGCTGGCCGAATGGATTGCGCCGGTTTTTGCGGGGCAAAGCGCGCATGACGCCCGTCTGTGCCGTGCGGCGTGCTTGCTGTCCGACAGCGTGTGGAACGTGAACCCCGAATATCGCGCCGACCATGCGCTTGACCTTGCATTGTACGGCAGTTGGCCTGGCGTCAGTACCAGCGACCGCGCCGTCATAGCCGCCGCGCTTTGGACGGTGCATGCCGGAAAGCGGACCTTGCCCGAAATGCTGACGGCCTTGGCCACCCCCGGCGCGCTCGCCCAAGCCGTCATCTGGGGCCTCGCCATCCGCTTGGCCCACCGCCTCGACGGCGGCACCGGCGGCGCCCTTGCCGACAGCCGCATCGACGGCGACGGCGCGACGTTACGCCTGCACTTGAGCGGCTCGGCGGTCCGGTTACAGTCGAACAGCGTCCAGCGCCGTTTACAAGCTTTGGGCGAAGCTTTGGGCTATGCGCAGGCGGAGATTATGGGTTAAAGGTCAGTTAAGCGGACTTCGAGTAACCACCCCGTCATCCCCCTCACCCCATCGGGTATAATATCTCTTTCGTTACCTTGTGCACTGCGGTCATCACCTCATCGCTCAGTTTCAGGTCAATCGCAGCGAAGATATCGTCGAGCTGATCTTCCTTGCTCACGCCCACAATGGTGGACGCCACAAAGTCATGCTGTTTTGACCACGCCGTTGCCAGCGTCACCGGCGACATGCCCGCCTCTTGCGCAATTGCAACAATCCGCATCGTGCTTTCCAATGCGCGGGGCCCCGCAAAACGTTGTGCCATGGCGATTTGGCGCGATCCGGCCATTTCGAGATAGCCAGAGAAACGCGCGCCTTCGGGGCGGGCGCCATCGAGATATTTGCCCGACAACACGCCGCCAGCCAAGGGCGAGTAAGGCAGCAACGATATGCCCTCCAGACGGCAGACTTGTTTCAGCTCATCCTCAAACCGGCGGTTGTTGATCGAAAAATTATTCTGGATACTTTCGTAACGCGCCACGCCCAGCCGTTCGGACGTCGCCAGCGACTTCATCAGGCCATAGCTTGTTTCATTTGAACAACCCAAAACGCGCACCTTGCCCGACCGCACCAGTTCATCGAGCACCTCCATCGTTTCGTCATAGGCAAGGCCGTGGTCGGGCCAATGCGTTTGATACAGGTCGATATAGTCGGTCTGTAAGCGGCGTAGGCTTTCCTCCACCGCGGTGATGATATTGTGACGATCGAGCGTGGTCATGCCGCCGCGCTTGGGCGATTTAAACCATGTGTGGCTTGGGCCGGAAACCTTGGTTGCCATGATGATGGCGTCGCGGTTCTTACCCTTCATCCAGCGGCCGACAATGTCCTCTGTCCGGCCAACCCATTTGATGTCTGGCGGCACGGGATAGCCTTCGGCGGTGTCGAAAAAGTTGATACCCGCGTCCAGACATTTGTCGAGAATGCGGTGCGCCTCCGCCTCGTCGGTTTGCGACCCAAAGGTCATGGTGCCCATGCAAATGTCGGACACATAAATGGCGCTTTTGCCGATACGACGATGTTCCATAATTCTCTCCCTAATATTGTCCGGCCGCGCCAACGACCAAAAATGCAAGCGCAGCAAGCAAACCTGCCACGCGGTTTGAACGGAAATGGCCGAGCGCGTTGCTGCCATCGGATTTCAGCGATGCGACTTGCATCCCCAAATGAAAGGCGACCGGAAGAAGGGCAACCAAAGCTTGCTTTTCGGGCCGAACGCTCCAAATCGCCATGCCCCAGCCTGTGATGGTGAGGATATAGAAAGCCGCCACGCCGAGCCGGACGCTGCCGCCCAGCCGCAAGGCGCTCGATTTAATTCCGACCAAGGCGTCATCTTCGCGGTCTTGCATGGCATAGATGGTGTCATAGCCGACAACCCAGAATATCGTGCCCGCATAGAGCCACAGCATCGCCGTATTGCTTTGCCCCATGATCGCGACCCAGCCGACCAATGCGCCCCAGCTAAACACAAGCCCAAGCCAGACTTGCGGCCAATATGTGATGCGCTTCATAAAAGGGTATGCCGCAACAAGAAGGATGCTGCTGACAGCGACAATCTGCGCTTCCCACCGAAGTTGGAGCAGCACCAGCAAACCCACGGCGCACAAGCCAAGCAGAAACGCCCAAGCACCGCGCAGGCTGATATCACCGCTGGGCAAGGGCCGCGACGCTGTGCGCGCGACTTGTGCGTCCAAATTGCGGTCGACAATGTCATTATATACGCACCCTGCCCCGCGCATCACCATCGCGCCCAGCAGCATCCACAACGCAAGGTCCCAGCGTGGAACAAGCCCACCCGAAAGCGCCAGCCCGAATATACAGGGCCAAAATAACAGCCACCAGCCAATCGGACGGTCGAACCGCGCCAAAAGCACCAAAGCGCGCAGCTTCACCGGCAACAGGGCGATGATGCCGGTATATTCGCTGTCGGGGACAAGTTTAGACGTCATATGGTCAGCTCTGCCAAAATTTACTCGGCGCGTCATCTGCGAAGTTGAACGAGCGTAAGTTCGCAGATGACGGCACTCGGTTTTACAGGTAGAGGCTAGCCATGCCCGCAACACCCGCCTGGCCCCCAAAATCAACGCCGCGCTTGTTTGTGGAACAAGTGCTGGCGCTTGGAGCAACCCTGAACATTTCCGGCAATAGCGCGCATTATCTGATCGGTGTGATGCGCCTGAAAGAAGGTGCGCCGGTCAAATTGTTCGACGATATTTCGGGCGAATATCTCGCCACCGTCACGCATATACACAAACGCGACCTTGACCTGACCGTCACGGAAAAATTGCGCGGACGCGAAACGACGCCTGATCTGTGGATTGTCCAAGCTTTAATCAAAAAGGATCGCTTTGACTGGATTGCCGAAAAGGCGTGCGAATTGGGCGTGGCGCGCTTTGTGCCTGTGCTGACCGCGCGCTGCGTGGTCGATAAGGTGAAGGATGACCGCCTGCGTGCGCATATGATTGAGGCGGCCGAGCAATGCGAGCGCACCGCCTTGCCGCACATTGCGCCGCTGACGAAACTGGACGCTGTGCTGATGGATTGGCCAACCGACCGCAGTTTATATTTCTGCGACGAACGCGGCGGCGAAACTATGTTGGAGGCCATCAGCGCCGGACCAGCGGCCCTGTTGATCGGGCCGGAGGGCGGCTTCACCGATGGTGAAAATGCTTTAATTCGCGCGCATCCCAATGCGCGGCCCATATCGCTTGGCCCGCGCATATTGCGGGCGGACACGGCTGCGGTTGCCGCATTATCGGTTTGGATGGCAAAAAATGGCGACTGGGCGGCTTAAGTCTCTCTGCGGTGTATATAATCCGCCCGAGAACTGGGTCATAACGCGATAACATTAATCTACTGGCAATATCGCCGCGACATTTCTAAACCGCCGCCATGAGCACAAAAACCGTTTCCAACCGCATTGATCCCGTCATCGAAACGCGCGATCAATTGGTCGCCGCAATATCCAAGGGTGAAAAGCCCAAGGACCGCTGGCGCATTGGCACCGAGCATGAAAAATTCGTGTATAATCGCAGTGATCATCATGCCCCTTCTTATGATGAACCGGGTGGCATTCGCGATCTGTTGATGGCGATGACCGAATTTGGTTGGGAACCTGTGTACGAAAATGGCAAGGTTATCGCCATGAGCGGCAGCGACGGTGCCATCAGTCTTGAGCCCGCCGGCCAACTCGAACTATCGGGCGCACCACTTGAGAACCTGCACCAAACCTGCGCTGAAACCGGGCGGCATTTGAAACAGGTAAAGGCCATTGGCGACAAGACGAACACCAGCTTTCTGGGCCTTGGCCTTTGGCCCGACAAGACGCGGGCTGAACTGCCGATCATGCCCAAGGGGCGCTATGACATCATGCTGCGCCATATGCCACGCGTTGGCAGCATGGGCCTCGACATGATGCTGCGCACCTGCACGATCCAGGTCAATCTCGATTATGCGAGCGAAGCCGACATGGCGCATAAATTCCGGACATCGCTGGCGCTGCAACCTTTGGCCACTGCGTTATTTGCGAATTCGCCTTTCTTGGAAGGCAAGCCAAACGGGTTCCTGTCCTATCGCAGCCATATCTGGTCGGACACCGACCCCCAACGCACGGGCATGTTGCCGTTCGTGTTCGACGCCAATTTCGGCTATGAACAATATGTTGATTATATGCTCAAGGTGCCGATGTATTTCGTGTATCGTGACGGCAAATATATCGATGCATCGGGTCTTGATTTCCGCGATTTCCTAAAGGGCGAACTTTCCGTCTTGCCGGGTGAAAAGCCCACGGTCAGCGACTGGGAAGACCATATGTCCACCGCCTTTCCCGAAGTGCGGCTGAAAAGCTTTTTGGAAATGCGCGGTGCCGATGGTGGCCCGTGGAACCGTATCTGCGCGCTCCCTGCTTTCTGGGTCGGCTTGCTCTATGACCAAAGCGCGCTTGATGCCGCATGGGATGAAGTGAAGCATTGGACGATGGAAGAGCGCGAGGCCCTGCGCAATGCTGTACCCGCACAAGGCCTAAACGCCGCGATACCAGGCGGTGGTAAGCTGCTGGATTTGGCGGGACGCATATTGGACATCTCGTCATCTGGCTTGGCAGCACGCAATTGCCTGAACGCCAGCGGTGACAATGAAACCGGCTATCTCGACCCGTTGCGCGAAATCGTCGCCAGCGGCAAAACCGTCGCCGAAGTGTTGCTCGAGAAATATCACGGCGAATGGGGCGGCGATGTGTCGCGCGTCTATGATGAGATGAGCTTCTAGATCGATATTGTCGAAAGCAGACTTGCCCCGTTCGCATATCGGCGTTAAGGGCACCCTTCTTCGCTGAAAAGCGGAGTGCAGGAGTTTAGCTCAGTTGGTAGAGCATCGGTCTCCAAAACCGAGGGTCGTGGGTTCGAGTCCCCCAACTCCTGCCATTTTCTTTCAAATTTAGAAATGGTGACTGGGGAAGATCAACCCGCCTTGCGCTTGGCAACCATGTGATGCGCCAGCACAATCACCGCGCCGATGGCCAGCCCCACAATACCGCTCATCGCCGCATCTGCTACCCAGGCCAAAGCGCCTTCATATAGGCCCAAAAACTCTGCTGGGTGGATGCCAAAGCCGTGGACGATGATTTGCCCGCCCACCCATAGCATCGCAGCGGTACCGATGGTGGACAAGGCGGCGAGCAATTTGGGCATACCCTTTACAAGGGCGCGGCCAATGGCTTGCGATCCGCTGTTTTCGCGCCCGGCCAACTTCAGGCCGATATCGTCCATTTTCACGATCAAGCCGACGACGCCATAGACCCCGATGGTGACGGCGATGGCGACAAAGGCCAAAGTCCCAGCCTCCAACCAGATCGATGTTTCCGCAAGGCCTTTCACTTCATTCAATGCAATCGCCATGATTTCGGCGGACAGGATGAAATCGGTGCGCACCGCGCCCTTGACCATCGCGGTTTCATGTTCGCTGCTGGTTAACGCAGCCAGTTCTTCGAGGAGATTCTCCTCCTCATGCGGGGCGATTTTTTCCCACACCTTTTCTGCGCCTTCAAAGCACAGATACGCGCCGCCCAGCATCAATATCGGCGTAATCGCCCATGGCAGGAACAGGCTCAGCAACAGGGCAACCGGCAAGATGATCACCAGCTTGTTAAAGAATGACCCCTTGGCAATGCGCCAGATGATCGGCAATTCGCGGTCGGGGGTAAAGCCCGTGACATATTGCGGTGTCACCGCGGTATCGTCGATGACAACGCCTGCGGCCTTGCTGCCTGCCTTGCCCGCTGCGGCGGCGACATCATCCACAGAAGCGGCAGCCACTTTGGCAATCGTGGCGATATCGTCGAGTAAAGCAGCAAGACCGGATGGCATTTGGGGCGTTTCCTTGGCAAGTTTAGGTTGCAGGAGATAACCCAAAAGCCCGATAGTTCAAGGCACTTCAACATCGCTTAAATAGCCAAAGCGCTTTCCTAAACGGACTTGCCCAGTTTTGTTTGGTATCTTGCGTTGCGGCGAATCCATCGCTACAGACCTATTCTTTCCGAAATAGGAACCTATATCGCTCTCGACCCGCCGGTCGGAGCGCTGGCGGCTATCCTCGGGATCGAACAGGAAGAAACGATATGGCAAAGAATAGCCCCGGTGAATTCATCCGTCAGGTACGGACCGAAATCGGCAAGGTAGTATGGCCAACAAGGCAGGAAACCGTGCAGACCGCTATCATGGTTCTGATCATGACGATCATCCTTGCCATCTTCTTTTTGGGCGTCGACGCGGTATTTGCCGCAATCGTAAAGGGACTGCTCGCGCTCGCCGAAGGCTAAGCGCAGACCCTTGAGAGAGTTTTGGGGAAAAGAAAGATATTATGGCACGCTGGTACATCATTCACGCTTATTCGGGTTTTGAGAACAAGGTCCGCGACCAGATTCTGGCCGAGGCCGAGCGCATTGGTCTTTCGCAATTGGTCGAAGCTATAGAGGTTCCGACCGAACAGATCACCGAAGTGCGTCGCGGCAAGAAGATCAAGGCAGAGCGGAAATTCTTCCCCGGCTATGTTCTTGCAAAGCTGAATATGAACGATGATGTGTACCATTTGGTCAAGAACACGGCAAAGGTCACGGGCTTTCTGGGCGCTGGCAACAAGCCGCAGCCTATCACCGAAGCAGAAGCCGCCCGCATCCTGAACACGAAGCAGGAACTCGAAGCCGCACCCAAGAAGCGCGTTTCGGTCGACTATGAAATTGGTGATCAGGTCAAGGTGCTTGGCGGACCATTTGCAAGCTTCAACGGCTTGGTCGAAGAACTCGACTTCGACAAGAACCGCGTCAAGGTATCGGTTAGCATTTTTGGCCGTGCAACGCCGGTCGAGCTGGACTTTGAAGAAGTTGAATTGATGAAGTGATGATCCGCTCCCGTCATGGGAGTGGAGATGGATGTCGGCAATCAGCCCAGCCATAGGCGCGGCTTGCTTTTCCGGCGCATTTCACTTATTCGCCCCCCTCTGCTGATGAGAATCAGTAGAGCCCGTGCGGGAGGTTGTTACCAAAGAGATTTGTATACGACTGTTTGACCGCTTAATTTGACCCGTTTTTGCCTCGGCAATTTTGGGGAAAGAATGAAAGGACGCCATATATGGCAAAGAAAATTGACGGCTATATCGGCCTGCAAGTTCCTGCAGGTTCAGCCACACCATCCCCGCCCATCGGCCCAGCTTTGGGTCAGCGTGGCGTGAACATCATGGAATTCTGCAAGCAGTTCAATGCGGCGACCGCCGATATGGAAAAAGGCACGCCGATTCCAACCAAAATCACCGTTTTTGCGGACAAGAGCTTCACCTTTGCAATGAAGTCACCGCCTGCGACCTTTTTAATTAAGAAGGTTTTGGGTCTGAAGTCCGGTTCGAAAGAACCAGGCAAGGTGACTGCTGGTAAAATTACCCGTGCACAATTGGAAGAAGTCGCGACCATCAAAATGGCCGACCTCAACGCGAACGACATGGACGCGGCCGTAAAAATCATCGCAGGCTCGGCTACCGCCATGGGCCTCGAAGTCGTGGAGGGTTGAGAACATGGCAAAGCTAACCAAAAAAGCAAAGTCGCTCGCGCATCTCGATGCGGACAAGCTCTACAGTGTTAATGAAGCGCTGAAGACCATCAAGGAACTGGCGACCGCCAAATTTGACGAAACCATCGAAGTTGCGATGAACTTGGGCGTTGACCCACGTCATGCCGACCAAATGGTGCGCGGCATGGTTTCGCTTCCTGCTGGTACTGGTAAGGAAATGAAGGTTGCCGTATTCGCACGTGGCGACAAGGCGACTGCTGCGACTGCTGCGGGTGCTGACAAAGTCGGCGCAGAAGACCTGATGGAAGATATGCTGGCGGGCAATCTCGATTATGACCGCGTCATTGCAACGCCGGACATGATGGGCATCGTTGGCCGCTTGGGTAAGACCTTAGGTCCAAAGGGCCTGATGCCTAACCCAAAGCTGGGCACAGTCACCATGGACGTTGCTGAAGCCGTTAAGGCGGCAAAGGCCGGTCAGGTTGAATTCCGCGTTGAAAAGCAAGGCATCATCCACAGCGGCATCGGTAAGAAAAGCTTCTCCGATTCCGACCTGCGCAAGAATTTCGACGCATTGGTCGATGCAATCATCAAGAACAAGCCAACCGGATCAAAGGGCAAATATGTTCGCCGCGTGGCAATCAGCTCGTCGATGGGCCCAGGCCTCAAGATTGATCTGGCAGACGTCGCTGGCGCTTAAGCGTTTCGCCGTATGAACAAAAAAGGGGCTGGAGGGAAACCTTCAGCCCTTTTTTATTGTCAGCTGTTTGTAGCCTTCCTTTTGACGGCATATCGCGGCCATAAAAGGCTTAATGCTAATCCGCCCATGACGAGGGCAGCCGCCAGCAACTTCCAACTTTGCAAGGGTTCGCCCAGAAACAAGGCCGATGCGCCTATCCCGAATACCGGCACAAGCAAGGCCATGGGCGCCACAGTTGCCGCTGGATGCCGCGCCAGCAACCATCCCCATACGCCATAGCCGAACATGGTATTGCCCACCGCCTGCCACACCACGGCAGCCCATGTTGTGGGCGTCGCGGCGTGCACACCCGCCATCAAGGCGGGCACCCCTTCAAACAGCAACGCGAGAAGGAACAAAGGCGGCACCGCAAAAATGCTGGCCCAGACCACATAAGCGAGCATGTCCACCTTGCCCGCCGCCCGCGACACCATATTCCCGTTCGACCAACAAAAGGCGGCGGTTACCACAAGCCCCAGCCCCAAGGGCGTCGCGCTGCCGTTCGAATGGGTCAGGATGACAGCAAGCCCACTGGTCGCCAGCGCGAGCGCTGCCCATTGAAAACCGCGCACCCGCTCACCCGTCAGCCGCATTGATAGGGCGATGGTGAAAAACACCTGTATCTGGACCACTAGGGACGCAAGACCGGGTGTAATGTCGTTCTTCATCGCCAGAAAGAGCAGACCAAATTGCCCAGCACCGATCAGCACGCCATAAGCCGCAAGATTGGACACGGGCACCGCCGGCCGTTTCAGGAAAAACGCGGTTGGCAAAAACGCGCAGGCAAAACGCAAGGTGGCAAGCCATAAGGGCGGCAAGTGTTCCAGCGCCAATTTGATGACAACGAAGTTCGTTCCCCATACCGCCATCACCGCCAAGGCGAGCAGAAGATGCAGACGGGGCACGATGGAGGTTTGCGACATGCCCAACGCCATAGTTACTCCGTCAATTTTTACGAACAGTTTTGCGTAAGGACTTAATCCAACGCGATGATCTCCACCGGCAGATCATCGGCTTTTGTCCCGCCATATTGTTCGGGCCAGTGCGCAAACGGACGCGACGCCGCTTGACTCTCCCCCCAACCCTGCTAGTTGCACCCCTGTTCGGTGGAGCGACGGCTTCACCGGCAACCGTCCGAGACAGTTGGTGATGGGAATTTGCCCATCTTAATGTCCAGCCTAGACGGGGATAGAGATTTCAGGATTGGCTTTGCCATCCTTCGCCACTGCTCCGACAATCTGTCGTGTGCGTTCGGCATGAAACTTCCCCACGGACCAAGTCAGCGCAAGTGCCCATCCGGGTGCTTCGCTTTTCGTGTTGGGCTTGCTCGGTTCGCCGGGACGGCCCGAATAAGGAGTAATGCATGAACCGTTCTGAAAAGACCGAAACAGTTGCATCGCTGAACGCCACTTTTAATGAAGCGGCGGTTGTTGTTGTTACCCGTAATCTCGGGCTGACAGTTGCACAATCGACCGACCTTCGTTTGAAGATGCGCGATGCGGGCGCAACATATAAGGTTGCCAAGAACCGTCTTGCCAAAATCGCCCTTGAGGGAACGTCATATGGATCGGTAGCAGAATTGCTTACCGGACCTACGGCGCTCGCCACATCGTCGGACCCGGTCGCCGCTGCAAAGGTTGCTGTCGAGTTCGCCAAAACCAATGACAAACTTGAAATTGTCGGCGGTGCGATGGGTAGCACTTTCCTCGATGTAAACGGTGTAAAGGCTCTGGCTTCATTGCCATCGCTCGATCAACTGCGCGCGACGCTTATCGGGCTTGTACAAGCACCGGCAACGAAAATCGCTCAGCTTTCGACCGCACCGGCTGCGAAATTGGCACGGGTATTTGGTGCCTATGCTGACCAAAAGGCAGCGTAACTTTTTACATGAAACCGGCGGCGTCCATTTGGGCGAGCCCTACAGATATGACAGAAAATCGGAGTGTTATTTAAATGGCTGATATTGAAAAGCTCGTAGACCAACTTTCGGCTTTGACCGTTCTTGAAGCGGCTGACCTTGCAAAGGCTTTGGAAGAAAAGTGGGGCGTTAGCGCCGCTGCTGCTGTTGCTGTTGCTGGCCCTGCTGCCGCTGCTGCACCTGCTGCTGAAGAGCAGACTGAATTCGACGTTATCCTGACCGGCGACGGCGGAAACAAGATTGCCGTCATCAAGGAAGTCCGCGCAATCACTGCACTTGGTCTGACTGAAGCAAAGGCTCTCGTTGAGTCCGCGCCAAAGGCGATCAAGGAAGGCGTAAACAAGGCAGAAGCCGAAGACATCAAGGCGAAGATCCTTGCTGCTGGCGGAACCGTAGAACTGAAGTAATTCAGTCTCCCTTTGGGGATATACAAAAGGGGCGGTCTAGCGATAGGCCGCCTTTTTTTGTGCCAAAAGCGGACGCGGTTGATATCCGTGCGGCGTCCTCATCGATTTTGATGGCGACTAAGAAACCTCAGGATTGCGGATAACGGCTGGCGCAGGTCCGTATGGCCGATGGTTCAGGCCGCGCGCCGCTGACTTCAAAACGCGCAATATAACCGCCAAGCTTCAATTGCTCGGTAAAGCCGGTCAGGCGATAACCGACCGCCTCAAATTCACAGAATAACAACTTTGGCGCTATGCCGTGGCGGTCGGTCGCGCGGTCACGGTCGACGACTATCACTTGCCCGCCTTTTGCCAGCGCAGGCCGCATCCGCCACAGAAACGCATAAGGCTCTTCGATCTCATGGTACATATGCACCATGAATATCCGGTCAAAGCTGTTCTCCGGTAGGCGGGGATCGTCAACCGCACCTTCCTTGATTGCGACATTGTCGAGCTGCTCACGCGTGACGCGTTCCCCAAGTCGATCAAGCGCGCCGCGATTAATGTCCTGCGCCAAAACGCGGCCTTTGGGGCCAACGCGCTCGGCAAGGCGCATGGTGTAATAGCCCTCGCCTGCGCCAATGTCCGCAACGGTGGTCCCCAACTCAATGCCCGCCCAATCCATGACATATTCGGCTTCGCCCGCTTGGTCACGGGCAGCCTCCGTTGAAAACTCCGTGTCGCCAGCCGCCGATACCGTGCGATCAGGGCGGGGAAATTCTACCGCGCGTGCATTTTGTGCGTCCGACGCACTTTGTTGGCAGCCGCCGACAAGCGCCATCGCCAGCGTTAGTAATATCATCTTCGCGGTCATGGCATGACGGCCCAATGCCTCAAGCCTCGGCCAGAGCAGACGGCTTATGGGTTGCTTGGCTGTCGAACGCTGTAAAAACGCCCTTCACCCAATCGGGCAACGGGATGGGACGATGCACGTCGAGATCCACATGCACGCTGACCAAATCCACCGTAGCGCGCAAATCGTCGGAACCATCTTCGGTGAGCCCGTGAATTTCAACGAACTGCGTCATGCTTGTGCGCCCCGTTGCGATGGTCCGCGCCATGACTTCAATCATCTCATCCGGCTTAATCGGTGCAAACCATGTGACGGTGGCTTTCTTCACATGAAATTCCATCGGCGCACCATCGGCATAATGGCGAAACTTTACCGCACGCCAATATTCGGTAATCGCGATATCCGCATAATCGAGATACCGGGCGTTGAAGACAACGCCTTGCGCGTCAGTTTCGGACCAGCGCACGCGCAAGCTATGATGAAAAGCAAAGTCGCCACGTGCCATGTCAGATCGCCTTGGACTGCGCAGGGGTGTTGACGCCCATGGATTGTAAATAGCGTTTCACATTGCGCGCAGCCTGCCGCAACCGGTGTTCATTTTCGACCATCGCAATGCGGACATAGCCTTCTCCATCTTCGCCGTAGCCAACGCCCGGCGCAACAGCGACCTTCGCCTCTGTCAGCAACTGCTTCGAAAATTCAAGGCTGCCCAAATGCGCGAGCGCGGGCGGCAAGGGTGCCCAGGCAAACATCGACGCCTTAGGCGGCGGAATATCCCAACCGGCCCGTCCGAACGCCTCGACAAGGATATCGCGGCGTTTGTGGTAAAGCTGGCGGTTCTGCTCAACAATGTCCTGCGGCCCGTTGAGCGCGGCGCAGGCTGCTGCCTGAATGGGGGTGAAGGCACCATAATCCAGATAGCTTTTCACGCGGGTCATCGCCGCAATCAGGTCGCGATTGCCAACAGCAAAACCAACGCGCCATCCAGCCATCGAATATGTTTTGGACAAGGACGTGAATTCGACGGCCACATCCTTGCCGCCTTTGACTTGCAAAATCGATGGAGTCGGATTGCCGTCAAAATAGAGTTCGGAATACGCAAGGTCAGACAATATCAAGACCTTATTGTGCTTCGCCCATGCAACCAGCCGTTCGTAAAAGGCCAAATCAACGGTCTCGGCAGTGGGATTTGACGGGTAGTTTACGACCAATATCGACGGACGCGGCACAGTAAAGGCCATGGCACGCTCCAGCGATCGGAAGTAATTTTCGTCGGGCGTGGTTGGCACCGAACGGATCGTTGCGCCTGCAATGATGAAACCGAAAGTGTGAATAGGGTAGCTCGGGTTCGGTGCCAGAACCACATCGCCCGGCGCAGTGATCGCCGTGGCAAGGCTTGCCAAGCCTTCCTTGGACCCCATGGTCACGACAACTTCATGTTCAGGATCCACATCGACCCCGAAACGACGCCCATAATAATTCGCCTGTGCTTTGCGAAGCCCTGGAATTCCCTTAGACGCGGAATAGCCATGGGCATCCGGCTTCTGCGCCACTTCGCACAGTTTTTCGATCACATGCGGCGGTGGCGGCAAATCAGGATTGCCCATGCCGAGGTCAATGATATCCTCACCCGCGCCGCGCGCCGCCGCACGCATCGCATTGACCTCAGCGATGACATAAGGTGGCAAGCGTTTGATGCGGTAGAATTCTTCGGACATAAGCTCCCGTTTCGGGTTGGTTAACTCAAGACCGCACTCATGCGCGAAGTTTTACCGCATTTCCAGAAAAACTATATGCGCATCAATTAACGCGGGCGGTTCCCTTTGGCCTTGTGCCTTACGCCATGCTTTGATGGGGGTGGACCATCCTTGCGGAAAGGACGTGCGCCGTCGCGGCTTGAACCACCGCCACGTGGTCCGTCTCCACGGAAGTTGCCGCCACGGGGTGGACCATCACCACGTGGTGGACCATCGCCCCGTGAATTAACACCAAGCTTCGCACGTTGCGGACGATCGCCATCGCGGCCCCTGCGCTTGTTTTCGCGTGCTGCTTCCCTTGGCGGACCATTGGCTTGGACAATTTCGACGTCATTGTCCTCCTCATGTCCCGGTTGTGCTATCGACTTAGCGAACTTGGCGACCGCAGCTGCCGCAATTCCGACATGGGTTTCATTAGCGGCAATGCGTATGGCACCAATGTCGTTCTTCGTCACGCCGCCACGGCGGCACAATAATGGCAATATCCATTTAGGATCGGCATTGTTACGGCGACCCACGTTCAGTTTAAACCAGACCGAATCGTCAAAGCCTGCGCGATGGTCGTCGCGTTGACGTTCACGGCTGCCGTCATCTAGCAAATCTTCAGCTTGCGGCATCTTGGCACGATGCACGCGCACTAAAGCGGCCGCGATGTCTTCGGCCGACATGGTTTCGAGCAAGCGGGCGCCCAGCGCGCGATCTTCGTCCTCAACCTCTACAGGAGTCAGAAGCGTTTCGAGCAGACGTTCATGGTCCTTGGCCCGAATGTCTGCAGCGGTCGGAACCTTGATCCAATCCGCCTCAATCTTTGCACCACGCAGCATGGATTCCACTCGCTTGCGGCGCTGATAGGGCACTATCAATACAGCAGTACCCTTGCGGCCTGCACGACCTGTACGGCCCGATCTATGCTGAAGCCCTTCGGCATCGCGCGGCAGTTCGACATGCACAACCAACGATAGGTTGGGCAAATCAATCCCGCGTGCGGCAACGTCGGTTGCAACGCAAACGCGCGCGCGTTGGTCACGCAAAGCCTGAAGTGCTTGGTTGCGTTCAGACTGCGAATGCTCACCCGATAAAGCCACAACGTTAAAGCCGCGCTCGGTCAGGCTGGCATGCAAGCGGCGAACATTTTCACGCGTGGCGCAGAACAATATGGCGGTCTCCGCCTCATGCAAACGCAGCAAGTTCACGACAGCGTTTTCGATGTCCGGCGGAGCAACCGTGACCACTTGATAGCTGATGTCGCCATGCCCGCGGTCTTCGCCAACGGTTGAAATGCGCAAAGCATCGCGCTGATATCGTTTTGCCAGAGACACAATCGGTTTCGGCATGGTGGCTGAGAACAGCAATGTCCGCCGCGCTTCCGGCGTAGCGTTCAAAATTTCCTCAAGCTCTTCACGAAAGCCCATGTCGAGCATTTCGTCCGCTTCATCCAAGATTGCGACCTTCAATGCCGACAGGTCAAGCGCGCCGCGCTCCAAATGGTCCCGAAGGCGTCCGGGGGTGCCGACAACGATCTGCGCGCCTTGATTCAATGTGCGCCGTTCTTTCGACGCGTCCATCCCGCCAACGCAGGTCGCAATACGTACGCCTGCTTTACCATAAAGCCACATCAATTCGCGGCTTACCTGCAAGGCAAGCTCGCGGGTCGGGGCAATGATGAGCGCCGCAGGCTCGCGTGCGAGGCTAACCATCCCACCATCAAGGATTTGGGGGGCCATAGCGAGGCCAAAGGCGACGGTCTTGCCCGAGCCAGTTTGTGCCGACACAACCAAGTCGCGTCCAACGGCCTCCTCTGTAATTACAGCGTTTTGAACGGGGGTCAGCGTAGTGTATCCACGCGCGGTGAGCGCTTCATCGAGAAGCGGAGATATGTTTTCAAATGTCATTATGGCGCGCCTTTGCGCTCTTTTTTACGCAATGTCCATGCTGCGCCGCACAACAAAACAATCTTCGACAATTTCATTTGCTTTGATATGCCTATCGTTATGGCCGACTCACCCGAAATCCCGCCCTTCATGGACCCTCAGCAGTTCATGAAGTTGTTTGAGCAAACGGCAATCGCGACGACCGACCCCCTAAAGGCGTATCACGCGGCGATGGATGCCTGGGGAACCGTGCTGGAACCGCTGGCCAAGGCTGGCCGTGATAAGCTCGATACGACTGATCGCCGTTTTGCCGCGCCCCAATGGGAGCACCCGGTATTCGACTTGGTCCGCCAAAGCTATCAGGTCATGTCCGAATATATGTTGGCCGCAGCTGACCAATTGGATGGCTTGTCCGAACAGGATAAAGCAAAAATGGGCTTTGCTCTGCGTAGCATCATCGAGGCAATGAGCCCTGCAAATTCACCCTTTACCAATCCGGTTGCACTCGAACGCGCCTTGGAGTCCAAGGGTGCGAGCCTGATGTCCGGGTTGCAGTACCTGATGCAGGACATGCAACGCGGACAGTTGACGCATACCGACCCTAACGCGTTTACCCTTGGCGAAAACATCGCCGCAACGCCGGGCAAGGTCGTGCACCAAACGCCTTTGTATCAGCTTATTCAATATGACCCGACCACGGAAAAGGTGCTGGAAACGCCGCTCATCATTTTCCCGCCATGGATCAACCGCTTTTATATTCTCGATTTGACGGCGGAAAAAAGCTTCATCAAATATTGCGTCGACCAAGGAATCACGGTTTTTATCGTGTCATGGAAATCGGCCGACGCTTCGATGAAGGACGTCATTTGGGATGACTATATCACGGCGCAGATCGACGCGATTGATACCGTGCGCAGCGCCCTTGATGTGCCAGATGTCCATACGATTGGCTATTGTGTTGCCGGTACGACCTTGGCGGCAACGCTCGCGGTCCTCGCGGCAACTGACACTGCTGACAAAGTGCGCAGCGCGACCTTTTTTACAGCACAGGTCGATTTTAGTTCCAGCGGGGAACTTTTGCATTTTATCGATGATCAACAGATTGCGATGACGGAGGCTTTGAGCGCACCGCAAGGCTATTTAGATGGCCGTTTCCTGGCGCTGACCTTCAACATGCTGCGCGGTAAGGATCTGATATGGTCCACTGTCGTCAAAAATTATCTGCTGGGCGAAGACTATCCCGCGTTCGATTTGCTGCACTGGAATGGCGACGTCACCAACCTGCCGGCCAAATGGCATCGCAACTATCTAGTAGACCTCTATCGCGATAACCGGCTGGTGAAGCCAAATGATTTGTCAGTACTCGGCACCCCGATTGATCTGCGCCGCGTGCAAACGCCAACCTATATTCAGGCTGGCCGCGAGGATCATATTGCGCCCGCCGAAAGCGTCTGGAAACTACAGGAGCATTTCACGGGTCCCACCAAATTCGTGCTGGCGGGCAGCGGTCATATTGCGGGTGTGGTCAATCCGCCTGCGCACCATAAATATCAATATTGGACCAATGACACATCGCCGCCCTCATTCGCGGCCTTCATTGCGGGTGCCACGGAGACGAAGGGTAGCTGGTGGCCCGATTGGCTGTCTTGGCTGACAGAGAAGGGCGACACCCGCGTGCCGGCAACCGGGCCGCGTCAACCCGGCCAAGGCACTCTTAAGGCCCTAGAATCGGCGCCAGGTAGCTATGTGAAGGCACGATGAGATTCAATTGACGTTTACGTAAACGTCGACTAATTCAGATTCAGCTTTTTAGGAGAATCGTGATGCAACTCGAATTCAGCCCCGCAGAAATCGCCTTCCAAAAGGAAGTGCGCAATTTCATCACCGAAAGTTACCCCGAAAATCTCCGCTCGGTGCAGGACGAAGAACATGATCTTTCGAAGGAAGATTTTCTGTCATGGCATCGCATTCTCGCCAAAAAGGGCTGGATCGCACCTGCATGGCCCGTCGAATATGGCGGTACTGGTTGGACCGCGACGGAGCGTTTCATCTGGTCCGAAGAACTGGCCTCCGCCGATTGCGTTGGTACGATGCCATTTGGCCTGTCGATGGTTGGTCCAGTGATCTACACTTTCGGCACGCCTGAGCAAAAAGCCAAATTCCTTCCCGGTATTTTGTCAGGCGATGATTGGTGGTGTCAGGGATATTCCGAACCCGGCGCTGGTTCCGACCTAGCATCGCTGCGCACCAAGGCTGTTCGTGACGGCGACCATTATGTCGTCAACGGCCAGAAAACCTGGACAACCATGGCGCAGCATGCCGACTGGGGCTTCTTCCTTGTGCGCACCGATCCCGATGCCAAGGCCCAAGAGGGCATTAGCTTCTTATTGATCGACATGAAGTCACCGGGCGTGACCGTCCGCCCGATTATCACCTTGGGCGGCGAGCATGAAGTCAACGAGGTCTGGTTGGAAGACGTCCGCGTGCCAGTTGAAAATCGCGTTTATGAAGAAAACAAGGGTTGGACCTGCGCGAAGTTCTTGCTGGCGCACGAACGCACTGGCATTGCCGCCGTTGCCCGTTCAAAGCGCGGCGTGGAGAAGATCAAGGCGATTGCCCGTACCGAACAGGATGGCGACCGCCCGTTGATTGCTAACCCATTTTTCAAGCGCAAAATTTCGGAACTTGAAATTGACCTCACGGCGCTTGAATTCACCGAATTGCGCAGCCTTGCCGGTGAGGCAGCGGGCAATGGCCCTGGCCCTGAATCGAGTTTGCTGAAAATCAAAGGCTCGGAAATCCAGCAGCGGATTACCGAACTCGCGCTCGAAGCCGTCGGCCATTATGGCGCGCCATATTTCCGTGGCTTTGGCGAAGGCGACAATGAACACCCCATTGGTCCAGATTATGCGCATCGCGCCGCGCCGACCTATTTCAACACCCGCAAGACGACGATTTACGGTGGATCAAACGAGATCCAACGCAACATCATCGCTAAGATGGTGCTGGGAATTTAATCCCGCTTGGAAACAAAAACTGTGTCACCCCCGACCCGCTCGGGGGTCCATGGTCTGAACCTTTGCCCAAACATGATGGTCAGGCCATGGATTCCCGCTTTCGCGGGAATGACAAAAAAATTGAGAGAGGCCTATAATGGATTTCAGCTACACCGAAACGCAGGACATGATCCGCGACACCCTGAGCCGTTTTTTGGCGGACACCTATGATTTCGATAGCCGCGGCAAGATGATTGCCAGCAGCATGGGACGTGACCCCGGCATTTGGAAAGCTTTGGCGCAGGATCTCGGCATGCTGGGCGCCTCGTTCAGTGAAGACCGGGGCGGCTTGGGTGGTGGTCATCTCGAAAACGCCTTGATCATGGAAGAGCTTGGCAAGGTCATCGCGATTGAGCCTTACCTCCAGACCGTCGTTCTGGGCGGTGGTGCGTTAAAGGCTGTCGGTGGCGCAGTTGCGGATGCCGTCATACCGGAAATCATCAATGGCAATGTCATTATTGCCTTTGCGTATGCAGAGCCACAGGGCCGCTATAACCTCGCCAATATCCGTACGATAGCCAAGAAGGACGGCGCGGGCTATGTTTTGAACGGCCATAAGGGTGTCGTATACGCCGCACCATGGGCAACGCATTTGCTCGTGACCGCGCGGACAGGCGGCGCGACCACCGATGTCAACGGCGTGTCCTTGTTCCTGATTGATGCCAATGCAAAGGGCATTGTCCGCCGCGATTACCCAACTGTGGATGGCTTCCAGGCGTCTGAAATCTATTTCGAAAACGCCGCTATTCCTGCTGACGCGTTGCTGGGTGACGAAGGCGCGGGCCTGCCGCTGATTGAACGCATCGTTGACGAAGCAACGGTTGCCGTCTGCGCTGAATCGTGTGGCGTGACTGCAAAGCTGCATCAGGGTACGTTGGAATATGCGCGTCAGCGCAACCAATTTGGTCAGCCAATCTCGCGCTTCCAAGTGCTTCAGCATCGCATGGTCGACATGTTCATGGAGGTTGAGCAATCAAAGTCCATGACCACAATGGCAATGCTTAAGCTCGATCTGCCAGCCGCCGAACGCATGGCCGCCGTATCAGCATGTAAGGCGAAAGTGTCACGTTCAGCAAAGTTTGTGGGGCAGAGCGCTATTCAAACACATGGCGGCATTGGCATCACACAGGAGCTGGCCATTGGTCACTTCTTTAAGCGAGCAACGATGATTGAGAACCAATTTGGTTCTGCGGATCACCATTATGAACGTTTTGAACGGCTGACTTTGGCGGATTAACAAACCAAAAGCCAATTTTGTGCACTGCACCATTTTTTGTTGACATAGTTTGCATTTGCATTTATTGTGCAGTGCAACACAACAGAAATGGTGCGTACACATGACTGCTAAGACAGAAACAAACACGCCAGCGAAAACTGCCAAAGTTGCGGTTTCAAAGCGTGTAGCTGTGAAAGCTGCTCCAAGCACCGTTGTGAAGACCAAGGTGGAAACACCTTTTGCTTCGCCGGCCCTGAAAACCGTGTCTGTTGAACCAACACCGATTGCTCAAGGAGTATCAAAAATGACTGACACTGTTAAAGCCACTGCAGAAAAAACCGCTGAAAAGGCAACCGAGTTTTTCGCTGACGTCCGCGAAAAGGCAACCGAGGCTGCCGAAAAGGGCAAGAAGTTTGCTGCTGAAGCCGTTGAATTCAACAAGGCAAATGTTGATGCCGTCGTTGAAGCTGGCAAGATTGTTGCCAAGGGCGCTCAGGAAATCGGCAAGACCAATATGGAATTCGCAAAGAAGAATTTCGAAGAAGTCCAGGTTGCCGTGAAGGAACTGACTTCGGTCAAGTCCCCAACGGATTTCGTCAAGCTTCAGGGCGAATTGGCCCGTAAGGGTTTAGACACTGCCGTTGCACAGGGCTCGAAAAACACGGAAGCGATGGTCAAGTTGGTCAGCGAAATGTTCCAGCCAATCTCGAACTGCATCGCGGCGACGACTGAGCTGTTCAAGAAAGCTGCATAAGCTTCCGAACGATATTGCACCGGTGGGTCATACACCTACCACCCTCTCTCTCCTCCTTTTGGCGGCAGGACGTCGAGATCACCCGGTGCAATTCCACAAAGCAACCGTCCTTTCCGTTAAAGAAAGGGCGGTTTCTTTTTGGTGCAAGAGAATAGATGACGAACGGGGCTTGCAGAGTCCCCCTCCTCTGACCTATTTTAGTCCGATGCAGATTTTAATGGCGCAAGACGATGATGAAAAAAATGGCGGCAGACCGGGGGTCGGCCTCGCCACGCGCACACGCCCAAAAACCCAAAAGCCAAGCCTTTATAAAGTGCTACTGCTGAACGACGATTACACGCCGATGGAATTTGTCGTGCATGTCCTCAAGGCGTTTTTTCAGATGGATACCGATCAGGCGACCCGTGTGATGCTGCATGTCCACCAAAAGGGCGTCGGCGTCTGCGGTATTTTCACCTATGAAGTGGCCGAAACCAAGGTTACGCAAGTGATGGACTTCGCGCAGAAGAACCAGCATCCGCTGCAATGCACGCTGGAGAAAGATTGAGTAAGGCAGCCCTAATCGTTGGCGCAGGTGACGCCACAGGTAGCTCTATCGCCAAGGCTTTTGCACGCGAAGGCTATGTAGCCTGCGTCAACCGCCGTGCGCGCAACGCCGACCAACTTGAAGCGCTTGCACAATCGATACGCGATGAGGGATATGAAGCCCGCGCTTACCCTGCTGACGCCCGGATCGAAGACGAAGTCGTAGCGATGGTCGATGCGATTGAACGCGACGTCGGGCCAATAGAGATCGCAGTTTTTAACATAGGCGCGAATGTCAATTTTTCCATACTCGATATGACCGCGCAAGTGTACCGCAAGGTATGGGAAATGGCGGCATTCGCTGGGTTCCTGATGGGTCGTGAGGCCGCGCGCCGCATGGTCGCGCGCCAATCGGGCACCATCATCTTCACAGGCGCAACGGCAAGTATGCGTGGCGGTAAAGGCTTCTCCGCCTTTTCTGGCGCAAAGGGCGCACTGCGGATGCTGGCGCAATCCATGGCGCGTGAGCTGGGTCCGCAAAACATTCATGTCGCGCACGTCATTATCGATGGCGGCATCGATACGGCCTTCATACGCGGTATCCGTCCGGATTTCGAGGCTGCAAAGGCAGCAGACGGCATATTGTCGCCCGACGCGATTGCCCTACAATATGTTGCCCTGCACAAGCAACATCGCAGCGCATGGACGCACGAAATGGACTTGCGCCCCTGGACGGAGAGTTTTTAGATGGCCAAAAGTTTTGAATTTCTTTTCGATTTTGGCGGACCAAATAGCTATTTGGCATACAAAATGTTGCCGGACCTGTGTGACCGAACCGGTGCAGAGGCCCTGTATGTGCCTATCCTGCTCGGTGGCTTGTTCAAGCTTACCAATAATCAGGCACCAATGATGCGCTATGCTGAAACGCCCGCCAAACAGAAATATGAGATGCTGGAATTTCAACGCTTCGTAAAAGCGCATGCGATACCGTTTAAGATGAATCCACGTTTTCCTCTCAACACACTACACGTGATGCGCGGCGCCTTTGCGGCACAGAGGCTTGGCTGCTTTGCGTCTTATGTGGACGTGGTCATGGCGGCGATGTGGCAAAACGGATCAGACCTGAGCGATCTCGATGTTGTGCGGGATGTTCTGAACGGGGCTGGCCTCGACAGCGGCGCGTTGCTGGCTCTGGCAGATGATCCTGAAGTGAAGGCCGAGCTTATAGCCAATACCGAGGCCGCCGCAAAACGCGGCGCATTTGGCGTACCGACCTTCTTTGTGGCTGACGAGATGTTTTGGGGCAAGGAACGGCTTGGGCAGGTTGAGGCGGCACTTACCAAATCCTAAGTTGCGCCGCATCCAATTCCCGCTAAATACATTGCGATGGATAAGATAATCGTGCGTGGCGGCAACGCCCTAAAAGGCAAAATTCCGATTTCAGGTGCGAAGAACAGTGCATTGACGTTGATCCCCTGCGCGCTGCTGACGGATGAACCGCTGACTTTGCGTAATTTACCGCGCTTGGCCGACATTGACGGCTTTCAGCATCTGATGAATCAGTTCGGGATTTCGACAACAGTTGCTGGGTCACGCCCCGAAGATTTCGGCCGGGTTATGACGTTGGAAGCTACGCGGATTACCAGTAACGTCGCGCCTTATGACCTAGTTCGCAAAATGCGTGCCTCTATCCTTGTGCTTGGTCCAATGCTGGCGCGCGCTGGTGAAGCGACTGTTTCGCTACCGGGCGGATGCGCAATCGGCAACCGGCCGATTGACCTTCACCTCAAGGCGCTGGAAGCCTTTGGCGTCGAGATTGAAGTGGCCGCCGGCTATGTCAAA
This sequence comes from Sphingorhabdus sp. EL138, assembly GCF_945862485.1. Lineage (GTDB taxonomy): Bacteria > Pseudomonadota > Alphaproteobacteria > Sphingomonadales > Sphingomonadaceae > Sphingorhabdus_B. The sequence continues at coordinate 63,185 of NZ_CAMAYF010000009.1, forward strand.
GCCATTGCCAAAAAGGGCATTCCGGGTGGGACATACACATTTCCTGTCGTATCCGTCGGCGCGACCGAAAACGCTTTGATGGCGGCCAGTCTCGCCAAGGGCACATGCGTGCTGCGCAATGCGGCGCGCGAGCCGGAAATTGTAGACCTCTGCAACCTGCTCGTCGCCATGGGGGCGCAAATTGAAGGCATCGGCACATCCGATTTGATCATTCAAGGTCGGGACCGCCTTCATGGCGCAACCTACCGCGTGATGAGCGACCGTATCGAGGCCGGCAGCTACGCCTGTGCCGCTGCTATCACGGGCGGTGATGTCGAACTCGTCGGTGCAAAAGCCAGCGAGATGGACGCGACGCTGGATGCCTTGCGTCAAGCCGGTGCTAAGGTCAAAGATACGGGAACTGGCATTCGCGTCTCTTCAGATGGCAAATTAAAGCCGCTTACCATTTCCACGGCACCCTATCCCGGTTTTGCCACCGACATGCAGGCGCAGTTCATGGCCATGCTGTGCATGGCAGACGGCGCTAGTGTGCTTACCGAGACCATATTTGAAAACCGCTATATGCATGTCCCCGAACTTAATCGGATGGGCGCGCATATCGAGACAAAGGGCCGCACAGCGATTGTCCATGGGGTCAAAAAGCTTACTGGCGCGCCCGTCATGGCAACCGACTTGCGGGCGTCGATGAGCCTAGTGATCGCTGGATTGGTAGCAGAGGGCGAAACGCATGTTAGCCGACTCTATCATCTTGATCGCGGTTATGAACGGCTTGAGGAGAAGCTTCAGTTGGTCGGAGCGGACGTCGAACGGGTCGGCGCGGAGTGATACACAACGCTGCATATTGATTTATGGCACCAAGGAAGGGTTGCCAGTTTTGGATTCATACAGTATTAATCCCTAAGTGACAGACGAACATTTCTCAAAAACCATCGTAACAAGCAGCCATCCGGTTTTGGATTCGATTCTTTTTAGCCCGATTGCAACAGTCGTCAGCGACCCCACACAGCCTGACAATCCCCTGATTGCTGTAAATGCTGCCTTCTGCGCGCTGACCGGATATTCCGAAGCGGAATCGATTGGACGTAACTGTAGGTTCCTTCGTGGTCCCGACACCGAAAATGGTCAGACCGAGAAATTGCGCTCGGCGGTTTATGGTCAACGCCCTGCCTTGGCTGAGCTTATCAACTACCGCAAAGACGGGTCCCCCTTTCGCAACGCGGTCATGATTGCGCCATTATTTGATGATGAAGGAAAACTGGAGCTTTTCGTCGGATCGCAGATTGAGGTTCTGCCGGAAGAAGAGAGCATTGGCCTCGTGCGGCAACAAAAAGCGGCACAAATTGTTGACCGTCTATCGCCACGCCAGCGCGAAATATTGCAGCAAATGGCGCGCGGTTTCCGCACAAAGCAAATAGCCTACCGTCTGTCACTGAGTGAAAAAACGGTCCAAATGCACCGCATGTTAATGTTCAAAAAGCTTTCAACTTCAAACGCCGCAGACGCGGTGAGAATTGCGGTAGAAGCGGGTCTTTGATCCGACCTTACGGTTGCAAACTACCAGCCATATCTGGGCGAACAGAACAGTCTTAAAGATCCAGTGTTTTTAACCCGTCACATTAAATATGCGCCATGAGCCAGAGGCGAATGGCGCTTGCAAGGCCACAGGGCGTTCGCGATTCAAGCCGCGCGACATCAATCTGCGCCACCAAAGCATTAATCGGCAGGCCATCCGCCTCCGCAATCGCCCGAAGCCGATCCCAAAATAATGGTTCAAGACTGATTGACGTCTGATGCCCGGCTACGGTCATGCTTCGTTTCACAGGCGGGTGATAGATGTCGCTCAAGACCGGATGCCCATCAATACATATGCTGGCCACCGTTAATCGACAAGGTCGATCCGGTTATAAACCCAGCATTATCGCTGGTGAGAAATTCGACGCCACGCGCAATTTCTTCGGGCTGCCCAAGGCGGCCAACAGGGATCTGGGCGACAATCTTATCCATGACATTTTCAGGAATCGTCGACAGCATTTCCGTACCAATATAACCTGGCGCAATGGCATTAGCCGTAACGCCATGTCGTGCGCCCTCCGCCGCAAGGGATTTTGTAAAGCCATGAATGCCCGATTTGGCGGCGGCATAGTTCACCTGACCTATTTGCCCCCCTTGGCCGTTGACCGAGCCGATGTTGACAATGCGGCCCCATTTGCGCTCACGCATGCCCGCAAATACCGCCTTGGCCATGTTGAAGCAGCCCGTAAGATCAACGCGGATAACCTCATCCCATTGTTCAAACGTCATTTTAATCACTGTGGCGTCCCGCGTAATGCCCGCATTGTTGACCATGATGTCAATCTGGCCATATTCGGCTTCAATAGCGGCGCAGGCATCAATGCAACTTTTATGATCGCCTACGTCCCATTTCCGAACGGCGATGCCGGTACGCTCTGAGAAAGCCATTGCTGCGGCATCATTGCCGCCATAATTGGCGATTACCAAACGTCCCTTTTCTTGCAACTTTAGGCTAATCGCCTCCCCAATGCCTCTGGTGCCCCCTGTAACCACTGCCACCTTTGTCATGCGCCGCTCTCCTCGCTCAATTTTGACGATGATTACCGTGCACGCCCGTAAGCGCAAGTTGCCGTAAACGTTAGTCGGAAGAATTCATAAGCAGCTGTATCTGATGTTAAATCCAGCCAGCGAGTTCGCGACGGATGATGCTCTCTAACATGTTCATACCGACATCACTGTCGTTGAGGCATGGCATATACGCGTAATGCGTGCCGCCTGCTTCTTCGAACTGCTCATGGCCCTGCATGGCCAATTCTTCGAGCGTTTCGAGGCAATCAACGGAAAAGCCTGGCGCAAAAATTGCGACTTTCTTGGTGCCTTCGCGCGCCAACCGCATCAGCGTGTCGTCCGTTGCCGGTTCAAGCCATTTGGCACGACCGAAACGTGACTGGAAACTGACAACCAATGCGCGCCCCATAGCCTCAGACAACAAACGCGCCGTTTTCTGGCAATGGCAATGATAGGGATCCCCCAATTGCAATGTGCGTTCGGGCATGCCGTGGAAGCTAATGACGATAGCGTCGGGTTCGAAATCAAGTCCGGCCAGCGAAGCCTCAATCGACCTTTTCAGCGCGATAATATAGGCCGCATCATCATGATAGGCCGGCAGCGTTCGTATCGCGGGGTGCCAGCGCATAGCGGTCAATGCGGCATAGGCCTCATCCAATACAGTTCCCGTCGTTGCGCCGGAATATTGCGGATACATGGGCGCGATCAAAATCCGGTTGCACCCCGCAGCCTTCATGGCGGCAAGCTGATCGGCGACCGACGGGTTGCCATATCGCATGGCGTAGCGAACATCGGCAGTATCGCCCATGCGCGCCTGCAGCGCGTCGGCCTGTCCAGCAGTAAAAAATGCCAGAGGCGAACCCTTGTCAGTCCACACTTTTGCATAAGCCTTGGCAGATTTCTGGGGACGCGTATTCAAAATGATGCCACGCAAAATCGGTTGCCAGATGATCGGCGGAATTTCGACGACGCGGCGGTCGGATAGAAACTGCTTGAGGTAGCGTTTCACAGCAGGCGTCGTCGGCGCGTCCGGTGTCCCTAAATTTACAAGCAATACACCAATTTTCGGTGTTGCTACGGGGGGGTGATCAATCGGTAATGTCATCATAGTCCTCTGGACAATAAGGGTAATTCGCGCAGCCTAATACCGGCGGCGGAGAAAATGGCATTGGCAATAGCAGGTGCAACCGCGGGAACGCCCAATTCGGAAACGCCACCCGGCGCTTCATCGTTGCGCGCAAGTTTCACCGTGATTTCGGGTACATCGGCTAATTTGGGCAGATCGATATCGCGCAACCGCCGTGCGGTGGGAAGCCCGCTTTCAAAGTCGGTAGCAGATCCCAAGGCCTGAGCCAATCCAAACACGATGCCGCCTTCAATCTGCTGGCGCGCCAGATCGGGGTTAATTAAGCGGCCACAATCAGCCATCGCGTGAATGCGGTCCACACGCACGCCAGTCGCGCTATTGCGGGCAGTCACAATGATGGCAATATGGCTACCGCGCATGCTGTGGCACGCGATGCCACGCCCACTGCCCGACACGCCACCATCCCAGCCAGCCATCGTCGCCACACCTGTTAGGCATCGCGCCAAACGTGTCTGGCCAGCCAGCATTTGCATACGGAACGACAAGGGTTCAACCCCTGCCTTATGCGCCAGTTCATCGATAAATCCTTCAACGAAGAAGCAGTTATAGCTGTTGGCTAAGCCGCGCCATGGCCCAGTCGGCATAGGCATGGACACGGGGAAATGGTCGATAGTGATATTTGGTATGACGTAAGGAATTTGCGCGCCTTCCAGCGCCAGCACATCATATTGGCCGGATGCCGACTTACGCGCCTCGTCCGTTGATTGTCCGTCTATCCGGTTGGCAAGCTCACGCATACTGGACGCTGCAGCGACACGAACCGTTACGCCCGTCACCGCGCCATCCGCGTTCATGGCCGCCGAAAGCCGACCCAAAGCAGGACTGCGGACGTGATTGCGGACGAAATCTTCTGGACGGGACCATGTCAATTGGACGGGCCGGCCCACGGCCTTGGCAATCACCGCCACTTGCGCGGCTATGCTGTTGTCGAAATTACGGTCGAAGCTTCCACCAGCCATCACAGGATGGTGCACAACGTCATCGACGTTAATTCCAATGGCTTTGGCAGCGACTATACGCGCGGCTTGCGGCGCTTGGGTCGCGAGCCACAATTGTAGACGCCCATCCCTAAAGTCTGCTGTTGCCGATCGTGTCTCAATCGGTGCGTGCACCGCAGCGCCGACGGTATAATCTGCCTTGAATATCCGCGTGCCTGTTTCCGGCGCCATGGCGACATCAATATCCCCAAATTTGGTCGCGCGAAAGCCGGGGCCTTTGGCAATTGCATTGGACAAAGACTGCATGATTGCTGTGCTGTTTGCCATCCGGCCCTTGGTGCGGAACACGGGTGCCATGGCATCGAGGGCATTGTTTGCCGCCCACCAATTGCTTGCAACCGCCGCGACCCAGTTATCGGTCTTCACCACCTGCAGGACGCCACGCATTTTCAACGCAGCCTTCTCATTAGCCGACAACAGACGGGTGTCACCCGCTGGCCCAGCGCGAACCGACGCAAACAACATATCGGGCAAACGGACATCGCCAGCAAAACTGACACTGCCGTCCACCTTGGCCGACAGGTCAAGGCGCGGTGCATCGCGTCCCGACAGCCGGTTGCGTGCCGACGGGTTAAGTGGAATGGGCGACGGGACAGCAAGCGCCGATGCCTCAACCACCAATTCTGCAAAGGACAAGCGCCGTTGGCCAGAAATCACAAAACCACGATCGGTCCGGCATTGCTCCCATGCAATGCCCCAGCGCGCTGCTGCTGCCTGACACAATAAAGTCCGCGCCGCAGCGCCAGCTTCACGGCACGGTCTTTCGAACTGCCGGATTGAGGATGACCCGCCTGTCACTATAAACATGTCGCGGCGGGCGATTTCATTTATGCTGCTGGCAACGGGACCAATATCCGCATCTATGGAAATGTTTTCTGGTAAAAATGCCGGAGCCCACGCGCGCGCCAGCAATGTATTGGCAAAAATCGGACTGGCGGAAACCGGCTGCACCGCGACCGAGCGCCAGTCCGCCCCCAATTCACCGGCCACGATCTGCGCCAGCGCCGAATACACGCCTTGGCCAGACTCGCTCTGCGGGATGGCGACGATGACTTTGCCATCCTCCGCAATTTTCAGCCATGGACCAAAAAGATGCTCCCCATCCGCCAAACGCATGTTTGGCGCATAGCGACGCGGCCATAGGCCCCATGCCACCAAAAGTCCTATGCCTACGCCGCCGCCAACCAGCAGTTTCCGGCGGCTTATGCCGTCCTTTGCTGCTGGCGCTTCATTCATGCAGCGGTATCTTTCGGAGAATCAATCCACGCAGAGACTTGCCGCGCTATCGCAGCATAAGCGTCGCTAATCGGTCCTTCACCTAATGCCGGCGGCGTGCCAGCGTCGCTTTCCATCCGGATTTTAATGTCGAGTGGTATCCGTCCTAAGAACGGAATACCCAATTCCTTCGCTGCCGCCTCTGCCCCACCCGAACCGAAAGGATCGCTCATTTCCCCGCAATGCGGACACAGATACCCGGCCATATTTTCAACAAGGCCAATGATCGGTACTTTTGCCGTATCGAAAAAGCTGATGGCGCGCATCGCGTCAATGAGGGCAAGGTCCTGTGGCGTGGAGATGATGACTGCGCCGATAGGCTTATGCTTCTGGATCATGGACAATTGAATATCGCCCGTGCCTGGCGGCATATCAACCACGATGTCGCGGACATTGCCCCATTTGGCATCGACAAGTTGCGACAACGCATTACCCGCCATCGGTCCGCGCCATGCAATGGCTTGCCCCGGGTTGACCAATTGCCCCATGGACAGAAACGGCACGCCGCCCGCGCCCATCACAGGTATGATCATGTTGCCTTCGGCTTGGGGCTTCACGCCCTCCACACCCATCAATCTCGGTTGCGACGGGCCATAGATATCTGCATCCACCAGACCAACAGAACCGCCAGCGCGCGCCATGGCAATGGCAAGGTTTGTCGACAGCGTAGATTTGCCGACGCCGCCTTTGCCACTCGCCACCGCAATCAGGCGCGGCGTGATGCGTTCGGCGGTCAACATGACACGCACCGATTGCGCGCCGACCTGCGTGGCTGCCGTGCGGACATCGGCTTCGATTTCAGTGCGCTGTTCGGCATTTAAGCCGGACACGTCAAGCATCAGCGAGACCGCATTTTCGGTGACCTTCAAACCACTCGCGCGGTTCCCCACAACCGCAAAAATGGCATCGGAAAATATATCAAAATTGGACATGACTTGCCGAATAGATTCAGAATTGCGGGATTGACACTGTTTTTCTGAAAAACCGTTCCTATAAAGGTTTTATGAGCAGAAAATTTGACAAGCAAGGACCCGTGATTTTGGCAACAGATGGCAAAGGACCTTGGGATTCCTCCGATTCTGGGGAAACAAACGGCACAAGCAACCCAACCGGGAGCGGAGGCGGATCGAAGCCCGATCCCGTTAACCCGTGGGATCCAACACCCGAACCCGCCGGACGCACCCGTTCGCGCGGCCCATCGCTTGAGGATCTGCTGCGCAGAAAAGGCGGCGGATTTGGTGGTTTGCCGCAACGGCCCGATGGAAAAAGCTGGTTCCCGCTTATCATTGGCGCCCTCGTCGCTTTGTGGATCGTATGGACAAGCATCCATCGCATTGGCCCTGAACAAGAAGGCGTTGTGACGCAATTGGGTAAATATTCGCGTACAGTATCGCCCGGCATCCAGTTCACTTTGCCTGCGCCACTGCAAAGCATCACGAAAATCGATACGCAACAAATTCAGACGACATCTGTAGGCTCACCAAAGGCAAGCAGCGAGAATTTGGTGCTAACGAAGGACCAAAGTATCATCGACATGGCCTATGATGTCCGCTGGTCGATTAAAGATCCGGAGCTCTACCTGTTCCAACTCGACAGTCCGCAGGAAACAGTCAAAGAAGTGGCGGAAAGTGCCATGCGCGCCGCGGTTGCCAATTTTGATCTAACACAAGCTATTGGCCCCGGTCGTGGCGCGATCGAACTTGAGGTACGTCGCAGGATGCAACAGGTGCTCGATGAATATCGGGCAGGCGTGTTGATCCAGAGTATTTCGATCCGCCAGTCGGACCCCCCGGCCGAGGTCAATGACGCCTTCCGCGAAGTGAACGCGGCGCAGCAACGGCGCGAAAGCTATCTGAACGATGCCCGCGCTTATGCCAGCCGCGTGACCGAGCTTGCCTTGGGTGAAACCGCCGAGTTTGACAAAATTTACGTGCAATATCGTGCCGCACCTGAGGTGACGAAGCGCCGGTTATATTATGAAACCATGGAGCAGGTACTGGGTAAGGTTGACAAGACGATTGTCGAAACGGGCGGCGTAACGCCTTACCTGCCCATTCCCGAATTCCAGAAAAGAACGGCTCCAAAGGCCGAACCAGTGACCGTTACAGGGACGAAGCAATGACCAGCAGCCTCCTTCGCAATCCTATTTATCTCGCGTTTGGCGCAATCGGCGCGCTCATATTGATGAGCATGTCGGTGAATGTCGTTCCCGAAACCCAGCAAGCCATTATCAGCAGCTATGGTAAGGTCGACCGGATCGTGAACCCCTATAAGCCCGGCGAGAAATTCGGCGAAACACGCGCTGGACTTACCTTCCGTATTCCCTTTGTTGAACAGATCCAGATGATCGACAAGCGCGTCTTGAGCGTTCAAATGGAACAGCAGGAAGTGCTTTCCACCGACCAGTTGCGTTTGCAGGTGGATGCCTTTGCCCGGTTCCGAATTACCCAGCCCGCTGTGATGTATCGCACAATACGTACTGAAGATCGCCTGCGTGACCAATTGCGGACGATTTTGGGTTCATCGCTGCGCAACGAGCTTGGCAAGCGGACCTTTGCTGCCTTGTTAAGCGCCGAACGCGGCGAAGTCATGGAGAATATCCAGACTGCGTTAAACCGGGAAGCGCGTAAATATGGGGCCGAAGTCATTGACGTGCGCATCAAGCGTGCCGACTTGCCAGCGGCAACCCTACAATCGGCTTATAACCGTATGCGCAGCGCGAGAAACCAGGAAGCCATCGCCATCGACGCAGAAGGCCAAAAGGAAGCGCAAATTATCCGCGCTGACGCCGAAGCCGAAGCCGCCCGCATCTACGCGATAAGCTATGGCAAGGATCCGGCTTTCTATGATTTCTATCGCGCGATGCAGAGCTATCGTCAGACGTTCCAGAATGGTGAAGGTGCAAGCAATATCATCTTGTCACCGCAAAACGCCTATCTGGAAAAATTCCGTAAAGGCATTTAATCGA
>NZ_CAMAYF010000010.1 GCF_945862485.1 Sphingorhabdus sp. EL138
CATGCTGGCCAGCGCCGGTTTCCGCTATGATGCGCGTCTTGCCCATACGAATGGCGAGTAAAATCTGACCAATGCAATTGTTGATCTTGTGTGCGCCGGTGTGGTTCAATTCATCGCGTTTGAACCAGATTTGCGCGCCTTTGCCTGCCGGCGCGTCCTTGCGGACTTCCTCGGTCAGGCGCTCGGCATAATAAAGCGGCGAGGGGCGGCCGACATAATGTTCCAGTAGATCATCAAACTGCGCGGCAAAGGCCGGATCCTGTTGCGCCGCGCGATATTCGCGTTCCAGATCGAGCACGAGCGGCATGAGCGTTTCGGCGACATAGCGCCCGCCAAACTGCCCAAAATGGCCGCGTTCATCAGGTTGGTTGCGAAACGAGTTCGGGGAGCGTTCAGTGATTGTCATAGTCCCGCACCGCTTGGCAGAAGGCCGCAATCTTGTCCACATCCTTGATGCCCGGCGCGGATTCTACGCCGGATGATGTGTCGATCAAATGCGCGCGTGTTTGGCGCAAAGCCTCCTTCACGTTGCCGGGGGTCAGGCCGCCCGCAAGGCCCCATGGAAGCTTGTGTGTATGCTCGTTCAGCAAAGACCAGTCAAAACGCATGCCACTACCGCCGGGCAAAACCTGTGCGGGTGCGTCGAACAAGATGAGATCGGCTGCATCGACATATTCATCTGCAGTTTTGAGCGATGCAGCATCCCGAACGCCCAAGGCCTTCCAGATTTCGATGTCCAAAGTGCTTTTTAGGGTACGGAGCCATTGTGCACTCTCGGAGCCATGAAATTGCAGTATGTCGGGTTTGATGACCTCAATCGCTTTGGCGGTCAGGCCGGGTTCGGCATTCACCAGCAGAAGGACAACCTTTAGCGAGGCTGGCGCACGCATCTGAAGTGCTGCGGCGTGTTCCAATCCAACATGACGCGGGCTTTTTTCGAAATGGACGAGGCCAATATGCGATGCGCCTGCTTTGGCGGCGGCATCAACGCTAGCTTCGTCGCTGAGGCCGCAGATTTTAATGTTTGATGGCATGATTGCACCTTAGCGAACCAAAACATTCCCGTCATGCTGAACTTGTTTCAGCATCCATCGCGCCGCCGCGACCCACATTTTGTAAAGAAAAATAGACCCTGAAACAAGTTCAGGGTGACGAGAGGGACGGCGGCAGTTCGTTATGCCAACACAAGTTCAGTATGACGGGGAATGCGAATGACTTAAAGCGTGCCCATAATCGCCCGTGCAGCATCGTCAGGGCTCTCTGCTTTCGTAATCGGCCTCCCAATGACCAAAATGCTCGCGCCATCGTCACGGGCTTGTCTGGGCGTCACAGTGCGTTTCTGGTCGGCGGCGGTTCCGCCAGCGGGGCGAAGGCCGGGGACGACGAAGAAGCCATCCTTCCATGCCGTTTTCGCGGCCTTTACTTCATGTCCCGAACAGACAATGCCATCAAGGCCAGCTTCCTGCGCGAGCGCGGCCAAGCGGGCAACCTGAAGTTCTGGACTGTCGGGTACGCCCACACGGTTGAGATCATGATCGTCCAAGCTGGTCAGGACAGTCACCGCCACCACTTTGGTATGCAGGCCTGCGGCAGCTTTGGCATCCTCCATCATCGCGCGGCCACCGGCGGCGTGGATGGTGACGATGGCGGGTTCAAGCGTGTTGATTGCCTGCATCGCCTTGGCAACAGTATTGGGAATGTCGTGTAATTTTAGGTCGAGAAAAATTGGCAGGCCCAATTTCTGCACCTCATGCACGCCGTGATGGCCATTGGCGCAGAAAAATTCGAGGCCGAGTTTCACCCCACCAACTTGGCCCTTGATACGGCGGGTCAATTCCAGCGCGTCTTCCAGATATGGCGTGTCAATGGCGACGAAGATCGGGTTGGTCATATCGAATCCACAGCAGTGTAAGCAGGCGGCGGAGAGGCAGGTGGCGGGGCTGGTGTCCGCTGGTTGCCCTCAAGCGTCATTATGCGCCGCTTCAAGCGCCATATTTGTGTCCGGTGCAAAAGGTACAAAGGCAAAAATCCGAGAAGGAATGCAACGGTAACCAGCGCGGGCAATTTGGTGTCGAGTCGAAGCCCACCCCAAAGGCTGACCGACACAGGGGCCCAATTTTTGGTGGCGAACACAATCAAACCGACAATGATCGTTACCCAAATCAGCGTTTTTAGAAAGCGCATCGTGCGGTTTCTCCTTCTGATGCACATCTTATGGAAACTTTACCCCTTTGGGTAGGGGTTAGTGTCTTTTCTTCTAATATGCTTCAAACAAGGGCGGCGTGATTAGCCAAATACGCGGTCGAAAATTGTGTCGATATGCTTGAAATGATAATCAAGATTGAAACGATCTTCGATTTCCGATGCAGTCATTTTTGCGGTGACATCTGGGTCAGCTTTCAGCAGTTCCATTAACGACTCTGCACCATCTGTCTCCCAAACCTTCATCGCATTGCGCTGCACGATACGGTAGCTGTCCTCACGGCTAATGCCCGCCTGCGTCAGTGCCAACAGCACGCGCTGCGAATGGACAAGTCCGCCCATGCGGTCGAGATTTTTTTGCATCCGCTCTGGGTAGATCAGCAACTTGTCCACAACACACGTCAGGCGGCCCAGCGCGAAATCGAGCGTGATGGTCGCATCGGGGCCGATATAGCGTTCAACGCTGGAATGGCTGATATCGCGTTCATGCCACAAAGCGACATTTTCGAGCGCCGGGGTGACATAGCCACGCACCATGCGGGCAAGGCCCGTCAGGTTTTCGGTGAGTACGGGATTGCGCTTATGTGGCATCGCCGAGCTGCCCTTTTGACCCGGCGAGAAATATTCCTCCGCCTCCAGCACTTCGGTGCGCTGCAAATGACGCACTTCGGTCGCTAGCCGCTCAATTGAGGAGGCGATGACACCCAGAGTCGCAAAATACATGGCATGACGATCGCGCGGGATGACTTGAGTCGAGACAGGCTCAACCGCAAGGCCAAGTTTGGAAGCGACATGCGCCTCAACTTCGGGGTCGATATTGGCGAAGGTACCGACAGCGCCCGAAATCGCGCAGGTGGCGATTTCTGCACGTGCCGCAACCAAACGTTCGCGGCCGCGGGCAAATTCCGCATAAGCTTGTGCCAGCTTCATACCAAAGGTCACGGGTTCAGCATGTATGCCATGGCTGCGGCCAATGGTCGGCGTGAACTTATGCTCTATCGCGCGGGTTTTGATGGCGGCCAGCAGGGCATCCATATCAGCCAACAAAAGGTCGGTCGCTTGCGTCAATTGGACCGCTAGGCACGTGTCGAGCACATCGGAGGACGTCATCCCTTGATGCATGAATCGCGCCTCGTCGCCGACTTGTTCGGCAACCCATGTCAGGAAGGCGATAACGTCATGCTTGGTAACGGCTTCGATCGCGTCAATAGCTGCAACGTCGATAGAAGGGTTTGTCTCCCACCATTTCCACAGGGCTTGGGCGGCGGATGCAGGCACAACGCCGCGTTGGGCCAACGCATCTGTGGCGTGCGCTTCAATTTCAAACCAAATGCGGAAACGGTTCTCCGGCTCCCAAATCTTGACCATGTCGGGGCGGGAATAACGTGGGATCATAAGAAACGCTTTCGGCTGATATCGGGAGTCGTGGTCCCGTTAGCAGGCGTATGGTTTGGCGTCAAAACGCCTTACAAAAAAGAAGGGCGCGGGTTTTACGCCGCGCCCTTCATGTTCAAGTTCTTGAGCGATTAGAAATCGATCGACACACGACCGTAAACAAACCGTCCGCTGAAGCCGAATGGCGACTGCGAGCTGTAAGGCAAGAACGCGTTGTTAAAGCCATAGTTCACGCCATCAACTGTACCAAAGGGCAGGCGGTCTGGATATGTGTCGAGAAGGTTGTTTGCACCAAATGCGACAGAGACAGACTCCACTGGCTTAAAGCGGAATTCAAGATCTGTGACCCATTTTGGCGACAAGAAGATGTCACCTGGGACAGAGCCGGGCGCTTTCGTGATATCGCTTGTTGGGTTTGTTCCCGTCACGGTGGTGAATCCACTTGGCAAGAACACTTCACCATAACGGTTGGTGCGCAGCGTCATACCGAAGTTATCATAATCCCAATCCAGACCGACGTTCAGCTTGTTCTTCGGCTGCCCTTCGGTGAGGCGGAAGCTTTCCTGACGGGCAAACAGGCGTTGCGCGGTGAAACCAGAAAATACGCGACGATCTGTGATTTTCGTGTCGTTCAAATTATAACCAACGCTCACCCGGAATTGGCCAAGACCAAATTCGGGTACGCGGTAGCTTGCGACAACATCGAGACCGGTGGTCTTGGTATCGATACCATTGATGAAGAAGCGTGCCGAGCTGACGCCGGTGACGCCTGCTGCGGTCAGCAACGCCAGAACATCTGAACCCTGCAGGTTTTCCGTCAGCGTGATGCGGTCGTTAATTTCAATATTATAGTAATCCGCCGTGATGCTCAGTCCGCTAATTGGGGTAAAGGTAACGCCTGCGCCCAAATTGATGGATTTTTCTGGCTTGAGCGGCTGCGCACCCAAAGCGACAGCAACTGGCGATGATACCGGGAATGTCCCGATTTCAATTAAAACGCCGCCAACATTGTTCGTGGATGTCGCGGCATAGGATCGCTGTGCAAGGCTAGGCGCGCGGAAGCCAGTCGAAACCGAACCACGCACAGCAACGCCATCAATCACTTCAAATCGCGCCGCGGCTTTACCATTGATGGTGTCGCCAAAGTCGCTGAAATGCTCGTAACGGCCGGCCAATTGAAGCGTCAACTGGTCTGTGAGGTCCGCGTCAAGTTCGGCGTAGCCAGCAAAGCTGTCACGCGATACGTCGGTTTCGTTGGCCGGACGGAAACCAGGAAACACCTGGGCGCCGCCAGCCGCATTGAATGGCGCTGCTGAGAACGGTCCGTTGACGTAGCTTTGCAGTTCGCCAGCAACAATCTTGTAGTTTTCGTTCCGATATTCGCCGCCAAAAGCGAAAGAAACGCTCTTGCCGATGCCGATGTCCAGATCACGTCGCATATCGAGGTTAATCGAGGTTTGGCCGGACCGCAGTCCGCCTGAATTGAAACGACGGGCGCTGGCTACGCCGCCGAGTGACGTGTTGACTGTGTTTTCGATCGTATAATCCAAACGGTTCGATCCGTAGACCGTCGAGAGGTCATAGTCCCAGCCGCCTGTGGTACCGCGAAAGCCCGCCGCAGCAGAAACATCGACAATGTTACTCGCGATTAACGGCAAAAATCCGTCTGCGTAGAGAGGAATGAAACTGGTGGTAGATGCTGCCCAGTCGCGGTTACGCACATCGGAAGCGCGACGATAGAAACCTGCGCCATTACCGTCGCGTACGCCATAGCTACCGAAGGTATAGAATTCTGCCGTGTCGGAAAATTCATAACCTGCGTTCACGAAGAAGTTCAGGTCTTTTGATACACCATCACCATAACGGTGGGCATAGCGGTTAAAGGTCGCTTCGCGTGGATCGCCAGCTGCGAAATAGTTGCGGCGGATATCTGGACCAGAACGGTTTGTGGGCGAGCGGTCCTTATACTCTGCCGTAAGGTTCAGATAACCGCTTTCGCCCAATGGCAGACCAAAGTTCGAAGCGAATGTATAGGTGTCGCCGTCGTTCCGTTTACGATCTTTGCCGGTGTAGGCAATGATCGGGTTGTCAGACAACCCAGTCGTCAAGGACACGGTGTTGACCTGACCAACATCTTCCATTTCCGTGATGTACTTGCCAAATGTCGCCTGCGCGCGGCCGCCCATGCCTTTTTTCAATTGGACGTTGATGACGCCAGCAATAGCATCGGAACCATATTGCGAAGCTGCACCGTCGCGCAGCACTTCGAGGCGCTCAATCGCCAATGGCGGAATGGTGTTGAGATCGACGGCGGTCGAGCCACGGCCGACAGAACCGTTCAAGTTGACGAGAGCAGACTGGTGACGACGCTTGCCGTTGATGAGCACCAGAACCTGATCAGGCGCAAGACCGCGCAGTGTTGCAGGGCGCAGCGAGTCCGTTCCATCCGTCAGCGAAGGCTGTGGGAAGTTGAACGATGGCACAAGCTGGTTCAGCAACTTGTTTGTTTCGGTCTGGCCACTGTTTAGCAAGGCATCAGCCGAAATGATGTCGACGGGAACCGTGCTGTCCGCCACGGTACGGTCAGTACGGCGCGTACCGGTGACGATAATTGCATCTACGCCAGTTGCTTCTTCGACGGCCGCATCTTGCGGTGCGCTATCTTGAGCAAAGGCTGGATTTGCCGCAGCTACAAAAAGAGCAGTTGTCGAAACCGTCACTGCCAGTGCTGAAATGAGCTTATGCGTCTTCATTTTATTTCCCCGTTGTCATGCATATATTTGGTTTACTTCTGCGAATCTGGCACTTTAATATCGTAAGTTCCAGCAAAGTCGCAAAATTGAAATATTTTGCCATGGATGTGTGGCTTTGTGGCAACGCACTTATATTCGAAAAACTACATTTAGCTGTGGATTGCTGAAATCCTCGCTTTGCGACAGCGGGTTGGCCCGCTATCGGCTTGTTCATGTCTGATATTGTTGATGCTCCAGCAGAAGATCCGTTTGATGCGATAGTCGATGCGCCGTTTGATGCGGCTTTGTCGGAACGTTATTTGATCTATGCAATGTCGACGATCACGGCGCGCTCTTTGCCAGATTTGCGTGACGGGCTTAAACCAGTGCATCGGCGTTTATTGTGGGCGATGCGCCTGTTGAAGCTTGATCCAGCCAGCGGATATAAGAAATGCGCGCGCGTCGTTGGTGATGTGATCGGTAAATATCACCCGCATGGCGACCAGTCTGTGTATGACGCCATGGTGCGCCTCGCGCAGACATTTTCCCTTCGCTATCCTTTGGTCGATGGACAAGGGAATTTTGGCAATATCGACGGCGATAATGCTGCTGCTTACCGTTATACCGAAGCGCGGCTGACAAAGACAGCCATTGAGCTGATGAACGGGCTCGATGAGAACGCGACCGATTTTCGGCCCACATATAATGGCGAAGATGAAGAGCCAGAGGTCATGCCTGGCCTGTTCCCGAATTTGTTGGCCAATGGGGCCAGTGGGATTGCCGTGGGCATGGCGACAAGCATCCCGTCGCATAATGCCGCCGAGATTATCGATGCGGCCATGCTGTTGATTGACAATCCGCAGGCCAGCCATGACCAATTGATGGAAATCGTGCGTGGTCCCGATTTTGCGACGGGTGGCGTTCTGGTGGATAGCCATGCAGTCATTAGTGCTGCTTATGCCTCCGGCCGTGGCGCCATGCGTGTTCGTGCGCGTTTTTCGAACGGTTGGCAGGATGACAAGGGATGGGAGCCAACGGGCGTTGAAAAACTGCCCGGTGGGACATGGCAATTGGTTGTGTCTGAAATTCCCTATCAAGTGCAAAAGGGCAAGCTGATTGAACAAATCGCGCAGCTCATCGCCGATAAGAAGCTGCCCATTCTCGATGATATTCGCGATGAAAGCGACGAGCATGTCCGCATTGTGCTTGTGCCAAAAAGCCGCAATGTTGACCCCGAAGATCTGAAAAACGCCTTGTTCCGCCTGACCGATTTGGAAACGCGTTTCTCTTTGAACATGAATGTGTTGGATTCTGACCGCACGCCCAAGGTCATGGGCTTAGGCGAAGTCCTGTTGCACTGGTTGCGGCACCAGATTGAAGTGCTCGTCCGTAAATCCCATCACCGGCTTGAGAAAATCGATGCGCGGCTGGAGCTGGTTCAAGGCTATATCATCGCCTTCCTTAATCTTGACCGCATTATCGAGATTATCCGCACGGAGGACGAACCCAAGCCCGTCATGATGGCGGAGTTCCAATTGAATGACCGTCAGGCCGAGGCCATTTTGAACATGCGTTTGCGGTCGTTGCGCAGACTCGAGGAAATGGAGCTGCGGCGGGAGCTTGAAGCGTTAGAGGCTGAGCGGGAAGATCTCGTAAAGTTGATCGAGAGCCCGGCGCTCCAAAAGAAACGGTTGAAGAAAGACCTGTCGGCACTGCGGAAGAATTACGCCGAAGAAACGGCGCTTGGACGCCGCCGGACAAGCTTGGAAGAGGCAGGGCAAGCGCGCGAGATTTCGCTTGAGGCGTTTGTGGAACGCGAACCCGTGACTGTCATCATGTCAAAGCGCGGCTGGATCAAGGCGATGAAGGGCCATGCGGACCTATCGGCGCGCGCGGATTTCAAATTTAAGGAAGGGGATGGGCCCGCTTTCGCCTTCCATGCCCAAACGACGGACAAGATCCTGATTGCCACCGCCAATGGCCGTTTTTACACCTTGGGTGCCGACAAGCTTCCCGGTGCGCGGGGCTTCGGTGAACCTGTGAGCACTATGATCGACATTGAAGCTGGCAATGACATTGTCGCTACTCTCCCGGCCATTGCTGACGGCCGGATGTTGCTGGCAGCTACGACGGGTAAGGGCTTTATCGCGCGAATGAGCGACGTGATCGCCGAAACGCGCAAAGGACGCGGCGTTGTGACATTGAAGCCAGGCACGCGGTTAAAGGTCGTCCGCCTTGCGCCGCCGGAAACTTCGGATGAAGCGGCCTTGCGCGATCAATATGTTGCCGTGGTGGGCGATAACCGGAAATTGGTCGTTTTCCCGATGACCGAGATCCCCGAAATGTCCAAAGGGCAGGGCGTCACCTTGCAGCGGTATAAGGACGGCGGGCTTGCAGATGCGGTGTGTTTCCGCATGAGCGAAGGATTGAGCTGGACCATGGGTGGCGACAGCGGACGGATGCGGACGGAGAATGACATGTCATTATGGCGTGTCGCGCGCGGCGCCGCTGGCCGATTACCGCCGCAGGGTTTTCCGCGTAACAATCAATTTGATTGATTAGGGTCGGCTAAAGCCGCTTTTACCCCTTGCACCGCCAGTTCGCGCTGGCGTGCGACATCCGGAAAGTCCTCCTGTATCCACGCAGCTTCAATGGCTTGCAGCGTTTTTGCGACGAGCGGACCGGGCGGTAAACCCATGCTGATCAATTCGCCGCCCTTGATGACGAGGGTAGGAATGTCCCATTGCTCCAGCCGCGCGAGACATTCCGGCACATCTGCATCGCCAGCATATAGCATCACGGCATCGCGCGCGCTGTCGATATCGGCCCCATAGGCGATAGCACGGACATTAAAGGGGTTCGGGACCCCTACGCGGAGCCGTTGGGCAAGGCCCTCGCGCATTTTGTTCGACAGTTTCAACCGCGCCGCAACCTTATCAACGGCAACATAGTCGCGGGTTAAAAGCGCCAGAAAGCGTGCCGGCAGAGACACGGGCTGCTTAAATTGCGCTTCACGCTGCACAAGTTGTCGCAAGTCATTAGCGGCACTTCCCGATAATTCAGGCAGAAACGGCGTGAAGATACCGTTCCGGATCATAAGATCGACCGATGCGACTGGATTATTCAATCCTAATAAACGGGTCAGCTCCTGCGCGATGCGTTCGCGGGACAGGGCGGTCAGCCCATGCGCGCCATTGGCGCAGGCTTCAATGGCGTCGGTATCAATCTGCCCGCCGCCATATCGGGCAAGGAACCGGAAATAGCGCAAGATGCGCAAGAAATCCTCGGCAATCCGTTGATGGGCATCGCCAATAAACCGCAGTCTGCGCGCCTCCAGATCACCCAAACCATCAAAATAGTCGAAGACTTCCCCGCTTTTTGGATCGGCGTATAAAGCGTTGATCGTAAAGTCGCGGCGGCTTGCGTCCTCTTGCCAGTCCGTGGCAAAAGCAACCGTCGCGCGGCGGCCATCGGTTGCAACATCGCGGCGTAATGTTGTGATCTCGTAATTCTTGCCGTCCACGGCGGCGGTGACCGTTCCATGTTCAATGCCAGTGGGTATGGCCTTGATACCAGCCGCTTCCAAACGGTTGATGACTTCATCTGGTAATAACGCCGTTGCGATATCAACGTCAGATACGGGCAAACCGACCAGCGTGTCGCGCACCGCGCCGCCGACATAACGGGGGCCGCCATAAACATCATCCAGCGCCGCCAAAACGCTTTTCAGGCCATTGGCATGCTGCCATTCGGCATCGGGCAGGCGGACCGGCGTCATGCCAACCGCCGCACGAGATTGGCGATGATCCCCGCCGTCACGCCCCATATCCGTCGTTCGCCCCATTGCATGTCATAATAGCTGCGTTGTTGCCCATTCCAAGCGGCTTCTTTTCGAATTGAATTGGTAGGATCAAGCAAGAAGGCAAGCGGCACTTCGAAATAGGCATCGACTTCTTCGGGGTTGGGCTGAAGCTCAAGGTCCGGTGGTATGATGCCAACAACGGGCGCGATGCTGTATCCGCTGCCGGAGAAATAGGTGTCCGCTACGCCGATGACTTCAACCGTCGCGGGCGGGATGTTCAATTCTTCATGCGCCTCACGCAAAGCCGCCGCGATTGCATTTTCATCGCTTTCATCAACCTTACCACCGGGAAAGGCCACTTGGCCCGCATGGCTGCGCAACCATGTGGGGCGCTGAGTCAAGATGACACCAGGTTCTGCCCGATCTGTTATGGGGATCAGGACCGCCGCCGCACGGTGGGTGTCCACGGCAAAGTGCCGTTCGTCTTCAATCTCTATGCTGAGCGCGGGATCAAGCGCCGCTTGCAACCTGTTCCGCCAGTTCATGCAGGCGCAGCCAGTTGGAATTGCGCGCCTTTGCTCCAAATGCTGGGCGCTTCCGGACTTTCCGCAAGCGCCAAATTGGCGAGTTCGTAATAGACGGGGCGAGCAAGTTTTGCGAACAGCCCGCCGCGCACATGCACATATAACATCCCGCCGCGCATTTCGATGGCGTGATCGGCATCGGCGAAAATAAGGTCGTCGCTATTCAGGCGGAACGCCAAGCTGCGTTCTGGTCCTTCGCCTTCGCTTTGCAATTCTACCGCAATGAACGGCGCGTCGTCGACAATGATCGAGAGCTTTTGCTGTGGCGTCACAAGCCAATATCGCCCATCGGCATCGCGGCGCAATAGGCTGGAGAAGGCACGGATCATGGACGGTCGTGTTATCTCCCCGCCCTGATGGAACCATTTGCCGTCCGACGCGATCCGCATTTCGCTGTCGCCCACATTGGCGGGCTCCCAGCTTTCCACCGGAGGCAATTTTCGGGCTGCAACAAGTTCCGCAATATCGGATAGCGTAAGCTTTGCTAGATCGGGTGCTTCATAAGGCATAGGAACGCGATAGGTCCAATAAGGCCAATCGTCAAAGCTTAGTCATTTGGCCCAAGCATGCCGTGCGTTGGTAATGCAACCATTTCGCTATTGCGCAGAAGCAATCGCCGTGGTTCCCAAGGACCCGGCAAGGTCCAGCCAGATGTGCCTTCCGCCTCAAAACCAAAGCGGCCATAATATTCCGGATCACCAATCATCACCATTGGCGCATCCTGCGGTGTTACGGCGTTCAGCATCAATTGCATCAATTGTGTTCCAAGCCCTTCATTCTGGCGATGGGTGGCGACAGCGACTGGCCCGACCAAGATCAATTCAGCTTTGTCCACGCGCACTGGCCAGCATTGAATGCTTGCCACCAGTTCACCTTCGTCCAGAATTCCAAAGGACAGATGATTGATGGCCACCATGCCTTTGCGCAGCAAATAGGCTGTGCGCATATGCCGGTCCGCACCGAACGCATCATCGAGTAAAGCGTTCAACGCATCTGCGGATATGCCTGAAAGGGGCGTGTTATGCATTAATCTTGCCGGAATATGGGACACAATAGCGGCGTCCCCTGTCATTGTGGAGGTTGTTTGTCCAATCGAATATGTTGTCGTTAACAATTAAGCCGCCGCAAATTGCCTTTCGACGGAACATCCATTAGCATGCGCCACTTAGATGGTTTCGTCACGCAGGAGAGAGAATTTGACCGATCAGCAAACGCCCCATGCGGCAACAGACGCACCATGGTCAGATACTTCCGCGCAACCGCGTGCCCAAAAAGATATTCTTGGCTATGTGGTTTTGATTGCAGGCGTTGGTGCTTTGGTCTGGGGCGCGGTTGCGGCAGTTGGCACAGGTTGGGGTTTTTGGGCCTTTACATCGGGTCTGAAGGGCGTTGCTGCGGCCTTTCTTCTTGGGATTGCGGCCATTTTGATTGGTCTGGTGCAAGAGTGGCGCGTGCGTAAATCCACCACCCCACCATTGCGTGCGCGGCGCTGGGTTGGGATGCTGGTTGCTTTGGTTTATGTTGGTTGGGTCGGGACGTTTCTTGTGAAGGCGCTCACTGTCCCTGCGATCCACGATGTGTCGACCGATCTTGCCGATCCTCCGGCCTTTCAAACATTACAATTGCGTGCCGATAATTTTGATAATGTTCCGGGTGCGGACGATGCGAAGATGCGCGGCCTGACGCCGGAACAACGTTGGGCGATGGTGCATCAAAAAGCTTATGGCGACATCCGTTCGGTGCGTGTGAATGAACCCGCGCCTATGGTTGTTGCTAAGGCGGAGCGTTTAGCCAAAGCGCGTGGTTGGAATGTGGCTATTTCGTTGCCCGAAGAAGGGCGTTTGGAAGCAACAGAAACCAGTGCGTTTTTCCAGTTCAAGGATGATGTCGTGCTGCGCGTCCGTCCGTCGGCTACGGGCGAGGGCAGCATTGTCGATATGCGCTCTGTCAGCCGTGTTGGGCAGAGCGACTTGGGTATGAACGCCAAACGTGTGCGGTCATTTCTGGCCGATTTAACGGGAACAGTGACGGCGGCGCAGTAAAACGCCGCCGCCAAGCAAGTTATTTCTTCGGCGTAAGCTTCAGCAAGCGACCCTGTGAACCAGCGCGTTCGTCTTCCAGCAGCCAGATAGCGCCATCGGGGCCCTGTTCGACTTCGCGGATACGCGCGCCCATGTCCCATTGGTCTGCCTTAGTGGCATTTTCGCCGTTCAGTTTCACGCGCACCAAAGCCTTGGCACCAAGGCCGCCGATAAACGCGCTGCCTTTCCAAGCCTTAAACATGTCACCAGAATAAATCATGAGGCCGCCAGGTGAAATGGCCGGGTTCCATGTAACCTTGGGCGCTTCAAAACCATCACCTGCTGCGTGGTCGGGAATGTTCCGGCCGTCATAATGGTCGCCATTCGACACAGTTGGATAGCCGTAGTTTGTTGCCTTTTTGACAAGGTTTAATTCATCACCGCCAGCGGGGCCCATTTCTTGGTTCCACAAACGGCCCTTCGCATCAAAGGCAATACCTAATGGATTGCGATGGCCATAAGACCAGATTTGCGACTTCACGCTGCCTTGGCCGAAGAAGGGATTGTCCGATGGGACCATGCCGCCGTCGGTTAGGCGCACAATCTTGCCAAGATTTTGGTTGAGATCCTGTGCGGGATCGAACTTCTGCCGCTCGCCGCTGCTGATATACAAGTTGCCGTCCGGCCCGAAGGCGAGGCGATGGCCAAAATGGCCTCGCCCCGAAACCTTTGGTTCCTGGCGCCAAATGATTTGGACATCGGTCAGCATCGGCTTTGTGCTTGTGAGGTCCAGCTTGCCACGGACCACTGCCGCGCCAAAGCCACCTTCACCGGCCTCAGCAAAGCTGAGATAGACCAATTTGTTGTTGGCAAAGTCGGGGTGGAGGATCACATCACCAAGTCCGCCTTGGCCGCCATACGCAACTGCAGGAACGCCTTCGACATCAACAGCATCGCCTTCATTCTGCCACAACTTGAGCTTGCCTTTTTTCTCTGTCACGAGCGCATAAGCCGTGCCGGGGACGAATGTCATGGCCCAAGGTTCCTCAAAATCCGCAACGACGGCGACGTCAAAAGGTACCGCGCTGGTGTCTGCAAGGGCGGCGTCACTCGCCGAAGGCTGGCAGGCGGCGGCCAGAAAAGATGCGCCCATCAGAAAAGACAATTTTGACATGATCCAAAGCTCCATTTTATAACTACCTCTCCCAATTGGTGGGTGAAGGCGTGATGTGCAAGACACTTGCATATGAAAGTTTTCGGGGCTATACGGACTTCATCCTTACATTGTGAGAACTTGGAAGGGCTGGCGCCACTGGGGCCGGCGCGGAATGGTATTGCATGCCGAATAAGAAAGTCTGATTTTGCCTGATCTGGATAAACTGAGCAGTTTGATTGCGCCCGAGGCGGAAGCGCTTGGCTTTGCCTTGGTGCGCGTTGCATGGTTTTCCAACGGCGCGCAAGGTAGCGACGAGCCGACCTTGCAAGTGATGGCCGAGCGTCCAGAGACACGGCAACTCAATATTGACGATTGTGCAGCGCTCTCGCATCGTATTTCTGATCTGTTTGACGAACTTGATCCAATTGTTGAGGCCTATCGTCTTGAAGTTAGCTCGCCCGGTATTGACCGGCCATTGACGCGTCTTGCCGATTTTTCGGACTGGGTGGGGCATGAGGCCAAGATCGAACTGAGCGAGCCAATGGATGGCCGCAAGAATATGCGCGGTGACCTTGCCGGGGTCGATGGCGAAAATATTCATGTCGATGACCGCAAGGCCGGACGGCTTACCTTCCCATTTTCCGCACTTGGCCACGCCAAGCTGCTCTTGACAGACCGCCTTATTGCGTCGACTGCCCCCATCAACAGCGATGGGGCGGACGAAGTAGAGGCTGAACCCATTCACGACGAAGCACAGGAAGACTAAAACATGGCCAGTAGTATTGCCGCCAACAAGGCTGAATTGCTTGCAATCGCCAACGCGGTCGCCACCGAAAAAATGATCGACAAGTCGATTGTTATCGAAGCGCTTGAAGAAGCGATCCAGCGTGCGGCTAGGGCACGTTATGGGGCCGAAAACGACATCCGTGCGAAGCTTGACACCCAAACCGGTGACTTGCGTCTGTGGCGCGTTGTGGAAGTTGTTGAAAATGTTGAAGATTATTTCAAGCAAGTCGACCTGAAGCAGGCGGACAAGCTGCAAAAGGGCGCCGTTATCGGCGACTTCATCGTCGATCCGCTTCCCGCTGTGGACTTGGGCCGTATTGATGCGCAATCCGCTAAGCAGGTTATCTTTCAAAAAGTGCGCGATGCAGAGCGTGAGCGCCAGTTTGAAGAATTTAAGGACCGTACCGGCGAAATCATCACGGGCGTCGTAAAGTCGGTTGAATTTGGCCATGTCGTCGTGGACCTTGGCCGCGCAGAAGGCGTTATTCGCCGCGACCAGCAAATCCCGCGCGAAGTTGTCCGCGGCGGCGACCGCGTTCGCGCACTCATCATGAAGGTGCAGCGTGAAAATCGCGGGCCACAAATCCTTCTGAGCCGGGCTCATCCAGATTTCATGAAGAAATTGTTCGCGCAAGAAGTGCCCGAAATCTATGACGGTGTCATCGAGATTAAGGCTGCTGCGCGCGACCCAGGCAGCCGCGCCAAGATTGGCGTCATCAGCTATGACAGCAGCATTGACCCTGTAGGCGCATGCGTCGGCATGAAGGGTAGCCGTGTGCAGGCCGTCGTGCAGGAAATGCAGGGCGAAAAGATCGACATCATTCCATGGTCGGAAGACACCGCGACGTTCATCGTGAACGCGCTGCAGCCCGCAACGGTCAGCCGTGTTGTCATCGACGAAGAAGAAGGTCGTATCGAAGTGGTCGTTCCGGACGATCAATTGAGCCTTGCCATTGGCCGTCGCGGACAGAATGTCCGTTTGGCGTCGCAGCTTACGGGTCGTGGTATCGACATCATGACTGAAGCGGAATCGAGCGAGAAACGGCAGAAGGAATTTGTCGAGCGTTCCGAAATGTTCCAGCAAGAACTGGATGTTGACGAAACGCTTGCACAATTGCTGGTCGCGGAAGGCTTTAGCGAGTTGGAAGAAGTCGCTTATGTCGATTCCGCTGAAATCGCCGCCATCGAAGGCTTTGACGACGGCTTGGCCGAAGAATTGCAGAGCCGCGCACAAGAAGCGCTGGATCGCCGCGAGGAAGCAAACCGGACCGAGCGCCGTGCGTTGGGTGTGGAAGACGCCGTCGCTGAATTGCCGATATTGACCGAGGCGATGTTGGTCGTTTTGGGCAAGGCGGGCATCAAGACGCTTGACGATTTGGCAGACCTTGCCACCGATGAACTGATCCAGAAGGCACGCGAGCCGCGGCGCAACGAACGGAGCGATCGCGAAGTGCGGCGTAACCGTACGGAAGACAAGGCAGGCATATTGGCGACCTTCGGTCTGTCTGAAGAGCAGGGTAATGAAATCATCATGGCTGCTCGCGCACATTGGTTCGAAGAGGAGGACGCGGTTGCAGCGGACAACTCTCAATGAGAACCGACACTCCCCAATAAGGAAGTGCATATTGTCAGGTGAGCATGGGACTCGTGCCCAGCTCATCAGGCTTGCCCTTGGCCCCGATGGCAGTATTGCGCCTGACCTATTCGCAAAGGCGCCCGGTCGTGGCGCGTGGATTGGCGTTTCCGGTGAAGAATTGTCCAAGGCGCTCGCCAAGGGCAAACTTGCCGGATTGCTGCGGCGGGCGTTCAAAACCGACAAGATTGATATCATCGATGACCTAACGGGTCGCATTGATCGCGGCTTAGAAAAGGCCTTTTTGGACCGCCTCGGCTTGGAAGCGCGGGCAGGGCATCTTATCTTAGGCGCAGAGAAGATAGATTCCGCGTCACGCAGTGGCCAAGTGAAGCTATTGTTGCACGCATCGGATGCAAGCGCAGATGGCAGCGGCAAACGTGACCAGGCATGGCGCGTTGGCGAAGACGCTGAGGGCTCCGGAAAGGGCGGCGTGAAGCTGCCTGTAGACCGGGATGCACTGTCGGCAGCGCTTGGACGGCAAAATGCTGTGCATGTTGCCTTGATTAACCAAAAAGCGGCGGAGCGGGTGATGCATCATCTTGGACGCTGGCTAAATTTCAAAGGATGCAGTAATGCGCCATTCGATTCCGCTGCTTTGGCTGCGGACTTGCGGGGCAATGACGCTGACATCTCCGCAATTGACTGAGTAAGGACGGGTTCTGTTTCAATGAGTGATGAAAATAATAATAAGCCGACTTTGACGCGCAAGCCCCTCACTTTGAGCCGCTCGCTTGAGTCCGGCGAAGTGAAACAGACCTTCAGCCATGGCCGTACCAACAAGGTTGTGGTTGAGGTGAAGCGCAAAAAGCTCGTCGGTAAGCCCGGTTATGCGCCCGACCCCGAAGTCGCCGCGCCTCCTCCCCCGCCGCCCCCTGCAGCGGCACCAGTAACGCCCGCGCCTGCTGCTGTGACCGCGCCAGCGCCAAAGTCACGCCCCTCAGGCAATGACATGCTCAGCCGTCAGGAGCGTCAGGCAAAGCTGCTTCGCGAAGCCGAAGAGGCCCGCTTGGCTATGCTTGAGGAAAGCAGCCGCCGTGAAGCGGAGCAACGTGCGCAGCGCACCGAAGAAGAGCGCCAACGTGCCCAGTCCAACCGTGAGGAGGCTGCTGCATCGCCGCCGCCATCCCCAGTCGTCGCCGTTGAAGCCGTCGTTCCGGCGGCAACGCATGTGGATGAACTCGCTGCGGAAGAAAGCAATCAAGACGGTGCAGCGCCGGCGCCGCGTCGCTTTACCCCCGTAGAAGCACCCAAGCGCTCAGAGCGCGAGCGTGAGGAAATCAAAAAGGCTCCAAACCGTCCAACGCGCGGTGCCGCGGATGACCGTCGCCAATCCGGTAAGCTTACGGTTACCCGTGCACTTGAAGGTGATGACGGCGCGCGTGCGCGATCACTGGCCGCGCTGAAGCGTGCCCGTGAGAAAGAAAAGCGCTTGCATGGCGGCGGTAGTCGTCAGGCACAGGTGAAGCAAACACGGGACGTTGTCGTGCCGGAAACCATCACGGTGCAGGAACTTGCCAACCGTATGGCGGAAAAAGGCAGCGACTTGGTCAAAGCATTGTTCAAAATGGGCATGCCTATTACGATCAACGAAACCATTGACCAAGACACGGCAGAGTTGCTGGTCGAAGAGTTTGGCCACAACATCACACGCGTGTCGGATGCTGACGTCGACATTTTCCATGATGACGATGTAGACGGCGCCGAAACCATGAAGCCGCGTCCGCCGGTCGTGACCGTCATGGGCCATGTCGACCATGGTAAGACGTCGTTGCTGGATGCTTTGCGCGGTGCAAATGTCGTATCCGGCGAAGCTGGCGGCATTACGCAGCATATTGGCGCTTATCAGGTGAAGGCAAAGGATGGCTCGGTCATCACGTTCCTCGATACACCGGGCCATGAAGCATTCACGCAAATGCGTCAGCGCGGTGCATCGGTAACCGATATTGTCATTTTGGTGGTGGCTGCCGATGATGGCCTGATGCCGCAGACAATTGAGGCCATTAAGCACGCCAAGGCGGCAAATGTGCCGATGATCGTTGCGATCAATAAGATTGATAAAGAAGGCGCAAACCCACAAAAGGTGCGCGAGCGTTTGCTTGAGCATGAAGTTATCGTTGAAGCGATGGGCGGCGATGTTCAGGACGTTGAGGTTTCAGCGTTGAAGAAAACGGGCCTTGATACTTTGCTTGAAAAGCTTTCCTTGCAGGCCGAACTCATGGAGCTGAAAGCCAATCCAGACCGCGCGGCGGAGGCCGTTGTGGTCGAAGCGCAGCTCGATAAGGGCCGCGGCGCTGTCGCAACCGTGCTTGTGAAGCGCGGCACGCTGAAGCGCGGGGACATATTCGTCGTCGGCGCCCAAAGTGGGAAAGTTCGTGCTTTGGTCAATGAAAAGGGACAGCAAGTATCCGAAGCTGGCCCTGCAACCCCAGTTGAAGTGCTTGGCTTGACCGGTGTTCCATCGGCAGGGGACGTTCTGACCGTGGTGGAAAACGAAGCGCGTGCGCGCGAAGTGGCTTTGTATCGCAAGGAACAATCGACTAAGGTCCGCACGGCGCAAGTCACGCCCAATTTGGAAAATCTGTTTGATAATCTGTCCGCCACGCGCGCGATGGAGTATCCTGTGGTTATCAAGGGCGATGTGCAAGGTTCGGTCGAAGCTATCGTCACCGCACTCAACAATATCTCGACCGACGACATCAAGGTCCGCGTATTGTTGGCGGGCGTTGGTGGCATCACCGAATCTGACATGTTGCTGGCGGCGGCGTCTAATGCGCCACTTATCGGCTTCAACGTGCGGCCCAATGCCAAAGCAGCTGCTTTGGCGAAGCGTGACCGTGTGCGGTTGAAATATTTCGACGTGATCTATCACCTGACCGCTGACATCGCCAAAGAAATGGCGGGCGAATTGGGACCAGAAATCATCGAAACAGTTGTTGGACGCGCCGAGGTCAAGGATGTGTTCAAATCGGGCAAGCGCGACAAGGCTGCTGGTCTTTTGGTCACCGAGGGCGTCATCAAAAAGGGTCTGCACGCGCGTCTTACCCGCGAAGACGTCATCGTGTCGAAAACGACGATCGCATCGCTGCGTCGTTTCAAGGACAATGTCGACGAAGTCCGCGCCGGTATGGAATGTGGCGTCGTCTTGGCGGATACCAACGATGTCAAGGCAGGCGATATGCTCGAAGTCTTTGAGGTCGAGGAGCGTGAACGGACGTTGTGATTTTAGCTTGGTCCTAAACGGGGAATATCATGGCTAAACATAATGATACGGGCCCCGAAGGCCGTTCGGTTCGCCTGCTGCGCGTTGGGGAACAATTCCGGCATATATTGTCCGAATTGCTCGCGCGCGGTGAGGTGCATGATGACGTCCTCAATAGCCATAGCGTAAGCGTAACCGAAGTGCGTATGTCCCCAGACTTGCGCCATGCGACAGCGTTTATCAAACCGCTGCTTGGGGTGAATGAGGCGGTGGTGTTGAAAGCACTTCGCACCAACACCGCATTCTTTCAAAAGGAAGTCGCCGCACGGGTCAGCATGAAATATGCCGCAAAACTGAAATTCCTAGCGGACGATAGTTTTGACCAAGCAACGCATATCGAAACCTTATTAAGCGCGCCCAAGGTCCAGCAGGACTTGACTGACGGTGAGGATTGACACGGGTTTAGGTAAGACGTATCTTACCTTTTATGAACCAGCAAACCACCGTATCGTCAAAAGGCCAAGTCGTCATACCTAAGGATGTGCGCGATAGGCTTAAGCTGGTGCCCGGCACTGCCTTGGATATCATCGAGACTGGCGGCGGTATGTTCCTAAAAATAGCGTCGGGCTCCCAAAAGCGCAGCTTTGCAGAATGCGACGCGGCAATCCGTCAGGCCATTCAATATGAAGGACCTCGCTTTACGGATGAACAGGAAAAGCAAGCCATCGCTGACATGTTCAAAAAATCACCCAAATTCGACGATTAAATGGACGTTGTCGATACGAACATTCTGGCCAGATATTTTCTGGACGACGACCGCGAACAGTCGCCGCGCGCACGTGCAATATTGATGCACGGTGCCTTTGTTAGCAATTCGGTTATCTTGGAAACCGCGTGGCTGTTGCAATCCCGATACAATCAATCGCCAAAGGCGATTTCGTCGGCATTGCTTGCGCTTATTGCGATGCCAGACGTTATTGTGTCTGATCCTGCCCTCCTGTCTTGGGCTTTGACACGATATGCAGACGGCGCGGATGTTGGTGACATGCTTCATTTGGTTGAAGCGGCGGGTCATGATTCTTTCCTGACCTTTGACCGCAAGCTCGCAAAACAGGCTGGTGATGCAACGCCCATTCAAGTCAAGGACGCTGGCGAATAATGGCTAAGCTTTATTTCTATTATGCGTCGATGAACGCTGGTAAGTCCTCAACCTTGTTGCAGGCGGCATTTAATTATGGTGAGCGCGGCATGAAGGTCATGCTCTGGACCGCAGCTATTGATGATCGGCCCGGCTATGGTGCGATTAGCTCGCGTATTGGCCTTGCAGGCGACGCTAGCCGCTTTGACACGGCAACCGATATCGAAAAAGCGGTGCTTGCCCAGCATGATGAAACGCCTTTGGCGTGCGTATTGATCGACGAAGCGCAGTTTTTGAGCAAAGAGCAGGTTTGGCAAGCCGCGGCACTCGCCGACAAGGCGGGAATTCCGGTTGTGTGTTACGGCCTGCGTACGGATTTCCAAGGCGAACTGTTTCCCGGATCTGCTGCCTTGCTTGGAATAGCAGACAGTCTCGTTGAGCTTAAAGGTGTCTGTGATTGCGGACGCAAGGCCACAATGAACTTGCGTGTGGATGAGTTCGGAAAAGCAGTGGTCGACGGCGCGCAAACCGAAATTGGCGGTGATGACCGCTATATCGCCATGTGCCGCAAGCATTTTAACGAGGCGCGGGCAGGGCGATAGATCAGCATGCATGGCTGGATCATTCTAGATAAACCGCTTGGGTTGGGGTCAACGCAGGCGGTTTCTGCCGTAAAGCGAAATTTGCGTGAAGCGGGCTTTGGCAAGGTCAAGGTGGGTCATGGCGGAACGCTTGACCCGCTGGCCACGGGCGTTCTGCCGATTGCTTTGGGCGAAGCGACCAAATTGTGTGGCCGTATGCTGGACGCATCGAAGACCTATGACTTTACAATCTGCTTTGGGACAGAAACCAGCGGCTTGGATGCAGAAGGGGATGTCGTTGCGACATCCGATCACCGCCCAAGCTTGGCGCAAGTTGAAGCTGCGCTTGCCCAATTTACCGGTCCCATCGCGCAAATTCCGCCTGCTTATTCGGCTATAAAGATTGACGGTAAGCGGGCCTATGACTTGGCGCGGGCAGGTGCGGTCGTGGAGATGAAATCGCGTGCCGTGACGGTGCATGACCTTTGTATACAAACGGATGCGACCACTGGCGCGTTGAACGCCGTCACACTCACCGCCGATGTCTCCAAGGGCACCTATATCCGCAGTTTGGCGCGGGACATTGCGTATGCAGTCGGTACAGTCGGGCATGTTTCTATGTTGCGCCGCACGCGCGCGGGGCCGTTCAGCGTGCAAAGCGCGATTTCGCTAGACAAACTGAATGCATTCGGCCATGGAGCCGCCCAAGAAGACATTATCTTGCCGATAGAGGCAGGGCTGGTCGACATCCCGGCTCTTAATCTCTCCCCGGAACAGGCAAGGGCGGTCCAACAGGGCCGCGTCTTGACCGGGATTGCCATGAAAGATGGGCTACATTGGGCGAGGGACGCAGATTTGCGGCCTATCGCATTGGTGCAGAACGTCGACGGGATATTGAAAACCGTCCGTGGCTTTAACTTAACTCCATGATGTTCGAAGGAAAAATATGTCTATTACTGCAGAACGTAAAGCCCAGGTCATCAAAGAGCACGCTCGCGAGCCTAACGATACCGGATCACCAGAAGTGCAAGTTGCCATCCTGACCGACCGTATTAATGCCCTGACGTCCCATTTTAAAGACCACCATAAGGATAATCATTCGCGTCGTGGTCTTCTGCAAATGGTTAACAAGCGTCGTTCGCTTCTCGACTATCTGAAAAAAATCGATGCGGCGCGTTATACCGCCCTCATCGCGAAGCTTGGCCTTCGTAAGTAAATTCACTCTCGGCCCGCTTTGGCGGGCCGTTTTCGTTTTGCGCCCTCCAAAAATGAATTTCGGGTGCGCATGAAAAGGGCATTCCAGCAATGAGGCTGGACTGTCATCGGGGCTCGAAAATGCCCCATCCGCGGCGGATCGGTATTTCCGCAACTCAAGAGGCCCCGCATCGCATTGGGCATGCGGGTCAAAGGAAAATTTATGTTTAACACGAAGACTGTATCCATCGAGTGGGGCGGACAAACCCTGACACTCGAAACGGGCAAAGTTGCCCGTCAAGCTGACGGCGCTGTTATGGCATCGCTTGGCGAAACTGTTGTGCTTTGCGCGGTTACCGCCGCAAAGTCGGTGAAAGAAGGGCAGGATTTCTTCCCGCTCACCGTTCACTATCAAGAAAAATATTCCGCAGCCGGCCGTATTCCGGGTGGCTTTTTCAAGCGTGAACGTGGTGCGACTGAAAAGGAAACGCTGGTATCGCGTCTGATCGACCGTCCACTCCGTCCGCTGTTCCCAGAAGGTTTCTATAACGAAATCAACGCAATCGCGCAGGTTCTTAGCTATGATGGCGAGAATGAGCCCGACATACTGGCACTTGTCGCCGCGTCGGCAGCAATGACCATTTCGGGCGTTCCATTCATGGGCCCAATCGGCGCAGCGCGCGTTGGTTACCTGAACGGCGAATATATCCTGAACCCAACGGACGAACAGGTTGCCGAAGGCGACCTCGACCTCGTCGTTGCTGCAACCTATGACGCCGTGATGATGGTGGAATCCGAAGCGAATGAGCTTTCGGAAGAAATCATGCTCGGTGCCGTTCTGTTTGCACATGATGCATGTAAGGAAGTCGTTAAGGCTATCATCAAGCTTGCCGAGCAAGCTGCGAAGGAGCCTTGGGCGATGGCAGAGCAGGCCGATCTCTCGGCCGCGAAGGATAAGCTGAAGAAGCTTATCGGCAAGGATATTGCCGCTGCGTACAAGTTGACCGATAAGTCGGCACGTTCGAACGCCCTGAATGCAGCGCGTGCAGCGGCAAAGGAAGCTTTCTCCGACGCAAGCCCACAGGATCAGTTGGCCGCAGGCAAGTTGATGAAGAAGCTGGAAGCCGAAATCGTGCGCGGCGCCATCCTGAAGGACGGCACGCGCATCGACGGACGCACAACATCGCAAATCCGTCCTATTTTGGCGGAAACGCACTTCTTGCCACGTTCACATGGTTCGGCATTGTTCACCCGTGGTGAAACCCAGACCATCGCAACCTGCACCTTGGGCACCAAGGACGCAGAGCAGATGATCGATGGCCTTGGTGGCCTGCATTATGAAAACTTCATGCTGCATTACAACTTCCCACCCTATAGCGTTGGTGAAGTTGGTCGCTTTGGCGCACCAAGCCGCCGCGACATCGGCCATGGTAAGCTTGCATGGCGTGCGCTGCACGCTGTGTTGCCAACCAAGGATGAATTTCCCTACACAATCCGCATCACCAGCGACATTACCGAATCCAATGGTTCGTCGTCGATGGCGTCGGTGTGCGGCGGCAGCCTTGCGATGATGGACGCTGGCGTTCCAATCAAGCGTCCGGTTTCGGGCATCGCGATGGGCTTGATCCTTGAAGGCAAGGATTTCGCAGTCCTTTCGGATATCTTGGGTGACGAAGATCATCTCGGCGACATGGATTTCAAGGTAGCAGGTACGTCTGAAGGCATCACCACGATGCAGATGGATATTAAGATTGCCGGTATTACCCGCGAAATCTTCGAAGCTGCGTTGAACCAAGCCAAGGAAGGCCGCGCGCATATCCTGGGTGAAATGGCCAAAGCCTTGGGCGAAGCCCGTGGCGAATTGTCCGCGCATGCGCCGCGCATTGAAACCATGCAGATCGACAAAGCGAAAATCCGCGACATCATCGGCACCGGCGGCAAGGTCATTCGTGAAATCGTTGCGACCACCGGTGCAAAGGTCGACATTGATGACGAAGGTCTTATCAAGATTTCGTCGTCTGACATCGCGCAAATCGAAGCGGCCCGTAAGTGGATTTCGGGCATCGTTGAAGAAGCAGAAGTCGGCAAGATTTATGACGGTAAGGTCGTCAATCTGGTTGATTTCGGCGCATTCGTAAACTTCATGGGTGGCAAGGACGGTCTCGTCCACGTCAGCGAAATGCGCAATGAGCGCGTAGAGAAGGTTACGGACGTCGTTAGCGAAGGCATGGACGTTAAGGTCAAGGTTCTCGAAATCGACCCACGCGGTAAGGTGCGCCTGTCAATGCGCGTTGTTGATCAGGAAACCGGTGAAGAGCTCGAAGACACACGCCCGCCCCGCGAAAAGAGCGAGCGCAGCGATCGTGGTCCCCGTCGTGAAGGCGGCGGTGGTGGACGCGGTGAAGGCCGTGGCGACCGTGGACCCCGTCGTGATGGCGGTGGACGTGGTGAAGGCCGCGGCGACCGTGGCCCACGCCAAGACCGTTCAGAGGGCGAAAACAAGGGCGGGGGCGATCCCGACCATGTGCCTGCGTTCCTGAAAGATTAAATCCGTAAAGGATTGGAGAGGAAAGGGGCGGCTTCGGCGGCCCCTTTTTTTATGGCTAATGGGGCCGCAGTTCATCACCGATACAGAATATTTCGGCCACGCTTCATGCGAGTTTATGCGCCTTACCAAGCAAAAGGCTTGGCGGGGCGGACAAGATTATCTAGGGAACATTCATGAACAAAAAATTCCTTGTGTCCGTCGCGGTGTTGGCCGCATCTTCCCTGCTTTCCGGTTGCGCTGCATTCGGTTTGGGTGGCGGTGGAGCAAAGCCGGGTAGCAACACCCGTTATGTCGCGCGTGACGTAAATACGCTCTATGCGGCCGCAAAGGACAAGCTTGATAAAAAGCAATATGAAGTCGCAGCGGCGTTATTTGACGAGGTAGAGCGTCAGCATCCTTATTCGCCCTGGGCCCGCCGTGCGCAGCTTATGAGCGCGTTTAGCTATTATATGGCGCAGAAATATAATGAGTCGATCCAGTCATCGCGCCGTTTCTTGTCGATCCATCCGGGCAACAAGGACGCGGGCTACGCTTATTATCTGATTGCTTTGTCTTATTATGAGCAGATCAGCGATGTGACGCGTGACCAGAAGATTTCGGAGCAAGCATTAGCCGCTTTGGGTGAAGTGCAGCGCCGTTACCCGACATCACGTTATGCGTCGGATGCCACGTTGAAGATTGACCTTGTTCGCGACCATCTGGCCGGCAAGGAAATGGAAATTGGCCGTTTCTACCAACGGCGTGCCTTGTGGCTGGCGTCATCGCTGCGCTTTCGTGAAGTGGTCGATAAATATGACACCACGACCCACGCGCCAGAGGCGCTGTATCGTCTGACCGAAAGCTATCTTGCAATGGGCGTGCCCGAAGAGGCAAAGAAGGCGGCGGCCGTTCTGGGTGCCAATTATCCCGGCAGCGAATGGTATGCGCGTGCCTATGACTTGATGCAGAAGAACGCACCCGCCGCGTAATGCCATGCTAACGGGGCTTTCGATCCGCGATGTGGTGCTGATCGAGGCACTGGACTTGGAATTTGCAAGCGGTCTTGGTGTGCTCACCGGTGAAACCGGAGCCGGTAAATCCATATTGTTGGATGCGCTTGGCCTTGCCCTTGGCGCGCGCGCCGATAG
Source organism: Sphingorhabdus sp. EL138 (assembly GCF_945862485.1). Lineage (GTDB taxonomy): Bacteria > Pseudomonadota > Alphaproteobacteria > Sphingomonadales > Sphingomonadaceae > Sphingorhabdus_B. The sequence goes on from NZ_CAMAYF010000010.1 coordinate 26,102, forward strand.
CGGTTTGGTGCGGTCCGGCGCGGACAAGGCGCAGGTGACGGCAAGCTTTGATACACCCGCTTATGTTGCGGCGTTCTTGGCCGACAATGACATTGATATTGATAGCCATGAGCCGTTAATCATCCGCCGATCGGTGAAGGCCGATGGCGGCAGCAAGGCGTTTATCAACGACCAACCTTGTTCCGCAGCGCTTTTGCGGGAATTGGGCGCGGCATTGGTTGAAATTCACGGCCAGCATGATGATCGCGGCATGTTGAACCCGCGGGGACATCGCGGATTACTGGATGCCTTTGGCCGGAGTGATACGGCAACCGTATCGGCCAATTTTGCCGCGTGGCAGGATGCCAAATCGCGATTGGATATTGCGCGTGAGGCGCTTGAAAACGCAGCGCGCGACCGCGAATGGTTGGAGCATGCCGTCGCCGAACTCGCCGCATTCCAACCGCAACCGGGCGAGGAAGAGCAGCTCGCTGGCGAGCGGTCCGACATGCAAAAGGGCGAGCGCATTGCCGAAGACCTGAAGGCCGTGCTGGAAAGCTTTGATGGCCCGAAAAGCGGCTTGGCGCTCATTCGCGGCGCGGCGCGCAAACTGGACCGTCTGGCCGACGCGCACCCGTTACTGGCCGAGGCGCTAACCGCATTGGACCGCGCGGTGATCGAGGCGAGCGAGGCGGAAGATAAGTTAAACGCCGCCGCGCGCGCGATTGAATATGAGCCTGCACGGCTTGATGAGATTGAGGAGCGCTTGTTTGAGCTACGCGCACTGGCCCGCAAGCACAATATTGCGCCCGACGGCATTATCGCGTTGCAGGAAAAGCTGACGGCGCAGTTGCATTCGATACAGGCAGGCGGCGAGGGACTTGCGGTGCTGGAGGCTGAGGTCAAGGCCAAGCACAGTGCCTATGTCGAGTCTGCAAACGCATTGTCTGCGGTCCGTACAGCGGCTGCGGTTAAGTTGGACGCGGCGGTGAAGAATGAGCTTGCGCCATTAAAGCTGGATGCGGCGCAATTTCAGACCGCAGTCGAGCGACTGCCGGAAGACCGCTGGACGGCCTTTGGCATGGATCGCGTCGAGTTCCTCATTTCGACCAACCCCGGTGCACCTTTCGCACCCTTGGCGAAGATCGCATCGGGTGGGGAATTGTCGCGTTTCATTCTGGCGTTGAAAGTCGCATTGGCCGAAGAGGGCGGCGCTGCCACGATTATCTTTGATGAAATCGACCGGGGCGTGGGTGGCGCGGTTGCTGCGGCGATTGGCGAGCGCCTTGCGCGCCTTGCGACCCGCACACAGTTATTGGCCGTCACGCACAGCCCGCAGGTCGCCGCCAAAGGAAAGGCGCACTATTTCATCGCGAAATCGAGCCAAGGCACAGTGACCCGTACAGGTGTCACCTTGCTGGACGCTGAAGCCCGCCGCCAAGAAATCGCCCGTATGCTGTCCGGTGCAGAGATAACAGACGAGGCACGGGCGCAGGCTGTGCGTTTATTGGAGACGGTATGAAGACATTTGGGATTTTGGTGGCTTTGTCGGCCAGCGCCTATGCGACGCCGCAACCATCTGCACAACCAGCTGACAGGTTTTTCGCAGACATGTTCACGCTGTGCGGCAAGAGCTTCATCGGCAAACTGGCCGCAGGCGATGACAGCGACGCAAGCTTTGCCACGGCCAAGATGCAGGCCCATGTCCGCACCTGCACCGACCGCGAAATTCAGATTTCCTTCGATGTTGGCGAAGATCGCTCACGGACTTGGATCATATCGCGGACCGACAACGGCCTGCGCCTGAAACACCGCCATATGTTAAAGGACGGCACCGAAGACCCTGTGTCGCAATATGGCGGCGACACCGGGATATTGGGAACAGCGACGCGACAGGAATTTCCCGCTGATGCGTATTCCAAGGCGATGTTCACCAAAGAAGGTCGCACGGTTTCGAACACGAACGTTTGGGCATTTGAAATCGATGCCGGTCGGTCATTAACCTATGAATTGGCACGCCCGAACCGTTTGTTCCGGGTGACGTTTGACGTGGCCAACCCTGTCACGGGAGCGAGTGAGTGACATCTGAGGCGGATGCTGCCAATGAGCTTATGCGCTTGGCGAAACAGATTGTGTACCACAATAAACGCTACCATGCCGAAGATGCGCCTGAAATTTCCGATGCGGAATATGACCTATTGGTGCGTCGTAACAATGAACTAGAGGCTGCATTTCCGCACCTGATCCGCGCCGATAGCCCTAACACGCAAGTGGGCGCGGCGGTCGAAGGCTCGGGGCTTCAAAAAATCACCCACGCCAAGCGGATGATGAGCCTCGACAATGCCTTTGCGGCGCAAGATGTGCATGACTTTGTCGGGCGCGTGCGACGGTTCTTGAACCTTGCTACGGACTCTGAAGTGGCGTTGACCGCAGAGGACAAGATTGACGGGCTTTCGCTCTCGCTGCGATATGAAAAAGGTGTCTTGAAACAAGCGGCCACGCGGGGTGACGGCAGCGTGGGTGAGGATGTAACCGCCAATGTCGCCTACATCCCCGACATCCCGCAACGGCTTAAAGGCGTCGTGCCAGACGTTTTCGAAATACGCGGCGAAGTCTATATGGCGAAATCGGACTTTGCGGCGCTTAACGACGCGCAAATGGCAAAAAATGGAAAGCTTTTCGCCAACCCGCGCAATGCGGCGGCGGGGTCTTTGCGGCAAAAGGATGCGAAGGTTACGGCATCGCGACCCTTACGCTTTCTGGCGCATGGCTGGGGTGAGGTAAGTGCGCTGCCCGCCGATACGCAAAGTCAGGTGATGGCGGCGATTGCCGATTGGGGTGTGCCGATTTCGCCTTTGCTACGCCGCTTTGATCACATCGATGACGTCCTTGCGCATTATGCGGACATCGAACGCCGCCGGGCCGATTTGCCTTATGATATAGACGGCGTTGTCTACAAGGTGGACCGCTTGGAATGGCAGGAACGGCTTGGCTTTGTGGCCAAATCACCGCGCTGGGCCATTGCGCATAAATTCCCCGCAGAGCGCGCGGAAACGACGCTGGAGCAAATTGATATCCAGGTTGGCAGGACGGGCAAGTTGACGCCGGTCGGCCGCCTCACGCCAGTCACAGTCGGCGGTGTTGTGGTGTCCAATGTGACGCTGCACAACCGCGACGAATTAGCGCGCCTCGGCGTGCGTCCGGGCGACCGTGTGGTGGTGCAAAGGGCAGGGGATGTCATCCCCCAAATTGTCGAAAATCTCACACGTGAAAATGTGCGTCCGGCATATGAATTCCCTTCGCATTGCCCGGAATGTGGTTCCGAGGCGGTGGCCGAAGAGGGCGAAGTGGATGTCCGCTGCACAGCAGGGCTGATTTGCCCCGCGCAACGCGTGCAACGCCTTATCCATTTTGTCAGCCGCGGCGCGCTCGATATTGAGGGGCTGGGAGAGAAAACCATTCAGGAATTTTTTGATCTGGGCTGGCTGGAGAGCCCTGCCGATATATTCCGGATGCGCAACCGCCGCGCCGACATATTGGTGCGTGATGGTTGGCAGGATAAGTCTGTGGATAACCTGTTGGCAGCGATTGAAGCAAAGCGCGCGCCAGACGGCGCGAAACTGCTTTTTGGTTTGGGAATCCGTCATATCGGAACGGTCACGGCGCGGGATTTGTTTAAGGCGTTTGGATCGGTCGAAGAAATCGGCAAGGTCGGCCTAAAACTAGCGCAGGCGGATGAAGCTGCGATTGCCGATGTCACCGCGATAGACGGGGTCGGCGGCGCAGTGGCCGAGGCATTGGGGGACTTCTTCCATGAACCCCATAATCTCTCCGTTTGGAACGACCTTTTAAATGCGGTGCAGCCGCCTGCTTATGTCTCCAACATTCGTGAGAGCGCGTGGACGGGGAAAACGATTGTCTTCACCGGGAAATTGGAGACGGTGAGCCGCGATGTAGCGAAAGCGCAGGCCGAGGCCTTGGGCGCGAAAGCAGCGGGTTCGGTCAGCGCAAAAACCGATCTGGTTGTCGCTGGCCCCGGTGCTGGATCGAAACTGAAGCAGGCAAATGCGCTTGGCATTCAGGTTATTGATGAAGCAGAATGGGCTAATATCGTGCAAAGCGCCTAATGCTGCGGACCGGGTTGGCGGCGTAATTTTTCATCCCGTCGCCCCCGCCGTCACCCTGAACTTGTTTCAGGGTCCATTTATCAGACCAAAACTTCGGTTTATGTGGCACGATGGATGCTGAACCGAGTTCAGCATGACGCTGGGGGGAATGCAGCTCTGCGATCTCTGCGCCTCTGCGTGAAACCTTTTTTGTCGACCAGCGCAAGTTGGGACCTATCCCGTCTATTGGTCAAACCTACCGCAATCCAATCAAGCGGGGGACGCGACAGCAGTTGCTGCAATCCGGTTTCAAGTGTAACCAATTGCCATGGATTCCAATAGCCACATTTATGAAACGCCACCTGCTGGCGCGCATGCCGATTGGACCGTGCCCCAAAATTGGGAAAAGTTCAGCGCGGATGAGCATGCAAGCTGGGACCGATTGTTTGCACGGCAAACCGCCATGCTACCCGGACGTGCTGCCGATGCGTTCATGCGCGGTATTGACGTGCTGAAGCTGTCCCGCCCCGGCATTCCCGATTATCGCGAATTGAACGCACGGTTGATGGCGGCGACGGGTTGGCAGATTGTGGCGGTTCCCGGCCTTGTGCCTGATGCGGTGTTTTTTGACCATCTGGCCAACCGCCGCTTTCCCGCCGGTAATTTCATTCGGACACCAGACCAGCTGGATTATCTGCAAGAACCAGATCTCTTTCACGACGTGTTTGGCCATGTGCCGATGCTCGCCGATCCCGTATTTGCCGATTATATGGTGGCCTATGGCAAAGGCGGGCTGCGGTCGTTGGGCTTTGGTGCGCTCGACCATCTGGCGCGGCTATATTGGTATACGGTGGAGTTCGGCCTGATCCAGCAAGCCGATGGCCTGCGCATTTATGGTGCAGGGATATTCTCCAGCTATGCAGAAAGCATCTTTGCGTTGGATGATCCAAGCCCGAACCGGATCGCGTTTGATTTGCTTCGGGTCATGCGCACGCATTACCGGATTGACGATTTTCAGCAGAGCTATTTTGTGATTTCGAGCATCGACCAATTGCTGAACGTCACGGTCAAGACCGACTTCGCGCCGCTATATGCGCAGCTGGAAACGCTGCCCGACATAAAAGCTGGGGAGATATTGGCAGAAGACGTTCTGCACACGCGCGGTACGCAAGCATATACATTGGGCGCCGGTCGCTGACTAATTTGGCGCTACCACGTGCCGAAATCTCCGGGTGGTTGGCTCGTGCGGCCACTGGCGCGCACGTGGCGTTTCCAACCATAAGCGCGGCGTTTCACGAGCCACAGGCACGGCCAGTCACCACAATCGGCTCGCTTTTCCAGACGGAAGCCGTGCAGCTTATACGCGCGCAATACAGCCTCCGCTTGTGTGTTCAACAGTCCCGCCAATATCAAGGAACCATTGTCGTCCACAATCTCCGCAATCGACGGCGCAAGCTCAATCAGGGGGCCGGCAAGTATATTGGCCGTAACGAGGTCGTAGGGCGCCCGTGTGATGATAACCGGGTGCGCGGTACCTTCGGCTACACAAAGCGCGAGTTGTCCCTGAGAGACGCCACAGGGCACGTTATTGACCTGCGCATTATCTGCGGTCACGTCGACGCTGACCGGATCAATGTCGGACGCCGTCAAATAGGCCTTTGGCCACAAGCGATGTGCGGCAAAGGCGAGCAGCCCCGTGCCCGTTCCAATATCTGCGATCAAATCGAACCGTTTGCCAGCGCGTTTCATGCGGTCAAGCATATTCAGGCAGCCTGTGGTGGTTTCATGGCCGCCGGTACCAAAAGCGCGGCTTGCCTCAATTAGGAACGGCGTGGCGCCTTTGGGAACGGTGCCCTTGTTCGAACTGGTGTGGACATAAAAACGACCTGCATGGACGGGCTTTAACCCTTGTTGGCTCATCACGACCCAGTCGGCATCGGGGAGCTTTTCGATGATGGGTTTTGCCTTTGCCGCACTGCCCAAGCGACTTTGAATGGCCTTGATAACCGCCTTCGTTGGTTTACCTGCGAAATAGGCATTTAACTGCCATTTATTGTCGTTAAACGCCTCAACTTCATCCGCCACTATAGAGGGCATGGGGTCGAGCGACGCTAACCATTCATCGTCTTCATGGATGGCCTCCGCCTCTGCACGGGTGCAGGGAAATTGGACTTTCCAATCACCGGACATAGCTTGCGCCATTTACGTCGAGCACCGCGCCGGTCATCGATGGCGGCGCTTCCATAGCGCAGAATTTTGCCATGATCGCGACCTCTTCGGGGTCGGCGACTTTGCCCAAAGGAATGTCGGTCAGCAATTTATCGCCGCCGCGGCTTTCCAGATAGTCTTCGGCCATACCTGTCATTGTGAAGCCGGGGCAGATGGTGAAGGCATAAATACCCTCTTTGGCATAAGCTCGAGCGATGGTCTTGGTTATCGCGACCATGCCTGCCTTTGACGCGGCATAATGCCAATGGGCAGGGCTATCGCCGCGATATGCGGCGCGGCTGGCGATGTTGACGATACGGCCTGACGCGCCTTTGGTCTGCCAATGCAGCACCGCGCGGCGGCACAAATCCGCGCTGGCCGTCAGGTTAATCTGCATCGTGCGGTTCCAGCTTTCCAGCCATGCATGGTCGGGCCGTGAAACCGGGTTTTCTTCGAAGACGCCTGCATTATTAATGAGAACGTCAATCCGGCCACCCAAGCCCTCAAGCGCCTGTGCCCAAAGCAGCGCGGGAACCGCGGGGTCATTCAGGTCGCCGTCCTTGCTGGACAAGGCAACCACCTTCGTAGTGGCAGGGTCAAAGCTTGCGGCGATTGCTGCGCCAATTCCGCGAGAGGCGCCAGTGATCAAGATATGCGTTTTCATGGGGGCTGCTTTTCACAGCGCAGACGAAAATTCAACCAAAGTTATTGCCTAAATTGGTTAGCCGATTGCGCGTTTCGCACTGCGCAGGTCTTGCACCATAGAATTAATAGATTAAAGAGCGTGGCAACGTCGACTGCTTGCATTTATGAAGGACGCTAAAATTATGGCGAAAAACCCCAACCGGCCACTGTCACCGCATTTGCAGGTGTATCGTTGGTCACCGCAGATGGCCATTTCAATCTTCCACCGCGCGACAGGCTTTGTTCTCGCGACTGCTGGAATGATGACTTTATTGTGGTGGTTGTCGGCCATTGGGGGTGGCGCGGAAAGCTATGCCACGTTCCAGCAATATGTCGTTTCGGCAGGTGCCGATGGCACAGCCTTGCAAATCGCCAGTAACTGGTTCTTCCGCCTTGTGGCCTTGGCCGTGACTTTCAGCTTCTTCCAACATTTGGCATCGGGTCTTCGCCACCTCGTCTTGGATATTGGCGCTGGTTATGAATTGAAGACCAACCGCCTGTGGGCATCGGTTGCATTTGTTGCAGCCATTTTTGCAACTGCACTGGTCGCCCTGATTGTGGCATCGCGCTTTCTTGGAGTTTTGTGATGGACAGTAGAACATATATCGGTCGCGTCCGCGGCCTAGGTTCGGCCAAGCATGGCGGCGAACATTGGCTGAAACAGCGTTTGACCGCCATTGGCAATATCTTGCTGACCACTTGGTTTGTATTATCGTTGCTGATGATTCCAAGTTTCGACCACGCTGCACTCGCGCAGTGGTTGGCGCAGCCATTGGTCGCAGTGCCAATGATCTTGATGATCGCCAATATCTTTGCGCATGCCCGCCTGGGCCTTCAGGTGTTGATCGAGGATTATGTCCATGATGACGGCCTGAAGTTCGCGGCCATGACATTATTGAACTTTTACGTCATCGCCAGCGCCGTGTTTGGCATTTTCGTCGTCGCAAAACTCGCATTTACCGGAGCTCCCGCCTGATGTCAGACGCTTATAAGATTATTGACCACACCTATGACACCGTCGTCGTCGGCGCCGGCGGGTCGGGTCTGCGCGCCACCATGGGCAGTGCGGAAGCAGGTTTGAAAACAGCTTGTATTACCAAAGTCTTCCCAACGCGTTCGCACACTGTTGCGGCGCAGGGCGGGATTGCGGCATCGCTGGGCAACAACTCGCCAGACCATTGGACCTGGCATATGTATGACACGGTCAAGGGCTCCGATTGGCTCGGTGACCAAGATGCCATCGAATATATGGTGCGTGAGGCGCCTGCCGCAGTCTATGAATTGGAACATGCCGGTGTGCCATTCTCGCGCAACGCTGACGGCACTATCTATCAACGCCCCTTTGGCGGCCATATGCAGAATATGGGCGAAGGCCCGCCGGTACAACGTACCGCAGCGGCAGCCGACCGTACCGGTCACGCCATGTTGCATGCTTTGTATCAACAGAGCCTGAAATATGACGCGGACTTCTTCATTGAATATTTCGCGCTCGACCTCATCATGGAAAATGGCGAATGCCGCGGCGTCATAGCCATGTGCATGGAAGATGGCAGCATCCACCGGTTTAAAAGCCACGCTGTTGTGCTTGCAACCGGCGGCTATGGCCGTGCTTATTTCTCCGCAACGTCTGCCCATACCTGCACCGGCGATGGTGGCGGCATGGTCTTGCGCGCTGGCTTGCCATTGCAAGACATGGAATTCGTTCAGTTCCACCCGACGGGCATTTACGGCGCTGGCGTTCTCATCACCGAGGGCGCACGCGGCGAGGGCGGTTACCTGACCAACAGCGAAGGTGAACGCTTTATGGAGCGTTATGCCCCATCGGCAAAAGACCTTGCATCACGCGACGTGGTCAGCCGTTCTATGGCGCTTGAAATGCGCGAAGGGCGCGGCGTTGGCGAACATAAGGACCATATTTACCTGCACCTCGACCATATCGACCCTGCGGTATTGGCGCAGCGTTTGCCGGGCATCACCGAAAGCGGTAAGATTTTTGCTGGCGTTGACCTGACACGCCAACCTTTGCCTGTGACGCCAACGGTTCACTATAATATGGGCGGTATTCCGTGCAATTATCATGGCCAAGTCGTCAACAAGGTAGGCGATGATCCCGAAGTCATCGTTCAGGGCCTGTATGCTGTTGGTGAAGCTGCCTGCGTTTCGGTGCATGGCGCCAACCGTTTGGGTTCCAACTCATTGATTGACCTTGTTGTGTTTGGCCGCGCAACGGGCTTGCATTTGAAGTCGTCTTTGACACCCGGCGCGCCGCACAAGGCATTGCCGGCTGATGCCGCAGACCTCGCACTGGCCCGCGTCGACAGGTTCCGCAATGCAAAGGGCGGATCCCCGACTGCCGAGATCCGTTTGCAAATGCAGCGGACGATGCAAAAGCATGCCGCCGTATTCCGCGACACCGCGTTGTTGGAAGAAGGCGTCGTTGAAATGCAGAAGGTCAACAAGCGTCTCGCCGACGTGCATGTGACCGACCGCAGCCTGATCTGGAATACGGACCTGATTGAAACGCTTGAGCTGGATAACCTGATGGCACAGGCGGTTTGCACGGTCGAAAGCGCAAACAACCGCAAGGAAAGCCGCGGCGCCCATGCGCACGAAGATTTCCCCGAGCGGGACGATGCCAATTGGATGAAGCACACGGCGTCATGGTTTGACGGTTGGGGCGGCTCCGGCGGTAAAGTCAAACTCGACTACCGCCCAGTGCATGATTACACGCTCACCGACGAGGCAGAGTATATCAAGCCGAAGCCGCGGGTGTATTGAGGTTTAGAAAATCGGGATTTTGAACACCCGTCGCCCCAGCTTAGGCTGGGGCCTATCTCGCGTTTCAGAATAGCGCTTCTGGCGGTTGTGTAAACCGATAGACGTAATAGGCCCCAGCCTACGCTGGGGCGACGATAAATTGTAACTTCAAGCTTCTATGATAAACACCATGTCACACCAGCGTAGGCTGGTGCCTATCACGTGTTGAAGGCTCGCACTTGAGCGGCAAATCCTTGTTAACGCATCCTATTAAAGCCGCGCAAAAACCTCCGCCGTAATTTCCAAACTCCGCTTGCGCTTTTCATGGTCGAAAACCGAGCAAGCGACGATGATTTCGTCGGCCTGTGTTCGCGCCTGAAACTCCTGCACGGCTGACTTGACCGTGTCAGCCGCACCAATCGCGCTGGCGGACAGCACGTCATGCAGCGCAGATGCAAAATGCGGGGGCAGGGACGCGACATAGCCTTCTACGGGTGGGGGCAATTGGCGTGGGTTGCCAGTGCGCAGCGCAACGAAGCTTTGCATCAATGAACTTGCTAAAAATTCGCCTTCCGCATCGCTGTCGGCAGCGATGATGTTGAACGCGGCTATGGCGTGGGGTGCGTCAAGCACGGCGCTTGGGCGGAAATGGCTGCGATAGATATGCAGCGCCTCATCCAGCATCTGTGGCGCAAAATGGCTGGCAAAGGCGAAGGGCAGGCCTAATGCGGCTGCCACCTGTGCGCCATAGAGACTGCTGCCCAAGATATAGAGTTGGACATGGGCGCCTGCACCCGGCGTTGCGACGATGCCGGTTTTGCCATCATCGGCGAAATAGCTTTGCAATTCCATCACATCGCCCGGGAATGCATTGGGATCGCTGTCGAGCGTTCGCCGGATCGCAGCTGCGACGCGCTGGTCGCTACCAGGTGCGCGGCCAAGCCCCAGATCAATCCGCCCCGGATACAGCGCGTCCAACGTGCCAAACTGCTCGGCAATGACCAAGGGCGAATGGTTGGGCAACATGATGCCGCCGGAGCCAACGCGGATGGTCTGCGTCGCAGCGGCAATATGCCCGATCACGACGCTGGTGGCCGCGCCCGCAATTCCGCGCATGCCATGATGTTCGGCGACCCAATAACGGGTAAAGCCAAGCTTTTCGGCAACTGCAGCAAGGTCAGCCGCATTGGCGAGCGCGCTTGCGACCGATCCGCCTTCCACAACCGGCACCAGATCAAGAAAAGAGTAGGATGTCATAGCGCTTAAATGGTGGCTTATCGTTCCAAAGCCAAGCGCAATCGACTATTTCGTCGCGCCGTGCGATATGCGGTGATGTGATTACCGAACTTTTTATACCTTTCCTTATAACAACAATGCTGATCGAGCTTACCCCCGGTCCAAATATGGCATGGTTGGCGCTGACGAGCGCCAGCGAAGGAAAAAGGTCTGGATTTGCGGCCGTAGCCGGGATTGCGCTTGGCCTCGCGATATTGGCTGCGGCATCGGCTGTTGGCCTTGCGGCTTTGGCAACGCGTTCTCCAGCTTTGTTCAGCCTGTTGCGCTATGCTGGCGTCGCTTATTTACTCTGGCTGGCGTGGAAGACATGGGCGGGGCAAGATGAAGCAATTGCAGACGGCATAAGCAAAAATGCGCTCGGCGCGTGGTTTCGCCATGGGCTGTTGTTGAATTTGCTGAACCCTAAGGCAGCGGTTTTCTTTATAACCGTCTTACCAGCCTACATCACACAAAATGCGCCAGTTGCGCCGCAAACGGCTTTGCTGTCGGCAAGCTATGTTGCGATTGCCACCTTTGTGTATCTGGTTATCGTCGCGCTGGCGGCGCAGGCGCATGGATGGATATCCGCCGGAAACAGGACGCACATTGTCCGCCGCGTCTTTGCTGTTTTGTTGGCCGGTATTGCTATTTGGTTTCTTATTACCTCAGCTTAGCGCCAGCGCAGCATGGACCGGTCAAGTTGCGCCGGTGATGTCACGCCCATCAACCGCATATCGCGGGCGATTTCGTCACGCAATTTGCCGACAATGCGCTCGACGCCCGGTTGCCCTGCTGCTGCCAAGGCGTAAAGATAGAGCCGCCCGCCCGAACACGCAGTGGCACCTGCGGCAAGTGCCTTCAATACATGGCTTCCGCGCTGCACGCCGCCGTCGCAAATGATGTCAATTTTGCCGCCCACGGCATCGGCGATTTCGGCGATTTGATCGAACGGGGAGCGCGACCCGTCCAATTGCCGTCCGCCATGGTTGGATACCATGATTGCGGTCGCGCCAATGTCGACGGCGCGTTTTGCATCGTCAACGGACATGATGCCTTTCAGGCAGAATTCACCACCCCAATCCGAACGGACCTTTTCGGCCATTGTCCAGTCCATTGAAGTATCGAGCATAGTGTTGAAATATTCAGCGACGGATACAGCGACATTGGTACCTGCATCGACATGCGTCTGCAGATTGGGCAGAGCGAATTTTTCGCGGAACAGGTAATTCAGGGCCCACATTGGGTGGATGGCATAGCTTAACACAGATGCGGGCGTGAAGCGCGGGGGTGAGGTGAACCCGCTGCGCAAGCATCGCTCGCGGTTTCCGGACACTATCGTATCGACCGTCAACGCGATGGCATCAAACTTCGCCGCTTTGCAGCGTTCGATCATCGATGTGTTCAGCCCCTTATCCTTGTGGATGTAGAGTTGGAACATTTTTGGCGTTTTGATGGTCGCGCCGACTTCCTCAATGCTGACGGTGGCCAATGAGGAGATACCAAACCAGGTGTTATGCTGCTGCGCGACGGACGCAACGGCACGCTCGCCTTGCCAATGGAACAGGCGCTGTAAGGCTGTTGGTGAGAGCATCAGCGGCATATCGATCCGTTGCCCCATCACGGTCACGCCCATATCGATCTCCGACACGCCCGCCAGGACATTGGGCACCAGATCGCAATCGTCAAAAGACGAAGTGTTGCGCATTTTGGTGCGTTCATCGTCGGCAGCGCCATCAATGTAATTAAAGATAGGTGAAGGCAGGCGCGACTTTGCTAGGCGGCGGAAATCGGCGACATTATGACAATCTTGTAAACGCATACTGGGTTTATGACAGACCTTGCACATAATTGCATCTATTTGGATTCTCCGTTTGCATGGCGCCCGGTCCGTGGTCGTCGCGCCGTATATTGTCCTGATGGAACATTGCGTTTAGCTGGACATTGCGCAAGACAAGCTCATCCTAAATGTAAAGGCATATTCTTATGTTCCTCAAAGGCAAAACAGCACTAATAACTGGTTCAACCTCCGGCATCGGATGGGGCTATGCCCGGGCGTTAGCCGCGCAAGGCGCAAATGTGATGATAAACGGTTTTGGCGATGCTGACCTGATAGAAAGCTATGTTGCCGAACTCAGCAAGGTGAGCGGCGGAAAGGCGCACTATTCCGCGGCCGACATGACTGTACCCGACAGCATCCGGGCCATGGTCTCTGAATGCAATAACCTATTGGGATCGCCTGATATTTTGATCAATAATGCCGGAATACAGCATGTTGCGCCGGTTGACGAATTTCCAGAGGACAAATGGGATGATATCCTGTCCATCATCCTGTCCTCGGCATTTCACACGACAAAGGCCGCCTTGCCCGCGATGAAGGCCAAGGGCTGGGGCCGTATCATCAATACAGGATCGATGCACAGCTTGGTCGCATCGCCGTTCAAATCGGCCTATAATGCGGCAAAGCATGGCCTTGCGGGCTTTACCAAGACGGTTGCGCTTGAAGTGGCGACTGAAGGCATCACGGTGAATAACATCTGCCCAGGCTATGTCTGGACATCGTTGGTCGAAAACCAGATCCCTGATACCATGAAAGCCCGCGGACTAACCCGGGATCAGGTCATCAATGATGTGCTGCTGGCCAATCAGCCGCAGAAGAAATTCGTGCAGGTCGAACAATTGGCCGCCCTCGCGGTGTTTTTGTGCCGAGATGAGGCGAGCGCGATTACCGGCACAAACCTGTCGGTCGATGGTGGTTGGACCGCCCAGTAAAGGCGCATTTTGAGACCTACAGGAATAAAAAAACCGCCGGCATTGCTGCCGGCGGTAAGGTTTTTTTCCTCCCCAGAAAAAACTGTAATGAATAGGCTGGTTTATTTGCCGCCGGCGCTACCAAGGCGGTGATACAGCCGCGCAAACTTGACCGATTCAGGCTTGTCCTGAATGACTTCAAGATAATGCACCAATGCTTGCCGAAGAAGCGTTAGGTCCTCGGTAGAGAGGACGGCGCGTGCGCGCTGCGGTTCAGCCATATCGATTGCTCCTTATGCAGATTGGTTAAACTGATTCATCGTATTGTCTTTGCCGCCTGCTTTCAAAGCGGCTTCTCCGGCAAAATATTCCTTATGGTCATCACCAATGTCCGAACCCGACATATTCTGGTGCTTGACGCAGGCGATGCCTTGACGGATTTCCTTTCGCTGGACACCCGCAACATAGCCCAGCATGCCCATTTCACCGAAATAATCCTTCGCAAGATTGTCCGTGCTGAGGGCTGCCGTGTGGTAGGTTGGTAGCGTGATGAGGTGGTGGAAAATGCCGGCGCGCTTTGCGGAATCGCGCTGGAAGTTCTGGATGCGAACATCCGCCTCAACACCTAAAGGCGTTTCATCATAGCTTGCGCTCATCAGGTTGGCGCGTTCATATGCGGACACGTCTTTGCCATCTGCGGACCAAGTATCAAATACTTGCTGGCGGAAGTTTAGTGTCCAATTGAAGCTTGGCGAGTTGTTATAGGCCAGCTTTGCATTGGGAACGACTTCGCGGATTCGGTCAACCATGCCAGCAATCTGTTCGATATGCGGTTTTTCGGTTTCAATCCAAATAAGGTCGGCGCCGTTCTGAAGAGACGTAATGCAATCTAAGACGCAACGGTCTTCGCCAGTGCCAGAACGGAATTGGAAAAGGTTGGACGGCAAACGCTTTGGACGCAGCAACTTGCCGTTGCGGTTCAAAATGACATCGCCATTTTGCGCCGTTGCGGGGTCGATTTCTTCACAATCGAGGAAGCTGTTATACAAATCGCCCAAGTCACCAGCTGCGGTGGACACCGCAATCTGTTTGGTCAGGCCAGCGCCAAGCGAGTCGGTGCGCGCAACGATGATGCCGTCTGGCACGCCGAGTTCGAGGAAGGCATAACGGCACGCGCGGATTTTCTGGAGGAAATCCTCATGCGGCACGGTCACTTTGCCGTCTTGGTGGCCGCACTGCTTTTCATCGGACACTTGGTTTTCGATCTGCAGCGCGCAGGCACCCGCCTCAATCATCTTCTTTGCGAGCAAATATGTGGCTTCGGCATTACCGAACCCGGCGTCGATGTCCGCTATGATGGGTACGACATGGGTTTCATGGTTTTCGATCTTGTCCATGATGGCGGCGGCGCGTGCAGTGTCCTTTTGTCCGCGCGCATCGTCGAGGTCGCGAAAGAGGATGTTAAGTTCGCGGCTGTCGGCTTGGCGCAAAAATGTGTAGAGTTCTTCGATAAGCGCAGGGACGCTTGTCTTTTCATGCATCGACTGGTCGGGCAGGGGACCAAATTCGCTGCGCAAGGCGGCGATCATCCAGCCTGACAGATACAAATAGCGCTTCTTGGTGGTGCCGAAATGCTTTTTGATGGAGATCATCTTTTGCTGCGCGATGAACCCGTGCCAGCAACCCAAAGACTGCGTATACTGTGCAGGATCCGCGTCATAAGCTGCCATGTCATCGCGCATAATCTTGGCGGTGTAACGGGCGATATCGAGACCTGTCTGAAAGCGGTTTTGCAGTTGCATCCGCGCAACGGATTCGGCGCTGATGGAATCCCACGTTCCTTTATGCGCGGCAATTTGCGCGCTATTTGTGGCTATCAGTGTCTGATATGACATGTTCAATTCCTTCATTCGTGGGGATTTATGTCCTCCTGTTCTGCTACTTACGCGGAAAAGCCGAGTCAATTTTGTAATATTTGTTGTGTTATCGTCGTAAAACTCTATCATTTAATTGTAATTTTGTAATGATATTGACAATATAAATATGGCTGAAGAAAAACTATATGCAGGACATGCCGTGCGCAGGATCCGTCGCGCTTATGGTCTGACCCAAGGGGCGATGGCTGACACGCTTGCGATTTCGCCGTCCTATCTCAACCTGATTGAACGCAATCAACGACCTTTAACCGCTACCTTGTTGTTGAAACTGGCGCAGTCTTATGACTTTGATCCGCGCACATTAACGGGTGTAACGCCGGGAGGCGGCGTTGATGCAATCCGGCGCCGGCTCAGCGATCCGTTGTTTGCAGATTTGGCCGTTGACCGTGCACAAGTGGAAGAATGGATCGCGGCCAGCCCCGATGCGGCCGAGGCGTTTGCGCGGGCGTTTGACCGTCTTTCGGGCGGTTCACACGGCGGAGCCAGTGCCGCAGCAGGCGGCGCGCAGGTTGAACCCGAAGCCATTGCATCCGCGCGGCGTGAAATTGAGCGTTGGCGCAATCATTTCGCCGACTTGGACTCGCAGGCGGAAACCCTTGCTGATGAACTGCGGCTCGCAAATGCGGACCTTTATGGCGCGATTACCGAACGGCTCCGCATAAAGCATCAGCTTTCCATAAGGATTTTACCGTTTGACGTGATGCCTGACAGGCTTCGCCGCCTAGACCTGCACGCACGGCAGTTGCAATTGTCCGAGCTGCTTGACCCTGCCAGTCGCACCTTTGCCGCGGCTTTGCAGCTTGGTATGTTAGAGGCAAAGGCGGAGATTGACGCGCTGGTTGCTGGAGCATCTTTCACAGAGCGGGCCGCCGAACGGCTCTATCGGCGCCATTTAAGCAGCTATTTCGCCGCTGCCGTGATGATGCCTTATGCGCGCTTCCTGCGGGCGTGTGAGGCAACGGGTTATGACATTATGCTTTTGCAGCGGCGCTTTGGCGCAGGGTTTGAACAGATCGCCCACCGCCTGACGACGTTGCAGCGCGTCGGCCAACGCGGCCTGCCGTTTTTCATGTTGCGCATCGATAGGGCAGGGCAAAGCAGCAAGCGTTATGCCGGTGCCAGCGCATCGCCAATGGTGGCGACTGATCGGCGTTGTCCCTTATGGAATGTGTATAATGTATTTACGCGGCCCGGAACGTTGTTGCCGCATCTGGTGGAATTGGAGGATGGCAGTCGCTGGTTCACTTTGTCCCGCACCGTGCACCCGCAAACCGCGGTGAGCGGCGCCGTGGAGGCGGAGTTTGCGATTTGCCTCGGCTTGGACGCAAAGCTTGCCGCACCTTTAGCCGCTGCCCGTGGTATGGACCTGATAAATGGCGTGGCGACGGCCATCGGGCTTGGCTGTTCAGCTTGTACACGACCAGAATGCCCTCAAAGAAGCGCGCCGCCCGCTGGCCGCGTGCTGGTATTCAATGAACGCGAGCGGGGTATGTCGCCATTTACCTTTGATCAACTGGCCTGAAGCCCACTGCCGACAGTATTTAGGTCAGCGCGAGCAACTCTGCCGGATCAATGCCTGCACGCTGCATCTGCGCCTTTATATCGGGCCAAACATTCTGAACGAAATTGTCGCGTTCAAAGCTCCGCAGTTTTGCCGTGGCTCCACAGGCCACAAAAAGGCCAACGCCACGTTTGACATAGACCAAGCCGCTGTCCTGAAATAGCTGATAAGCCTTGGCGACAGTCAGCGGATTTGCGCCCTGAATTGCTGCGAATGCACGCACCGAGGGCAGCATTTCCCCCTCTTTATATTTGCCGTCAAGGATGGCTGCAGCGATCACGTCGCGCAATTTTAGATAGACTGGTTTTACATCATTTTTCATTACATGCTTACTGCCATAATACAGTAGGGCGCGTCAAGCATGGGTGATACTATGTAGTCAGGGCCATTTGCGGATGATGTCGCTTGGCGCAGGGCGGGGGCGCTCTTCCAAGTCCAGCGCTGGGGTGCCGATGAAGAAAAGACCCGCTATCCGCTCCTCGCCATTACAAATGGCGGCTTGCACAATCGAATCATAACTTGCCCAGCCTGTGATCCAGCTACCGACAAAGCCGTGGGCATGCGCCGCGTGTAGTAAATTCATACCAACCGCGCCCACGCTCATCTCCTGCTCCCACAGCGGAATTTTCAAGCTTTGTTGAGGTGCAAACAGCAGTAAGATGAGAGTCGGGGCCATATGCGCTGGGGCAATCGCCGCTTCTATTTGCACTGGGCGGGCATCCGGGTTGGCGGTGCAGAACGCCTTTTTCAACAACTCAGCAAAGGCGGTGCGATCGGTAATCTCGACAAATCGCCAGGGGAATAACTTTCCATGGTCGGGTGTGCGCATGGCAGTTTTTAGGATCAGGTCGAGCTTCGCGGCGTCGGGGCCAGGCGCAATCATATCGCGTGGCTTGCCGGAACGGCGCGTTTCTAGATAGGCGGTGACAAAGGAAAGATCGTTGAACATGACCCTGCTGTTCGTCGAAAAGCAGCAACAAGCGCAACAAAATTCTTCACAGACCCGATTTTTCAGTTAGATGACGCAACAGAGAAACAGGCGGCGAAGACCGACTATTTAAAGATTATCGAGGGGATTGCACATGGGTCTGAAAGACATTGCGCTTTGGCAGGAGCAGGATTGGATTACAGCGATCGCGGCTGCAGTTCTGGCTTTCTTCCTGCTCGGCGGGGCATATATCGCGACACGCAAGGAGCCTGAATTTGCCGGCCACCCGCGCGGTCTATACGTTCTCTTTTTTGCAGAGATGTGGGAGCGCTTTTCTTATTATGGGATGCGCGCGCTACTTATCCTTTACCTGACGAAGCACTGGCTCTTTTCTGACGGTCAATCGAACCTGATCTATGGCGCCTATACCAGCCTTGTGTACATCACGCCGGTTCTCGGCGGGTGGCTTGCTGACCGATATCTAGGCCAGCGTAAGGCAGTGGCATTCGGTGCGGTCCTGCTCACCTTTGGCCATGTCTTGATGGCATTTGAAGGTTTGGCGGGCGTTACCGACCCGTTGGTGAAACAGGCGGATCCCGCGATCAACATATTCTGGTTGGCGTTGGCTTTCATCATTGTTGGCTCGGGCTTCCTGAAGGCTAATATTTCCGTGATTGTCGGCCAACTCTATCCGCGCACCGATGTGCGTCGTGACGGGGCCTATACTATCTTTTATATGGGCATTAACGTGGGTGCCGCGATTGGTACGATCTTTGCCGGTTATCTTGGTGAAACCTATGGCTGGTCCTATGGCTTTGGCGCAGCTGGCCTCGGCATGTTGCTCGGCCTGATCGTCTTCGTGTTCGGAAAGCCTTTGCTCATGGGCCGCGGCGAAGCGCCAGCGCCCATGACCAAGTTGACCGAATATGGCATTTACGGCGTCGGCCTTGCTGCTGTTGCCGGTATCTGGCTGCTGATTCAGTATCAGGGCTTTTATGGCTGGTTGCTGCTTGGCCTTGGTGTGCTGTTGCTTGGCTATGTGCTGCTGCAGTCGTTCAAGCTAGATGTAGAGGCGCGCCACCGCATCTATGCCATACTCTTTCTTTTGGCGTTGCAGCCCCTGTTTTGGGCGTTGTTTGAGCAGGCCGGTGGTAGCATGAACCTGTTCACCGATCGCTTTGTTGATCGTCAGGGTGTGCCGGCGTCGATCTTCCAGTCGATCAACCCTATCTACATCATCCTGCTGGGTCCCATTTTTGCCGGCCTTTGGGTGTGGCTCGGCCGACGTGGACTGGAGCCTTCGACCCCTGCCAAATTCGGTATCGCGCTGGCGCAGATTGGCTTTGCCAACCTCGTTCTGGTCTGGGGAGCGAACAGCGTTGGTTCCGATACGCTGGTGCCGGTGTTGTTCATCTTCGCCTTTTATCTGTTTGCCACAACTGCAGAGCTTTGCCTCTCGCCAGTCGGGCTGTCGGCGATGAACCGGCTTGCGCCGGCGACCATGGCATCGCTGATCATGGGGGCTTGGTTCTTCGCCACTGCGGGTGGCAACTTCCTTGCGGGCATCATCGGTGCCGCAACAGGCGGTCATGATGGCGCAATGACCCGTGAGGGCCTGATCAACGTCTATGAACAGATCGGCTACATCACCATTGCCATCGGCGTGGTCGTGCTTCTGGTATCACCTCTGGTGAAGCGCCTGATGCACCTTGACACACTTAAGGACGAAGACACTGCAGAAGAAAAGGCAGCATAAGCATATGAAGAGCAATTTGCGCTGGTCGATCCTGGCCGCTCCACTGGCCTTGATGGCGTGTTCCAACGCCGAAGGTCCAAAGACCGTTTCCGAAATCCCCGCGGTGAAGCCAGCGGAAAAGGCACCCGTGCCGTTTCCGTCAACATATAAGGCCTATCCTGGTGTCGCGACGGCCATTCGTAACGTAACCGTATATGACGGCGAAGGCGGCAAGATCGACAATGGTGTGGTGTTTATGACCGGCGGCAAGATTAGCAGCGTTGGCGGTCCAGATACGATCATTCCAGCGGGCGTGAATGTTGTCGACGGTACCGGGAAATTTGTAACGCCTGGCATCATCGATATTCACTCCCATTTGGGTGACTATCCCACACCATCAGTTGAGGCGCATAGCGACGGCAACGAAGCCACATCGCCAACAACACCCGAAGTGTGGGCCGAACATAGCGTATGGCCGCAAGACCCAGGGTTCAGCCGTGCGCTCGCCAATGGCGGCGTGACGGCGCTGCAGGTATTGCCGGGTTCGGCGAACCTCATGGGCGGCCGGTCGGTTGTCCTGAAAAACGTTTATGCCCGCACTGTACAGGGCATGAAATTCCCTGACGCACCTTATGGCATGAAAATGGCCTGCGGAGAAAACCCGAAGCGCGTCTACGGAAGCAAGGGCAGGATGCCCTCAACGCGCATGGGTAACATCGCCGTGAACCGGCAGACATGGATCAAGGCGCAGGAGTATAAGAAAAAGCGCGACAGCGGCAAAGAATATACCCGCGACATTGGCATGGAAACATTGGCTGGCGTGCTGGATGGTGACATCTCGATCCAGAATCACTGCTATCGCGCAGACGAAATGGCGCTCGTCCTCGATATGGCCAAGGAATTTGTCTATAAGGTATCGACATTCCACCATGCGGTAGAAAGCTACAAAATCGCCGACCTACTGCGCGACAATGGAGTATGTTCCGCCGTCTGGGCCGATTGGTGGGGCTTTAAGATGGAGGCGTATGACGCCATTCCTGAAAACGCTGCAATTCTGCACAATACAGGTGCTTGCGTTATCATCCATTCCGATGACGAAAATCAGATCCAGCGTTTGAATCAAGAAGCGGCAAAGGCGCAAGCCGATGGCCGCCGCATGGGTTTCAACATCAGCGATGCCGAAGTCATCAAATGGCTGACCTATAATCCTGCCAAGGCGTTAGGCATATCGGACAAAACAGGCAGCTTGAAAGCTGGCAAAATGGCCGATGTCGTGCTGTGGAACGGCAATCCGTTGAGCGTCTACGCCCGTCCAGACAAGGTATGGATCGATGGCGCTTTGATGTTTGACTCAAGCAACCCCAAAATACGTCCGGTCAGCGATTTTGAACTCGGCCAACCAGGTGAAGGAGATGTAAAATGAGGCATTTCCTCTATGCCGCCGCTGCTATGGCAGCCTTTGCAACACCTGTTGCCGCCGAAACCATCGCCATTACGGGTGGCCGTGTCGTCCTCGGGGACGGCAGTGCGCCTATCGAAGGTGGCACTGTGGTTATCCGTGACGGCAAAATCGTTGCCGCTGGCGCAACTGTTGCCATACCATCGGGCGCACGTCAGATTGACGCTGCGGGCAAATGGGTAACACCAGGTGTATTTGCCGGTTTCTCCCGGCTTGGCTTAGCCGAAGTGGACGCGGTCAATGGCACCAATGACAAGAGCGGTGGTCGAAGTGGGTTTTCTGCCGCGATAGACGTAGCGCCTGCCATTGATCCGTTTCGGTCGCCTTTTGCTGTAAACCGTTCGTCAGGTGTGACCCGTGCTGTGGTTGCACCACAGGCTGCGGACAGTATCTTTGCAGGTCAGGGCGCAATCGCGGATCTTGGCGCAGATAGTAATCCGGTCACCAAAGCCCGCGCTTTCCAATTTGCCGAGTTCGGTGAAGAGGGCGCCGCATCTGCAGGAGGAAGCCGTGCGGGAACGCATCTGCACTTCCGCGCGATGCTGCGCGAGGCCCAAGATTATGCCGCTGGACGTGGTACATTTGATGACGATTTGTTGAAGGCTGAGGACGCTAAGGCTTTGCTGTCCGTCCTTAAAGGTGAAACCCGTTTGCTCATCCATGTGGAAGGCGCAAATGACATGCTTCGGCTTATGGAGTTAAAACGCGAATTTCCCACGATTAAAATGGTGTTTGTGGGTGTGAGCGAAGGTTGGCGGGTCGCTCGCGAACTCGTACAGGCGGGCATTCCCGTCATTGCGTCCGCACTCAATGATTTGCCTGCAACATTTGAAATGCTGGGCGCTACGCAAAGTAATATTGGCCGCATGAAGGACGCCGGTGTTCAAGTTGCCATTGGTATGATCGATGATCGGGATTCGCACCAATTGCGCTACACTACGCAATATGCGGGCAATATTGTGAGCCTTCAATATGTGCCCGGTGCAACGGGTCTGACCTGGGACGAGGCTTTTGCCGCGATCAGTTCGGTTCCTGCCGAAATCATGGGCGTCGGCGACCGTCTTGGTAGCTTGAAAGCAGGTCGTGCTGCGGATGTCGTGGTCTGGGATGGTGACCCGCTTGAGCTTTCGAGTGCAGCCATTACGGTCATCATCGACGGTATCGAGCAACCGCTCACCAATCGTCAGAATCGCCTGCGTGACCGATATGCGCGTCCCACAGAAGGGGATTTACCAAAGGCATATGACCGTTAATAAAATGATGCTATAACAACGGGATGTTGCATGAGCAGGAGGTGGCGTTGTGGGCGATTATCTAGCATTGGTTGCGGCGAGCCTGTCGTTCGTCGGTAGCCATTTTCTGATGTCGCATCCGTTACGCGCACCCTTGGTCAGTCGGTTCGGGTCTAATGGCTTTATGGCTGTCTATTCGGCCATATCACTCATTACATTTGTGTGGATGATTATCGCGTTCGGGCATGCACCCAAGACCGATGCTCTTTGGCCCGCAGGGGACGTCGTTTGGATAGCCGCGAGCGCGCTTACGCTGGTGGCTGCGGTGCTGTTTGCAGGTTCGTTCATCCGCAACCCTTCGCTCCCCGGCGTGCCTGACGCACTGGCCGCGCAAACGCCATCTGGGGTTTTTAAGGCGACTCGGCATCCCATGATGTGGGGCTTTGCTTTGTGGGGCGTGGGGCATATTCTGGTTGCACCGCGCATCGACAATTTCATCTTCTCAGGAAGCATTGTCTTCTTGGCCTTGGTTGGGTCCAAGGCGCAAGAAATCAAGAAGCGCAACATGATGGGCGGTCAGTGGGCAAAGTGGCTGCGCCGGACGCATTTCTTTTTTCGCCCTGCGGCCTTGTTGCGTGTGGGCATCGGTCCATGGGGCGCCGGCATTTTGATATGGACCATCGCCACATGGGCGCACCCTTTTTGGGGCGTGGGCGGCGCTGGCATCTTCCGCTGGTTCGACTTTTAAAGCCGAACCATCTTCATGCCTTGCGCGCCATAACGCGGACCCGACGTGCTACCGCGCGGGGCTGCGGCATCCAACTTGGCAAGATCATCGGTATCCAACGAAACATCGCTGGCCTTTGCGCTATCCTCCATCGTCACACGGCGTTTAAAACCGGGTATTGGGACGATATCGCTGCCTTGTGCTAAAATCCATGCCAGCGCGATTTGAGCGTGTGACGCGTCATGCTTCGCTGCAATCTCACCCAGTGCATCTACAATCGCGAAGTTGGCGGCGAAATTGTCGCCCTGAAAGCGCGGGTCCTGCCGCCGCCAGTCATTATCGGGCAATTCATCCAGGCTACGGAAAGCGCCTGTTAGAAATCCGCGACCGAGCGGCGAGTAAGGGACAAACCCAATGCCTAATGCACGGCAAGTCGGCAGAATGTCATCCTCAATATCCCGTTCCCACAAAGAATATTCGCTTTGCAACGCAGAAATCGGCGCAACAGCAGCGGCGCGGCGAAGCGTGTCTGGTCCCGCTTCGGACAGGCCGATATGCTTGATTTTGCCTTCGGTGATCAGGTCCGCCATCGCGCCGACCGTCTCTTCAATGGGTATATTGGGATCGACGCGATGCTGATAATATAGGTCGAGGCAATCAATGCCGAGGCGTTTTAACGTGCCTTCAACCGCAGTCTTGGCATTCATGGCAGAGCCGTCGACGCCCACAATATTGCCGCCGTCAAATTTAAAGCCGAATTTGCTGGCGATGACGAGGCCGTCGCGTTTGCCCTTAATCGCTTGGCCAACCAATTCCTCATTCTGGAACGGGCCATAAATCTGCGCGGTGTCGAAAAAGTTGATGCCAAGGTCAATCGCGCGGTGGATCGTATTGATTGCCTCATCTGGGTCCGCATCTTCACCATAAACGATGTTGCCGCCCTTAATCATGGGCATACAACCCACACCCAGAGCGGAGACCTTTAATCCGTGGCCAAGTTCACGATATTGCATCAGCTTTGTCCTTTTCAGATGCCTCTATGGCTGTGGCCAGCGCAACGTCCATTTGCACATTGCCTGTGGTGCGGAAGATATCGGGCAGTGTTTCGACTGCAATCAACAGCGCCAGTGGTTCAATCGGAATACCAAGCGCCAAGCAGATAGGCGCGATGGACGTCACGAAGCTGACAGAGCCAGGCAGACTCACGGCGCCCATGGATGTCAATGCAGCGATCAAGATTGCAAAGCCATAGTCGAAGCCGCTGAGCTCCACCCCAAACCAGTTGGCAACATACAGCGCAACCGCCAAATTCATCGCAGGCCCAGTGACGCGCAACAAAGCGACGGCCATTGGCAGAACCAAGCCTGCGGTCGATTCACGCACACCAAGCGCCTCTGCCTTTTTCAACATCAGCGGCAAGCTGGCCAGCGACGATTGGGTTGATACCGCAAAGGCCTGCACTGGCGCGATCTGCCGTGCGTAATCAGTAAAGCGCGCCTTGCCAGCAAAGACCGCCACCAGATACGCAAAACCGCCAACAATAATGCCGACGATGGACACTGTGACGATATAATGGGCCACTGCGCCCAGTGCTGCGAGACCGGATCGTGCGCCAACAACAAAGGCCAAGGCAAATACGCCGATTGGTGCGAGTTTTAGAACCCACTCAATCACAATGACCATGGCGTCAGCGAGTGCGCTGAAAAATCCAGCCATTTGCGCCCTTGGGCCTTGCGCAAGACGCGTGACTGCAAAAGCGAATACTAAAGTGAATATCAAAAGCGGCAGAATCGAATCATTGGCTGCTGAAGCAATGGGGTTGGTGGGCACCAGTGCCACGAGAAAGTCCCGCAAAGGAGGCTGCTCCGCCACCGCTGGAGCGCCGGTAAGCGCCGCACGTAATGCGGCCGCACTTTCGGATGGCATTGGCCATAACGACAACAATGTCGGCGTCAGCAGGGCCCCCATAGCCGCCGAAAGACACATCATAACGACAATCCACGTAACGGTTCGCGCAGCCATGGGGCCAGCGCGCGCAGCCTCGGCGCTTTTGACGATACCGGTAATGAGCAGCGCCACAACCAACGGCACCACGGTCATCCGCAGGCCATTGAGCCACAAGGAGCCGACAATATCGAGCCAATAAGCAATTTGCGTACCAATGGCAGGGACTATCGCGGCGGCGAAAATGCCAAGAGCAAGGCCAAGGACGAGGGCGAGGAGAATACGTGTAGCGTTAGACATAGCATCGGGTCTTGCCAGCCCGTCGCTCCCTATGCAAGGGAGAGCCTGAGCGGCAGGAAAAAATCAAATAACGACCGCATAAGGGCAGGGACGCACATGGCGCGCAAATATTTTGGAACAGATGGCATCCGGGGACGCAGCAACGTCGGTGCCATGACACCGGAAATGGCGATGAAAGTTGGCCAAGCCGCAGGCACACATTTCCTGCGTGGTGGACACAAGCATCGAGTCGTCATTGGCAAGGATACGCGATTGTCCGGCTATATGATTGAGAACGCGTTGGTGGCTGGCTTTACCAGCGTTGGCATGGATGTGGTCCAATTTGGCCCGATTCCAACGCCGGCTGTCGCCTTGCTTACACGGTCGATGCGCGCGGATCTGGGCGTGATGATTTCTGCCAGTCACAACCCTTTTGAGGATAATGGCATCAAGCTATTTGGTCCCGATGGCTTTAAGCTATCGGACGCGGACGAACTGGCGATTGAGGCGTTGCTGGATATGCCACTTGCATTGGCGGACGCGGCTGATGTTGGGCGTGCGCGACGTATTGAAGACAGCCGGGGCCGCTATATCCATGCGGTAAAGGCATCCGTGCCAGAACATATCCGTTTCGACGGTCTGCATGTGGTGCTCGATTGCGCCAATGGTGCAGCCTATCAAGTCGCGCCGACCGCGATTTGGGAGTTGGGCGCAAAAGTAACGTCGATTGGCATTGAACCCAATGGCAAGAACATTAATCACAAGGTTGGATCAACGCATGTTGTGACATTGCAGGAAACGGTGGTCGCCGCGGGCGCCGATATCGGCATTGCGCTTGATGGCGATGCGGATCGCTTGATCGTCGTGGACGAACATGGCTGCGTCGTAGACGGCGACCAGATTATGGCATTGCTTGGTGGCGCCATGAACCGCAGTGGCCAGTTGACGGGTGGGGGAATTGTCGCGACGGTGATGTCCAATTTGGGCCTTGAACGCTATCTGGAAACACAGGATTTGCGTCTCATTCGCGCGAAAGTCGGTGACCGCTATGTCCTTGAAGAAATGCGCAAGCACGGCATCAATGTAGGCGGGGAACAATCGGGCCATATGATCATGTTGGATCACGCCACGACAGGCGATGGTACCATTGCCGCGTTGCAGGTGCTGACCCAGCTAGTCGCCAGCGGGAAGCCAGCGAGTGAAGTTCTACACTTGTTCGATCCCGTTCCGCAATTGCTCAAAAATGTGCGTTTTTCCGGCGGCAAGCCGCTTGATAACCCAGATGTTCAAGATGTCATTGCAAAGGCCGAGGCCGAACTGATGGGCAATGGTCGCTTGGTGATCCGCCCATCAGGAACGGAGCCGGTTATCCGCGTGATGGCGGAAGGGGATGACGCGGCGCAGGTTGAGCGTCTTGTTGACAGCATCTGCGACGCGGTCAGGATTGCCGCAGGCTAATGACCAAAGGCGCGACCGCCCGCATATTGATTATCGCTGGTTCCGACAGCGGCGGAGGCGCAGGGATTCAGGCAGATATCAAAACGGTAACCATGCTGGGTGGCCATGCCATGACGGCGGTGACCGCGATTACCGCGCAAAATACGCTGGGCGTCGATGCCGTGCACATGGTTCCAACGCAGATGGTGATTGACCAAATCAGCGCAGTCGTCAGCGACATTGGTGTGGATGCTGTCAAAATCGGGATGATTGGCAATGCGGAAACCGCGCATGCGGTGGCAGACAGTCTTTCGGACCTGTCTTGCCCGATTATATTCGATCCGGTCATGGTCGCCACCAGCGGGGCCGTGCTGGCGGATGCGGATACCATATCCGCATTTGAGCGGTTGATGCGACTTGCCACGCTGACGACGCCCAATCTGCCGGAGTTGGAAGCTCTGGGCGGAAAGGATGCTTTGCTCGCACGGAGGTTTCCGTTGTTGTTGAAGGGCGGGCATGCCGACGGGGATGAAATAATTGACGAACTGCTTCTCGCGCCGGGGCAGAGCGAACGCTGGAGTGATGCGCGCATACACACGCGCAGCACGCATGGCACAGGGTGCACATTGGCGTCGGCTATCGCAACTGGCCTTGGGCAGGGGATGGAACTTGTCCCTGCCATAGAAAGCGCGCGGCTGTTCGTGCGGCTGGCTTTGCGCGATGCGCCGGGACTTGGGCAGGGTCATGGCCCGATGGGACATTCATCGGTGCGGGAGGACGCGATGGTATCTGGCCCGTCGCTTAATCATGTAACCGTGGCTTGCCGCGATTATGCGGCCTCGTTGGACTTCTATAAGGCGCTTGGGCTTCCGTTAATCGTTGATAGCCCATTGAACGGCTATGCGCGATTTGAAGCGCCCAATGGTATCACCTTTTCCATACATCAAAGCGATGATGTCGCGGCATCGACGATAATTTATTTTGAAAGTAAGCGCCTTGATGCGTGGGTAACGGAGCTGGCCAGCCAAGGCTTTGCTTTTGAACAGATGCCGCAGGATGAAAGCTGGGGCTGGCGTGAGGCGCGTTTGCTGGATCCTGCGGGCAACATTGTGTGCCTTTATAAAGCAGGCGAAAACAGGCGTTACCCTGCTTGGCGGATATGATTTTCGGTGTCGATGAGGCTGGCCGTGGGCCGCTTGCGGGACCAGTGGTTGCTGCGGCTGTGTTATTGTCCAAGCCGCGTCCATCTGGACTGGACGATAGCAAAAAACTAACCGCCGCGCGCCGTGCGGAACTGGAGGTCACGATCAAACGCCGTTGCCAATGGGCAGTGGGCGTTGTCGAGGTGGAGGATATTGACCGCCTGAACATTTTTGGCGCAACAATGCTGGCTATGACGCTGGCGGTAGATGCCCTGTGCGCAAAACTTGGTTCTGATCCCCTCGAAGTGCTGGTTGATGGCAATATGACCCCCGCTGGTCGCCGTCCTGAATGGCGCTGGCCAGCACGCGCGATAGTAGGTGGTGACGCCATAGAACCTTGTATTTCGGCAGCCTCGATTATCGCCAAAGAGCATCGGGACCGGGTGATGTGTGCAGCGGCGCAGCAGCATGTGCATTATGGTTGGGAAAAGAACAAAGGCTATGGCACGCCAGACCATATGGCCGCACTTCGGGCGCATGGTCCGACACCTTTGCACCGGAAAAGCTTCGCGCCAGTCGCACAAATGCTTTTGCTGTAACTTTTTTTTGGGCAGTGAGTCCTTCGGGTAACACCACTAGGGGTTGAGTCTGCGAAGATTCGCAAGACTCCACATATTGTGCCGGACTCGTTTCGTTCCGCCTATATGATGGCATCATGCTCTTTAATCTGGGGAATCCCGAGCCATCAATGGCCTTGACCGAAGGGCCGCGCTGACTCATCGCAATTTGGTACGCGCCAAAAGGAGCAGGCAATGGGTGTTATTGAGAAAATTAGACCAGCAACAAAAGCGAAGCTGGCACCGGCACACGACCTGCCGCGTAATCAGATTTTGCGGATGGACTGCATTGCGGCCATGCGCTCCTTGCCGGATTGCTCCATCGACATGGTCTTTGCCGATCCGCCCTATAATTTGCAACTTGGCGGTGATTTGTTGCGGCCTGACAATAGCAAAGTTGATGCCGTCGATGATGAGTGGGATAAGTTCGCAAGCTTTGCCATTTATGACAAGTTCACCCGCGAATGGCTGGCGGAGGCGCGGCGCATATTGAAGCCGAACGGCTCTTTATGGGTGATTGGCAGTTATCATAATATCTTCCGCGTTGGCACGGCGGTGCAGGATGCAGGCTATTGGATCCTGAACGACATCGTTTGGCGTAAGTCGAACCCGATGCCTAATTTTAAAGGTACGCGCTTTACCAATGCGCATGAAACCCTGATTTGGGCTTCCAAAAGCGAGAAGTCGAAATATACCTTCAATTATCGTGCGATGAAGACGTTGAACGACGAACTTCAAATGCGTTCCGATTGGTTGATTCCGATTTGTGGCGGGCAAGAGCGGCTGAAACGCAATGGCTTGAAGGCGCACCCCACGCAAAAGCCTGAAGCATTGCTGTATCGCATATTGCTGGCCTGTACGAAGCCTGGCGACGTGGTGCTCGATCCGTTTTTCGGAACGGGAACAACAGGCGCAGTTGCGCGGCGTCTTGGCCGGGACTGGATTGGTTGTGAGCGTGAAGCCGTCTATTGCGAAGTCGCGGAGGAGCGTATTGCAGCGGCATTGCCTCTGGACGAAAGCGCTATCAAAACCATGCAGTCGCCCAAGTCCGCGCCAAAGGTCGCCTTTGGCCAATTGGTCGAGGCTGGTTATCTCAATCCCGGCACGAAACTATTCGACCGCAAGCGTCAGTTTGAGGCGACGGTGCGCGCCGACGGTTCTATCTTGTGCGGTGTCGTGGATGGTTCGATCCACAAAGTTGGTTCTAGCATTCAAAACGCGCCAAGCTGCAATGGGTGGACCTATTGGCATTATGCGGCGCCCGATGGTGCGATGAAACCAATTGACGATTTGCGCCAAACCTATTTGCTCGCAACTGAGCCGTGACAAAAATCTATCTTCGTCCGACTGGTTTTGTCGAAAGCCCACAGCGGCACGAAGGTGAGAGCTTGCGTTTGGCAGGAACCATGCTGTGGTTCTCGCAAATAGAATATATAACACGCGACACAGCATCGACGCAGCGGCGGTTGGTCGCCGTTCGCGAATGGGATGGCTTTGCGGCGGCACTGCCGCAGTCTGCGCGCGCACGCTGCGCGTTGCTGCTCGAACGCATAACGGCCCCCCGCGCTGCACTGCAGATGGGCATGCGTACGGTTAATCTTGAGCAACCGCAGGTCATGGCGATTATCAATGCGACACCAGACAGTTTTTCGGATGGTGGCAAGAATTTAGACATAGATATTGCGGCCGAAGCAGCTGTCGCGATGACGACCTTGGGGGCGGCCATCATTGACATTGGCGGAGAGTCGACGCGGCCCGGTGCGGCTTTGATCGGGGAAAGCGAGGAGCTTAATCGTGTCGCGCCACTGATCCGGCGGCTCGCTGAGGCGGGCGCCGCGATCTCCATCGACACGCGCAAGGCGTCCGTGATGGAGGGCGCTTTGCAGGCTGGCGCGACGATGATTAACGACATATCCGCGCTTTTATACGAAGACCGCGCCGTCGAAGTCGCCCGCAAGAGCAATGTTCCCGTGGTCCTGATGCACGCCCCGAGCCAAAGCAGCGACCCGCATAAAGACGGCGTTTATGATGATGTTGTGTACGATGTGTTCGACTGGCTTGAACAGCGGGTTTCGGCGGTCGAAGCTGCAGGGTTGTCGCGTGAAATGATATTGGTTGATCCGGGTATCGGGTTCGGAAAGACACTCGCTGATAATCTGGCGATCATCAACAATCTGGCAATCTATCATGGATTGGGTTGCGCCTTATTATTTGGCGCAAGTCGCAAAAGATTGATCGCGGCGCTTGCGAATGACGCAGGCGCAACCGATCGCCTTGGTGGGTCGATCTTCCTCGCGATGAAAGCATTGGAGCAGGGCGCGCATATTTTACGCGTTCATGATGCTACCGAAACCGTGCAGGCCATTCAAGTATGGCGTGGCCTTCGCGATGCGGCATTGCAGAGCTAGTCTACAGCTATTTGTCTGGCTTGACCCTGGTTGCATCGTTTGGCAACTTCACGGTGTATGAGGGGGAATTTGAAATGCTAGTAAAATATATCGTCGGTTACATCGCAACCGGCATCGCTTTTGCGGTCATCGATAGCGTCTGGCTGCGGACCATGTACACGCGGCTCTATCAGCCAGAGATTGGCGAATTGCTCATGAAGGGCGGTTTTCGAATGGGACCGGCGATCATTTTCTATCTGTTGTACATTCTGGGTACGATGATCTTTGCGGTCGGGCCCGCGTTACTGACTGGCAAGTGGCAGACTGCGCTCATCTGGGGCGCGTTGATGGGCTTTTTCTGCTACATGACCTATGATCTGACTAACTACGCCACGTTAAAAGTGTGGAGCACGAAAGTCACCATCCTCGACATTATTTGGGGCACGTTCTTAACGGGCTCCGCGTCGCTCGCCGGTTTTTGGATCACGCAGGCCTTATTGGGTAAGAACGTCTAGGAAGCTTGGCGGCTCCAAAACTGTAGCGAAAGACCCTGAGCCGCATTGCTACGCCGAATAGATAAAGAACCGATTTTGCCGCGGTTACATTTTCTTTGTTCATCGCGCTTGAGCATTAGAAAATCACCAGTTAAGGCAGATCCGTAATGTAATTTCTACGGAGGCTGTTTTGGCAAACGATCATGACCTAGGACCTGCAAAAGAAACCTATGCGGGTTTCATCGCCTTGTTCAAATGGGGCACAATAGTGTCGGTGGTTGTCACCGCTATTGTTGTTCTGATCATCGCAAGTCGCGCGGCCTAAATGGTAAAAATTGCTGTCCTGCGGGAAACCACCCAAGGCGAAACTCGCGTTTCCGCGTCCCCTGAAACCGTTAAGAAATTCATTGCGCTGGGCGCAACGGTTTCGGTCGAAAATGACGCAGGTGCAGGGGCATCCATCGGCGATAGCGACTATGAAACCGCAGGCGCTTTGGTCGGAAATTTAGCTTCGGTCCTTAAAGATGCCGACATTGTTCTCGGTGTTCAAGGGCCGGATCCAAAGGCCTTGAAGGGCATGAAGTCCGGCGCTTGGCTGGTTGCCGGGCTCGACCCCTTTGGGCAGCGTGCTCGGGTGGATGCCTATGCTAAGGCAGGTGTAGAAGCGTTGGCGATGGAGTTCATGCCGCGCATTACGCGTGCACAGTCGATGGACATATTGTCGTCGCAGTCGAACCTGTCCGGCTATAAAGCGGTGATTGAGGCGGCATCGGTCTATGGCCGTGCCTTTCCGATGATGATGACTGCTGCTGGTACAGTGAGCGCGGCCAAAGCGTTTATCATGGGTGTTGGCGTTGCCGGGCTTCAAGCGATTGCCACAGCGCGCCGTTTGGGCGCGCAAGTGTCGGCAACCGATGTGCGCTCTGCCACCAAGGAACAAATTGAATCCTTGGGCGCAAAGGCGATTTTCGTTGAGAATGTCGCCGGGATTGAGGGCGAGGGCGCTGGTGGATATGCGACCGAAATGTCGGATGAATATAAGGCTGCGCAAGCCGAGTTGGTCTCCGCGCATATCGCCAAGCAAGATATTGTCATCACAACCGCGTTGATCCCGGGCCGCCCAGCGCCGCGATTGGTATCGGATGCGCAAATCGCGAGTATGAAGCCGGGCTCCGTCATTTTCGACTTGGCCGTTGCGCAAGGCGGCAATGTTGAAGGTTCGAAGGCAGACGAAATCGTCATCAAACATGGTGTTAAAATCGTCGGCTACAGCAACACGCCAGCGCATTTGGCGGCGGACGCATCGGCGCTCTATGCCCGCAATCTGTTCAACTTCCTCTCCGCCTTTTGGGACAAGGAAGCCGGCAAGCCTGTGTTGCCGGATGAAGATGAAATTACCGCAGCAATTCGCCTGACCAAAGATGGCAAGGTCGTGAATGATCGCCTGTTGGCGTAAGGGGGCATAATGGACTTTATTTCAATCTTATCCATCTTCGTGATGGCCTGTTTCGTGGGCTATTATGTCGTCTGGTCAGTTACCCCCGCGTTGCACACGCCGTTGATGGCAGTGACGAACGCGATTTCTTCGGTCATCATCGTGGGCGCGTTGATCGCGGCGGCGGCAGGTGGTTCACTGACCGCCAAATGGCTTGGCCTGATAGCCGTGGCATTGGCCAGCGTGAATATCTTCGGCGGCTTTGCCGTAACGGCCCGCATGCTCGCCATGTATAAGAAAAAGGAGCGTTAAGTTGGAACATACGGCTCCTCCTGCATGGGTTATGCTCGCTTATTTGATTTCGGGCGTATTTTTCATTCTGGCGCTGCGCGGACTATCGTCGCCGGCCACATCGCAACGCGGCAACCGCTTCGGCATGGCTGGCATGTTGATTGCCGTAGTTACGACATTGGTCACACATGATGTCGCGTCTCTGCCTGAAATTATGGGCGCAATAGCCATCGGTGGCGGTATTGGCTGGGTCACGGCCCGCAAGATTGCCATGACCGACATGCCGCAGCTTGTCGCTGCATTCCACTCGTTGGTAGGTATGGCCGCCGTTTTGGTCGCCGCTGCCGCGTTTTTGAACCCGGGTGCCTTTGGCATTGTCGGTGAAGATGGCCTGATTAACCCCGTCAGCCGCGTGGAAATGGGCTTGGGCATCGCCATTGGTGCAATCACCTTCTCAGGTTCCGTTATCGCGTTTCTCAAACTGGCTGGCAAAATGTCTGGCGCTCCCATCCTTTTGCCGCTGCGCCATGTCATTAACTTGGGCACTTTGGCGGCGATCCTTGGCCTGATCGGTTACTTTACCGTTGACCAAAGCCCCTGGATTTTCTGGACTGTTACCGCGCTGGCTTTCCTCATTGGCTTCTTGCTCATCATACCCATCGGCGGCGCGGATATGCCTGTCGTGGTATCGATGCTGAACAGCTATTCGGGTTGGGCCGCCGCTGCCATGGGCTTCACTTTGCATAACACGGCGATGATCATCACCGGCGCATTGGTCGGCTCGTCGGGGGCGATTTTGTCCTACATCATGTGCAAGGCCATGAACCGCAGCTTCATTAGCGTTATTGCAGGTGGCTTTGGCGCGGAGGCTGCTGTCTCCAGCGGCGAAGCGAAGGAACAGCGTCCATGGAAGCGCGGCTCTGCCGAAGATGCAGCTTATATGATGCAACAGGCCGAAAGTGTCATCATTGTGCCCGGTTACGGTATGGCGGTTGCGCAGGCGCAGCACATATTGCGCGAAATGGCGGATGTTTTGAAGAAGCAGGGCGTTTCGGTGAAATACGCAATTCACCCTGTCGCGGGGCGTATGCCCGGCCATATGAACGTTTTGTTGGCTGAAGCCTCGGTACCTTATGACGAAGTTTTCGAGCTTGAGGATATCAACAGCGAATTTGCACAAGCCGATGTCGCCTTCATCATTGGCGCCAATGATGTTGTGAACCCCGCTGCGAAAACCGACAAGACTTCACCCATTTACGGCATGCCCGTGTTTGACGTCGACAAGGCAAAGACCGTGTTCTTCGTGAAGCGTTCTATGGGCGGCGTTGGCTATGCCGGCGTCGACAATGACGTATTCTACATGGATCAAACGATGATGCTTCTCGCTGATGCGAAGAAGATGTGCGAAGACATCGTTAAAGCCTTGCAGCACTAAGGGGCTGAATGCACCACATGTGGCCCCAGCCAAGGTTGGGGCCACGCGCGTCTTGATGCTTAGGTTGTAGGCGCGATGGGATACCAGCCGTCGCTGGGCCGATGCCTCGCGGTTTACTGACGCATGAGCCGCTTCAATTGATATTGGTCGCCATTCCACCCTTCAAAAACCGCATCAATGCCGGGGTGGTTGATTGGACCTTGCTGATGGTCGGGCAGTAAATTCTGCTGGCTCACATAAGCGATATAGCTGCTCTCGGCATTTTCGGCGAACAGATGGTAAAATGGCTGCTCTTTTGACGGCCGCACCTGTTCTGGGATGGACTGATACCATTCTTCGCTATTCGCAAAAACAGGGTCAATGTCGAACACGACACCGCGAAAATCAAATATGCGGTGGCGCACAACATCTCCGATGGAAAAAGCCGTTTCAACAATATCGGGAGCAACTATTTGATCATTCATGGCTACAATATCATATCTTCTCACGTGCAAATCAACCTTGTGGCTTGGCAAAGCAAAAAACTTCAGTTAATGGCCCCGCTCTGCCATAGGGATGCGCTGTTTTTACGGCAATGACCAGCCCCTATGAATTGCGGAGAGATGGCTGAGTGGTCGAAAGCACCGCACTCGAAATGCGGCGTGCCGGTGACGGTACCTAGGGTTCGAATCCCTATCTCTCCGCCAATT
>NZ_CAMAYF010000011.1 GCF_945862485.1 Sphingorhabdus sp. EL138
GTGCGCTCTTACCGCACCGTTTCGACCTGGCCGCATCGAAATGCGGTGGACTATTTTCTGTGGCACTTTCCCTAAAATTGCTTTCGCCGGACGTTATCCGGCACCGTTCCTCGCTGGAGCCCGGACTTTCCTCCCCTTAGCAGTTACCCACTAAGCGGCGGTCGCCCAACCCTCTGGCGCACGTCAGATAACAGAACTGCCCTCAACCGCCAAGAGCAAGCTGAGCAGAATAGCGCGGCACTCCCCGTCGATTACGCCGTCGATGTTTGCGGGCCGGAACCGGCGCTGGAATGCAATTGTAACCGCGCGGCCATCGGCTATGCCATAGCCATAACGTTCAAGTGCCAAAAGAAATGCGCCGTCAGACCAACCGGGATCCACCAGATTTTCAGTAGGCCGCTTTATGGCGAGCCCCAACTTAGCCAATCGTTCCCAATCGAACAGCTCGCCCGGATCTTCTTTGCGGGCGGGTGCAACATCGCTGTGTCCGACAACATTGCGCGGTTCAATCCCATAAGTCCGGACTAACTCAGCAACCAATCTGGTCACGGTGTCCATTTGCGCCTCAGGAAACGGGCGATAACCAAATTCGTGCCCGGGATTGACGATCTCAATGCCAATGCTGGCGCTGTTGCAATCGGTTACGCCGCGCCAATAGGATAATCCCGCATGTTGGGCGCGTTGTTCTTCGCGCACCATGTACACCAGCTGTCCATCTTCATCGACCACATAATGCGCAGATACCTTGGACGCTGGGTTCGCCAGCCAGTTAATAGCTGCCGCGCCAGACTGCATGCCTGTATAGTGCAGCACGATCATATTGATGGGCAGGCTGCGCTCGCCGAAATTGGGTGATGGGTTCCAGATCATAGTCATGTCCGAACCATAGGTAAGTCGGCAGCGACGTGCAATATCAGGCCACACACTCTTTACGCCGCCTCCAGCATGCGCAGCCCACTCTAACCTTATATGCGGATGAGCGCGCCGATCACCAAATGTTCAGGGTCGGGCTCTGCCAGTTGCAATATGCCATTACCTTGAACGGCGAGCTTATGCGCCATCCACGCCGCCGCCGTCCGTATATCCACAGCTGCAGGGTCAAGCTGACCGGTCAGTGCCTCTCGAATAGCCGAATCCATGAGGATTTTAGGGCCGCTCGCCCGGATAACAATTTCCTGCTCGCCTGCGCGCGCTTCTGCTCCGACGAACAATGTCCCGCCACGCGCCAACGCCTCATTGGCCAACAGAACGAGATTCAGCAATATTTTCACCGCCCTTTTGGGCATCACGTTCGCAGGCACAGCCCACTCAAGCACCGTCCGTCCACTTGCGGTAACCATTGGCACAATAACCAATTTTGCTTCATTTGGATCAACTTCAGCGCCAAATCCGCCAGCAGCGCCAAAGGCCAAACGGAAAAATTTCAATTTGTCAGCAGCGGCCTTTGCACTCTCCGCCAGCAAATCCATGCACCGCTTCCGCATTTCGGGATCATGTTCATCCGCCAATAGCTCAAGGCCATTATTCATCGCACCAACGGGGCTTAACAGGTCATGGCACAAGCGCCAGCACAGCAGGCTGGCAAAATCGATTTCGGTATCGGGCATTACAAAATTCCTGAGGGCATTTGGCGTGTTAGCGCCGCTCATGGACCGAGTTGGCGGGTGTTTCAACCCTCCTTCATTATTGCCACGGGCGTAAATCCGGTCACCCGACCGCCTGCGACTACAGGCTGCCATGCGGTAATCGCTTCGGCCGCAATTATCAGCCAAATATGCTGATCGGGCGCCGCTTGTGCGACGTCGGTTGGTGACGGAGCGGCCACACCATTGGGGTGCGAATGGAAAAATCCCAACACAGGAATTCCGCCGCTTCTCACGTCCTTAGCCGCTGAGATCAATGCGTCCGGATCGATTTCGAAATGCCTTGTCGGATCGGCAGCAACATTATGCGCCAGTTCGACCGCGGCGACCCGATCCCCTGCCCCCCGCAATAAACCGCAGCACTCATGGTCCCCCGCGGTGTCCGCCCAATCCAGAAGTTGCCGCCAGTCGCTGCTTGATAAATGCAAAGCCATCACCCATGTCTATGCGATGTCGGGGGAAATTACTACATTTACGGGCGTTTTGGGTGCCGGGCGGCTGGATAGTGCGCTTGCCGCAGCCTTGCCGCAATTTTCGCGTGCGCGCATACAGGCTTTGATCGCGGATGCTGCGCTCCGCATCAATGGTCAGATCTTTGCCGACGCTGGCAGCAAGAAAATGTCGGGACAGGCATTTGAACTTAACGTCCCTGCCCCCATACCTGACAAAGCAATGGCGCAGAACATTGCGCTGGACGTGGTTTTTGAAGATGAACATTTGATTATCGTCAATAAACCCGCCGGGCTGGTCGTGCATCCCGCGGCAGGCCATAGCGACGGAACCCTTGTCAACGCACTGCTGCACCATTGCCAGGGCAAGCTTTCGGGCATTGGCGGGGTGCAACGTCCAGGGATAGTCCATCGCATTGACAAGGACACCTCAGGGCTGCTGGTCGTCGCCAAAAGCGATGCAGCGCATGAGGGCCTCGCGAAACTTTTCGCCGCCCATGATATTGAGCGCAAATATATTGCAATCGTCAACGGTATCCCCGCGCCACCTGCTGGCACAGTCCGCACACAAATTGGCCGGTCGACCACAAACCGAAAGAAAATGACGGTGCTGCCCGAATCAAAGGGTCGGCATGCGGTCACGCATTACCGGATGGTTGAGGCCTTCGCCAAAACAGCGATGGTCGAATGCACTCTAGAAACGGGGCGCACGCATCAGGTGCGCGTGCACATGGCGCATATCGGCCATCCGCTGATTGGCGATGGCGTCTATTCTAATCGACAAAACCACTATAAAATTGGTCCAAATCAAGCCAAATTCGACCGCCAAGCATTGCACGCCGCCTCTTTGGGGTTTATTCATCCTATCACCGGCGGAACTTTACGGTTTGAATGCGGTATACCAGAAGACATGCAGCTTCTGTTAAGCAAGCTTCAGTTATAAAAGTTTCGAAGGGAACGCTTTACCATCGGGTGCTTGATGAGGCCCGGCGGAAGGCACAATGAAAGAGGAAAACATGTCTGATAGAAAGAATGTTCCGGCTACGATACCTGCCCTTGGGGGGGACGCGAGCCTTAATCGTTACCTAAGCGAAATTCGGAAATTTCCGATACTCAAGCCCG
This sequence comes from Sphingorhabdus sp. EL138, assembly GCF_945862485.1. Classification (GTDB taxonomy): domain Bacteria; phylum Pseudomonadota; class Alphaproteobacteria; order Sphingomonadales; family Sphingomonadaceae; genus Sphingorhabdus_B. The sequence continues at coordinate 3,215 of NZ_CAMAYF010000011.1, forward strand.
AGCAGGAATATATGCTCGCCAAACGCTTGCAAGAACATGGCGACACCAAAGCAGCGGAACAGCTGGTCACGTCGCATCTCCGCCTCGTATCGAAAATCGCCATGGGCTATCGCGGCTACGGCCTGCCGGTATCCGAGCTGATTTCCGAAGGGAATATCGGATTGATGCAGGGCGTAAAGAAATTTGACCCCGATCGTGGCTTCCGCCTCGCGACCTACGCGATGTGGTGGATTCGTGCCTCGATGCAGGAATTCATCCTGCGCAGCTGGAGCTTAGTAAAGATCGGCACCACCGCCGCGCAGAAGAAGCTTTTCTTCAACCTGCGCCGCATGAAAAACAATCTGCAGGCTTTTGAAGACGGCGACCTGAATCAGGAAGCCTTGCGCAAAATCGCAACGGACCTCGGCGTTTCCGAAGAAGAAGTGAACAATATGAACCGCCGGATGGCGATGGGCGGTGATACATCGCTCAATGTGCCCATGCGCGAAGATGGCGATGGCCAATGGCAAGACTGGTTGGTCGATGACACGCCGTTGCAAGACGAGCGCGTTGCTGACGCACAAGAAGGTGACATGCGCCATGCCTTATTGTCCGAAGCGATGGGCAGCCTGAATGACCGCGAGAAGCACATTTTGACACAGCGCCGCTTGATTGAAGAGCCGCAAACTCTGGAAGAACTCAGCCAGACCTATAGCGTCAGCCGAGAGCGTGTGCGCCAGATTGAAGTGCGCGCTTTTGAAAAGCTGCAAAAGGCGATGTTGCGTATCGCTACTGAAAAACGGCTGCTGCTCGCGATTTAACTATCCGTAAAAAAGATGACGGGCGGAAAACACTGCGCTAGCTTTTGGCAATGACAAAAACCAAGCGTTCGCTTTCCGCACGTTTTCTACGTTCCAGCTTTAAGGGCGCGATATACTTCATCGGGGGTACGGTCGCGTTAACCGCAGTCTATGCCGTGGTTCCTGTTCCAACGACATTGACGATGTTGTTCGACAGCAACGGAGCCAAAAGCGAGTGGGCCACCCTTTCCGACATTTCGCCAAACCTTGTGCGTGCCGTCATCGCCGCTGAGGATGGTAAATATTGCAGCCATGATGGCTTTGATCGCGAAGCTATTGAAAAGGCGCTAACCCGCAACATAGAGGGCGGCCGTATGCGCGGTGGCTCTACCATCAGCCAGCAGACCGCGAAAAATGTGTTCCTATGGCAAGGGTCGGGCTGGACGCGTTATCTGCGCAAAGTGCCTGAAGTATATTTCACGTTCCTGATCGAGAAAATCTGGGGCAAGCGCCGGATCATGGAAGTATATTTGAACGTCGCGGAGACCGGCATCGGTACGTATGGCGCAGAGGCCGGCGCACAGCGTTATTACAAAAAATCCGCCAAGAACCTGACCCGCATAGAGGCCGCGCGCTTGGCGGCTATCTTACCCTTGCCCAAAAAGCGGGCCGTCAATGGCGTAGGCGGCTTCACCCGCCGCTATGGCAACAGCATCTCCGCGCGCATCCGCGTTGTGAAACGCGATGGCCTCGACGCTTGCATCTACACATAAAAAAAGGGCGGAGCCAAAGCCCCGCCCTGTTTTCAATATTTCATTACCTAGAAATCGTAGCTGATACCCACCTTGATGCGCCATACCGACGAAGATGTGTTGATGAAGTTGTCAGCATTAAAATCACTAACACCTTCAGCGTTCGGGTTGTTCGCTGTAAATCCAGTGATGATGTAACGACCTTGGGTATCAATCCCGCTGATCGAAGCAATATCCTGACGACCACCGAAATCTCTCCGACGCTGAACGTTCCATTTTGGATCAAGCAAATTGAGGAAGTTATCGAAGCTCGCAAAAAGCTTCAACTTGTCTTCGCGACCAAAAAGACGGCCTGGGCCAGGTATTTCTTGTGAGAACGACAGGTCAAGATCGTAATACCATTCGTTTGAGCAAGTGTTGCGCTCAATGGTCCTACCCAAGAACTTGCGCGCGCACTTCAGCGAATTACCGAAATCGGAGAGTCCTTGCACCGCTGTCATATTCGACGTTGGCGAAACATTGGGGTCGGTCACGCCAGTCGGCAAGTAAACAAGTGCATTTTCTGTACCCGATACGCTATCACCAAAGACGCTGCCGCCGCTAAAGGTTAAGCTATATGGCCGTCCCGACCGCGCAACAAAGGTTACCCCAAAGCGCGTTGCGTAGTCACCGAAAAACTCTTCCTTGAAGCTTGTGTTCAAGGTGAAGTTGTGACGGCTGTTATAGAAACCACGCGATGCCGCAGGGTTTTGACGATCGGATGCCGCCGAGATGTCGTAGTTCGAACCGGCGGTTGAACTATACATGTTACGACGATCTTGGCTGTCCGAGAAGGAGTAGCCAACATTGAAGAAGGTGGAACCACCTTCTGTAAAAATGCCCCCATCAAAATTCTTCGACAAAATGAACGAAGCCGTGTGGCTGCGGAAGCTGCCGGCATTGGTTAACATTAGTTCGTCATCGCGACTGGTAGCAAAGCATGCCGCGTTGATGCCGCCGTAGGTGGGGCTTGGAGAGAAGCCCACCAAACGAGCCGAACAACCGGCAGCGCTTGGATCAATCGAACGATAAATAGGGCGGCTATCAATAGTGAAGCCGTTCAAACCGATTGGAGCGCCGCCAGTACCCGCTGCCGTGCCCGGTACCGCCGCCAAATCGACGAGGTTGAACGGATTACGGTATTTCGAGTAGATATAGTCGAGCGTGAGATCCCAACCGCTGAAAAAGCCGGTTTCAGCAAAGTTCAGCTGCGACGAGAAGCCTGCATTGAAGCGCACCACCGTTGGCTGCTTGAGGTTAGGGCTGATCGATTGGGTATCGCCTAGACCCCGAGCTGCTTCAGTGCTGCCCGCTGTCTTGATACACGCTGGAACGCCCGTAAACGCACCACCGGTTACCACGTCGATTTGCGCTGTGACCGGTAAAGGGCACCCAAGCGAACGTGTTGTACCTTCACCAACTGTGCTGCCGTCATTCTGGAAAGCATTACCAAACCAGACCAATGGGTCGCCACCAGAGAAGATACCCAAGCCTGTGCGGAACTGGGCGCGAGAAAACACCGCAAAATCGTTCAGGTCATAAGTGAACGCTACGCGCGGCAGAACGGCAATCGGCAATTTGCTGAAACCGTTGCCATTGCTGAAGCCATAACGATTTATGAACAGCGGATTTGCTTCGGGAGCACCACCGTCATACCATTCTGCCCGAACGCCACCAACAACGCTCAAAGAATCCGTTACCTGCCAATCGTCTTGGGCAAAAATCGAATAGATGCCTCGATTAAACTTAGCCGCCGCATCTCTGACGTCGCCTGTTGCAGAGAAGTTTCCAGCGGCACCTGCCGCAAGGCCACCCGCCAATTGTGCGGCAGTCGGGTTCGTGCTTGTGCCGGTCGAGAGCAAACCTGCCTCGAGATCGGCAGCATTGCGGAAGAACAAAGTCCCGGTCGCATTTTGGACAAAGAGATTGAACAAGTTGGCTTGGTTCATTTCTGCGCCGAACTTGAGCTGATGATCGCCAGCGTCAAGCTTACCTACAGCACGGTATTGTTGAATTTTCGTTTGCAGGTCATTGGCCGAACGCGAAAACCCTGGACCCGCGGATACACGGCCGAATGTGCCATCGGCGTTGGTGATACCCACAACAATCGCAGGGATCGGCGCGTCCGATTGTGCTTCGCCGCCGCCAACGGGATTCTGCAAATCCTGAACTTGCGAACGCGAGTAACGCACCTCAGTCGAGAATGTATCGGTCCACTGCGAATAGAGACGACCAGAGTAATAGTTAGACTCTGTTCCACTGAGGTAGAAGGTGTTGACACCAGTTACACGCGGGTTTGTTGCAGAGTTGCTGAAATCGTCGGAACGCGTGGTCGATTCTTCGAGCCGCTGATACGTTGCCTCCAAACGGTGATCGTCGTTAATCTGCCAGTCAGCGCGTGCAAAATAGCGCTTGTTGGTGAACGGACGGTTGGTGACCAACTCGCCTGTATCGATTTTATATGCGCGATTTAGAATCTCGCTTATGCGATTGAATTCAGCAACAGGTACGCCGGTGATGCTGTTGGGATAGCCCGCACCTGCTGGACCATCATCCTGTGACTGACCGGCTTGTTGGTTCTCATACGCACCAAAAATGAACAATTTGTCCTTGATGATGGGACCACCAAGGTAAAGACCCAAGCGCTTGTCGGGTTCAATCGGCGCAACTTTGCGGCTGCGGTCTGAATATTTGTCAAAGACGTTATCGGCGCGAAGTTTGCTATCCGAATATTCGTAAAAAGCCCCAAAGGTGTAGTCGTTGGTACCCGATTTGGTAACAACGTTGATGGCACAGCCAGTAAATTGGCCATAGTCAACATCAAAAGGTGCGAACTGGACCTGTGTTTCGCGAATGGCATCATATGGCAATGGGGTAGAGCTACGCGATGAAAAACCTGTGTCATTCAAGCCATAAACGTCGCCTTGGCTAATGCCATCAACAGTGAAGGCATTCCCTCGATCGTTGCCGCCGAGGCAGGAAATACGATCCTGGCCCGATCCGGTGTCGTCGCGGTCAAGGCTAACACGAGGATCAATACGAATAATGTCGCGAACGTCACGGTTGAAGGTTGGCGCATTTTCGATAAATTCGCTGGAGAAGCTCTGGCCAGGACCGACAGCCAGTTGGGTAACGCGAACGCGTGTTCCGGTAACGACAATTTCACCAGCGCCCGAGCTTAAGGTGAACGCGAGGCTCGTGTTGCCTTGAATGCTTGTTTCCAAGTTTTCAATTGATTGGCCTTCAAAGCCAGTGGCGTTGATTGCTACAGTGTATGGCCCTCCCGAAGTGAGACCAGTTGCGTTGAACGAACCGGTCGACCCGGTCATAAGGGTGCGTGTGTTTCCAGTCCGCGTGTCAGTGACTTCAACGGTTGCTCCAACTACAGGCGCGCCAGCGTCGTCTAAGACCGTTCCTTCAATCCCCGAAGTAATCTGTTGCGCAAACGCAGGCGTTGCTAAAACCGAAGCGACCGAAAGCGCGGCGGCACTAGCGGCTAGATAAAAACGAACTTGCATGGATACACCCCTTCAAAGATACACGTTCTGACATTTCGGCATTCCCAACTCAAAAGCGAATCACGCGAATGAAATGGGCCTTGAGTTCCCCTTGGGGTTGGTAAATGTCAGTAAAATGACAGTCGGCCAAGCAGATGGAGCGCGCTTAGCCGAGAGTGACGCGCCAGCATAGTTTCGCGTTGCACCAAATTGTGCAAAGCAACATTTTTGTTTATTTTGTCGGCAAATGTTGCACGTTTACCACAGTTTACCAACTTACTTTAGGCGGCGTCTTCCTTGCTAGCCTTGGCAGACTTGGCATACACCAAAACGGGGGTTTTGCGTCCTTCGACCACGTCCTTGTCGACCACAACCTCATCCACGCCATCATAGGTAGGAAGGTCGAACATCGTATCTAGCAAAATCGCCTCAAGTATGGACCGAAGCCCACGCGCCCCAGTTTTGCGTTCAATCGCCTTTTTAGCAACGGCTTCCAAGGCATCATCGGTGAAGCTGAGGCCGACTTCTTCCATTTCAAACAGCTTACGATACTGCTTCACAAGCGCGTTCTTTGGCTCCGATAGGATTTTCACCAAAGCCGCGATGTCGAGATCTTCCAGCGTGGCTGTTACCGGCAAGCGCCCTACGAATTCTGGAATAAGACCAAATTTCAACAAATCTTCAGGCTCAATCTGCTTGAGGATTTCGCCCGTGCGGCGCTCGTCAGGGTCGGCGACATGCGCGCCAAAGCCAATCGACTTGCCCTCAAGGCGGTTTGAAATAATCTTTTCAAGCCCAGCAAACGCACCGCCGCAGATGAACAGTATGTTCGTCGTATCCACCTGCAGAAACTCTTGCTGCGGATGCTTGCGACCGCCTTGTGGCGGAACGCTGGCGGTTGTGCCCTCCATGAGCTTAAGCAACGCCTGCTGCACGCCCTCCCCGCTGACATCGCGGGTGATGGAGGGATTTTCGGCTTTGCGGCTAATCTTGTCGATTTCGTCGATATAGACGATCCCGCGCTGCGCCTTTTCGACATTATAGTCCGAGGCTTGCAGCAGCTTGAGAATGATATTTTCGACATCTTCACCGACATAGCCGGCCTCAGTCAAAGTTGTCGCGTCCGCCATAGTGAACGGCACGTCAAATGTTTTGGCGAGTGTTTGCGCCAACAATGTCTTACCGCAACCCGTAGGGCCGACAAGTAGGATGTTGGACTTCGCAAGCTCCACATCCGCGCCCTTTGCGCCATGGTTGAGGCGTTTGTAATGGTTATGGACGGCAACTGACAATACGCGTTTTGCCTGCGGCTGACCAATGACATAGTCGTCCAGTACTTCGCAGATTTCATACGGCGTTGGCACTTCGCCCTCTTTACGGCCGTTCAAGGCGCCCTTTGTTTCTTCGCGAATGATATCATTGCAAAGTTCCACACATTCATCACAGATGAACACAGTGGGGCCGGCGATCAGCTTGCGTACTTCGTGCTGCGATTTTCCGCAGAAGGAGCAATAAAGAGTGCTTTTTGTATCTGAACCGCTCAACTTCGTCATAATATGTCCTGCTTGCACGCCAATTTCAAACGCACCTTATTAAATCGACATCCTAAAGATGCCTTCCGATTTGGCAATAGCCCAATAAGGACTAGGCCATCACGGCAAATCTACGTAAACTATCGACGATAATGTCAGCCTGCGTCAGCTTCTGCATTAGCCGGCCGCTTGTCGAATACCTCATCCACAAGGCCAAATGCCTTTGCTTCTTCTGCTTCCAGGAAGGTATCGCGATCCATCGCTTTTTCGATATCCTTCAATGGCTTGCCAGTATATTTGGCATAAAGATCGTTCATACGCTTACGAATACGCAGGATTTCATTTGCCTGAATCTGGATATCCGACGCCATGCCACGCGCGCCGCCGGAAGGCTGATGCACCATGATACGGGAATTGGTCAATGCAACGCGCATGCCCGGCTCGCCCGCCGCCAGCAGGAAACTGCCCATAGAAGCCGCCTGACCGATGCATACGGTACCGACTTTCGGACGGATATATTGCATCGTGTCATGGATCGCCATGCCGGCGGTCACAACGCCACCCGGCGAGTTGATATACATCCAAATGTCTTTCTTCGGATTGTCCGATTCGAGGAACAAGAGCTGCGCGGTGATGACGGAGGCCATATTGTCCTCCACTTCGCCCGTCACAAAAATGATCCGTTCGCGCAAAAGCCGCGAAAAAATGTCCCAGCTGCGCTCCCCACGGTTCGATTGCTCGATAACGACGGGGACCAATGCTTGGACGGGATCAAAAGGAACGTGCATGAAATACCTCTAAGATGTTATGTGTATGCGTCACCGCCTACATCGGCGTGGGCAAGCAAAGTTTCAAGCAGGAAAACGGTTAAGGTTGGGGATGAATTGGAGCGCTTGGTAGTACCCTAGAGTTCTTTATTCACAAATTAGATTAATTTGCCGTCATTTAATGCTTTAATCGATATTAACGCATGTATCGCCTATAGGCTCAACATCAGTCAACTTTTGCCATGTGCCTTCGTAGATACAAAAAGGGGGGGACGCATCGCATCCCCCCCTTTTTGCTTTATCGCATATCGCAGCGATTATTTCTTAGGGGCAGCCTTTTTGGCGGGTGCCTTCTTGGCTGGCGCAGATTCAGCGTCTTTTTTAGGGGCAGCCTTCTTTGCAGCAGGCTTAGCGTCCTTGGCAGGAGCCTCGTCCTTTGCGGCGGCCTTTTTCGCAGGGGCCTTTTTCTTGGCGGCAGGCTTTGCGTCTGGTTCAGCTTCAATCGCTGCCTCCAGAACGTCCTTGGTTACAGCCTTGTCCGTTACGGTCGCCTTGTCGAAAAGGAAGTCGACAACCTTGTCTTCAAACATTGGCGCACGCAATTGCGCGGCTGCCATCGGGTTTTCCTGCAGATATTGGACGAAACGCTGACGGTCTTCGGGGCGATATTGCTGCGCAGCTTGTTGCACGAGCATGTTCATTTCCTGCGCACTCACTTCAACGCCATTGGCTTGGCCGATTTCCGAGAGGAGTAAGCCCAAACGCACACGGCGGACGGCGATATCGCGATACTCTTCGCGCTCTGCTTCCATTTCCTTTTTCGCAGCTTCGGCATCTGCTTCGCGCGCAGCTTCCTGCTCCAATTGGGCCCAAATCTGTTCGAACTCGGCTTCGACCATGGAAGGCGGCACGTCGAAATCATGACCGGCGGCCAACTGATCCAGCAACTGACGCTTCATATATGTGCGCGTCAGGCCGTTATGCTCTTGCTCAACTTGAACCTTCATCAACTCACGGAGCTTGTCGATGCCGTCCAGGCCGAACATTTTGGCAAGATTGTCATCCGCCTTAGCTTCAACGGGCTTGCGCACTTCGTTGACGACGATGTCAAAAGTTGCCGCCTTACCCTTTAGGTTTTCGGCATTATAATCGTCAGGGAAGGTTACATTCAGAACCTTTGCGTCATTGGCTTTCACGCCAACCAACTGGTCTTCGAAACCGGGTATCAACTGGCCTGAGCCAAGTTCAACGGCCATGCCCTCGCCCTTACCGCCTTCGAAAGGCACGCCGTCAACCTTGCCTTCAAAATCGATAACAACGCTGTCGCCCATTTTGGCAGCATATTTCTTGTCGGCCGCTTCAAAGCTCTTTTGCCCTTGGGCAAGCTTCAGGATCGATTCGTCAACTTGCGCGTCGCTCACTTCGACGGTCAGGCGCTCAAGCGTGATGCCGTCGATCGATGGCGCGGCAATCGCGGGAAGCACTTCGAGATGGAAATCAACAACCGCATCTTTGCCCGGCGCGTAATCATCGCCCAAATGGACATGTGGCTGTGTCGCTGGACGCAATTTATTGTCCGAAATTGCTTTTTGTACGCCTTCTTGAATCGAGCTGTTCAGCGCGTCTTGAAGGAGTGAATCCTTATGCATTTTCTTAACGAGATTGGCGGGAACCTTGCCGGGACGGAAACCGGGCATACGCACTTGAGGTGCAATTTTCTTCACCTCGGCATCGATGCGGGATTCAACGTCCTTTGCGGTAATCGTCATGCGATAAGCGCGCTTCAGGCCTTCATTCTGTGTCTCGACGGTCTGCATGTTTTCTTCTCTATCTACGACAAGCCCGCTGGCTTGCCAAAAACTGTTAAATGGCTTTCGGGTTTAACGACAGCCGGGGAATTCCCCTTTTCGTGGTGCGGGCGAAGGGACTCGAACCCCCACACCTTGCGATGCCAGAACCTAAATCTGGTGCGTCTACCAATTCCGCCACGCCCGCTTACGAAAAGCTACCGTTTAACAAACGACGGGAGCCTCTAACGGGAAAGCCGCTGCGGGGCAAGGGGAGAAGCGGCGAAACCGCCGCAACTCCGCACTAACAGGTTAGCCCAAGGCCTTTTTCAGCAAATCGTTGATGATTTGCGGATTGGCCTTGCCCTGCATGGCCTTCATGGTTTGGCCCACAAAGAAGCCGAACAATTTGTCCTTACCGGATCGATATTCGGCAACCTTGTCCTCGTTCGCGGCCATGATCTTGGCGATTTCCGACTCAATCGCGCCCGTGTCGTTGGTTTGCTTCAGGCCCTTTTCTTCAACGATGGCCGACGCAGCCTGCCCCGTTTCGAGCATGATTTCAAAAACTTGCTTCGCGATGCTGCCGCTGATCGTGCCATCGGCAACGAGGCCGAGTAATTCGGCGGCTTGCTTGGGATTGACTGGGCTTTCGTCCAAAGTCTTGCCCATCTTGTTCAGCGCGCCGAACAATTCGGACATCAGCCAGTTGGACCCTTGCTTGGCATCCACGCCTTGCGCCAGCAAATCTTCAAACCAGAATGCCGTTTCAGCCTCTGCCGTCAGAACGGCCGCATTATAGGCCGTCAGGCCCATCGCCTCATACCGTGCACGCTTGGCGTCGGGAAGCTCTGGCAAGGACGCACGACACTCCTCAAGAAACGCGTCGTCGAGTTCCACCGGCAACAAATCAGGGTCGGGGAAATAGCGATAGTCATGCGCGTCTTCTTTCGACCGCATCGACCGCGTTTCCATTTTATTGGGGTCAAATAGGCGTGTTTCCTGCACCACTGCGCCGCCGTTTTCGATCAGGTCCACCTGACGCTGCGCCTCATACTCAATCGCTTGCATCATGAAGCGTATCGAGTTGACATTCTTCGTTTCGGTGCGCGTGCCCAATTCGCCGCCGGGCTTACGTACCGAGACGTTCACGTCAGCACGCATGGAGCCTTGCTCCATATTGCCATCGCACGAGCCAACATAGCGCAGGATGGAACGCAGTTTCTTGAGATACGCCCCTGCCTCTTGCGGGCTGCTGATATCAGGGCGCGAGACGATTTCCATCAAGGCCACGCCCGAACGGTTAAGGTCAACGAACGACATCGTTGGATGCTGGTCATGCATCAACTTGCCTGCGTCCTGCTCAACATGGATGCGTTCAATGCCGATCTTCTTGGTCGGGCTGTCCGGGTCTTTTTCGTTGAGCGTAACCTCAATTTCGCCCTCACCCACTATTGGGTGATAGAGCTGCGAAATTTGGTAGCCCTGCGGCAAATCAGCGTAAAAGTAGTTTTTGCGGTCGAAACGTGACCAGCGGTTGATCTGCGCATTGATCGCCATGCCCGTGCGGACGGCCTGACGCAGACATTCGCGATTGGGCACGGGCAACATGCCCGGCATGGCCGCGTCGACTAGGCTGACATGGCTGTTCGGCTCAGCGCCAAAGCCGGTCGAGGAGCCCGAAAACAGCTTGGACTCGCTGGTGATCTGCGCATGAACTTCAAGGCCAATTACGACCTCCCATGCGCCGGTGTTTCCCTGGATGCGGTATTCACTCATCTTACCACCACTCTCCGGCTTCCGCCGTAAATCCTGAACGCTGTTCAATCGCAAGCCCCGCATTGAGTACCGCCTGTTCATCCAGCGCTTTGCCGATAATTTGCAGGCCCAATGGCAAGCCATCCTTGCTGAGGCCGCCGGGAACGGACATGGCAGGTAGACCAGCCAAGGAAGCTGGCACAGCGAATACGTCGTTCAAATACATCGACAATGGGTCGGCATTCTTTTCACCCAAGCCGAACGCAGCGCTCGGTGCGGTTGGCGCGAGGATGAGGTCGCAGCTTGCCCATGCATTTTCGAAATCGCGTGCAATCAAGGCGCGAACCTTCTGCGCTTGCGTGTAATATGCGTCGTAGAAACCGGCGCTCAACACATAAGTGCCGATCATGATACGGCGGCGGACTTCTTCGCCAAAGCCAGCGGCGCGGGTCGCGGCATACATGTCTTGCAGGCCTGCGCCTTCTGGCAAGTCGCGCAGACCGAAGCGCACGCCGTCATAGCGCGCAAGGTTCGATGACGCCTCGGCAGGCGCGATGATATAATAAGCAGGCAACGCATATTGGGTATGCGGCAGGCTGATATCCACGATTTCCGCGCCTGCATCCTTCAACCAGGCGATGCCATTGTCCCACATTTTGGCGATATCTTCGTCAATACCATCGAGACGATATTCCTTGGGTATACCAATGCGCTTGCCCTTCAGGTCTCTGTTCAGGCCAGCTTCCCACGTGGGCACAGGTAAATCGAGCGAAGTCGAATCCTTAGGATCGAAACCTGCCATAGCTTCTAACATGATCGCACAATCGCGCACGTCGCGCGCCATCGGGCCAGCTTGGTCCAACGAACTTGCAAAGGCCACGACGCCCCAGCGTGAGCAACGGCCATAAGTTGGCTTAATGCCACTAATACCAACAAAAGCGGCAGGCTGGCGAATCGATCCGCCCGTGTCAGTTCCGGTAGCCGCAGGGCAAAGCCGTGCCGCTATCGCGGACGACGAACCGCCAGACGATCCACCGGGCGCCAGTGCGGCGTTGCTGCCGTCATTGCGGCGCCATGGCGAAATGACGTTGCCAAAATAGCTCGTCTCGTTCGACGAACCCATGGCAAACTGGTCCATGTTCAGCTTGCCGAGCATCCCTGCCCCAGCCTTCCAAAGTTTCGCAGAGACGGTCGATTCATAGGTCGGCACAAAACCTTCCAATATGTGGCTTGCGGCGGTTGTTTGCACGCCTTGGGTGCAGAACAAATCCTTCATGCCAATGGGAACGCCCGCCATTTTGCCCAGCGGCTTGCCCGCGGCACGGTCGGCATCGACGGCTTGCGCGGCCTCTATCGCCTTTTCGGGGGTTTCCACGATGAAGGCGTTGAGCGCCTTTGCCTTGGCGACATTAGAGTTGAAGGCGGTCGCAACTTCAACGGCGGTAAATGCGCCGGAGGCCACGCCATCACGGATCGCGGCGACGCCCAATTTGGTTAGTTCGGTCATACCAGTACTCCGTCACCCTGAACTTGTTTCAGGGTCCATTTATCCGTTCTGGCTCCAGTTGTGCTGCACGATGGACCCTGAAACAAGTTCAGGGTGACGGCGGCAGAGAGCATTGCCGCGCCAATCACTCAATCACCTTCGGCACGCCAAAGAAGCTGCCTTCCTTGGCGGGCGCATTGGCGAGCACTTTGTCGCGCACGTCGCCATCCGTCACAACATCATCGCGCAGGCGCAGCTTATTGGCGATGACAGCTGTCATCGGCTCAACGCCAGTGACGTCGACCTCTCCCAATTGCTCCACCCAGGCCAAAATGCCATTGAGCTCGCCGACCATTTTGTCAGCCTCAGCATCGCTAATCGCGATACGCGAAAGCCGTGCGATTTTATTCACGGTATCTTTATCTACAGACATAAGCCCGCCGCTAGCATTGCGCCTGCATTGCTTCAACGGAAAAGCTTGGGTTAAAGACCTAATCTTTAAGCCCCCGTTCAATTTTCCGATGCTATTTCCATCTAATCGGGTAAATCGCATCAAAATCTTGGGACATACACTTGGCACGTAAATTTCTTTATATCGTCGCAGCGCTCATCGTTCTTGTCATTGCAGGTGGCTTTGTCATTCGCATTTATGAAAGCGAGCTGACCGAGCTTGCCTTTGTCCCCACAGCCAAATTTGAACCGCAACCTGCCTTTGCACCCAGCAAATATGCGGGCAATGACATGTGGTTTGCGCGTCCCGGCAAAGCAGACAATCCAGCCGACTGGTTACCGACCGGTGCCGCAAAGCCCGAAATGCGGGGCTCCGCCGCAATATTCTTCGTGCATCCTACATCCTATATCGGCCGGGATTATTGGAATGCGCCCCTAAATGATACAGAATCGCAGGACCGTGCCCGCATGTTCCTACGTGGCCTTGCCTCGCCCTTGGCCAGTGCAGGTGAAATGTGGGCACCCCGTTATCGTCAGGCGGCGATTGGCGCGTTTCTGACCAGCAAGCCGGAGGGTCAACAAGCGTTGGATGCCGCCTATCAAGACGTTCTGTTGGCCTTTGATGAATTTGCGGCAAAGGTGCAAAAGGACCGCCCGATCATTTTGGCGGGGCATAGCCAAGGTGCGCTGCACCTCACACATTTGCTCAAGGACCGCGTAGCGGGCAAACCCATCGCCCAACGCATTGTCGCTGTCTATGCCGTGGGTTGGCCGATTTCAGTGACAGCTGACATGCCGCAAATGGGCTTCCCCGCATGCGCCGGGCCCGACGACACAGGCTGCATCATGGCCTGGCAAAGTTTTGCCGAACCGGCCGAATATGACCGGATCGTCAAAGTCTACAACGTCACAACCGGCTTTAACGGCACGCCGCGCAAGGACACGGCAATGCTATGCACAAACCCGCTCAATGGCGGCGCGAAGCCTGCAGCGTTGATGGAAGCCAATTTGGGCACGTTAAAGCCCGATGATAAATTGGAAACCGGCGAATTGATTGTGGGTGCCGTGCCTGCCCGATGCGACACCAAAGGTTTTCTACTGATTGGCGATCCGCCGGAAATTGGCTCTTATGTCCTACCCGGCAACAATTACCATGTGTATGATTTTCCCTTATTCTGGGCCAATGTGCGCGCGGATGCGACATGGCGCTTAAAGAAATATCTACAGAAATGATTTTTGAATCGGTTGCCAGCTTCCGCGATCAGCTGCCTGACGGCGGTGTTTTAATCGGGCTTGATGTCGGTAGCAAAACTATCGGCACGGCCTTTTGTGATGCTGGCTGGACCTTCGCCTCACCCGCCGAGCTCATTAAGCGCGCCAAGTTTACGAAGGATAAATTCGAATTAAAGGCCGCGATTGCGACACGGCCAACGCGCGGCATTGTCATTGGCTTGCCGCTCAACATGGACGGGAGTGAAAGCCCGCGCAGCCAGTCCAGCCGTGCCTTTGCAAAAAATATCGCCGATCTGGGCCTTCCGATTTTGCTGCGCGACGAACGCTGGTCTACCCAAGCCGTCGAACGCGACATGATCGCCGCCGACATGAGCCGCGCCAAACGCGCGGAGAAAATCGACAGCGGCGCGGCGGCGTTTATTCTGCAAGGCGCGATTGACGCTTTGACGATTGGGTGATGCGTACACGAAATGACGCCCTGCACCCGTACCCTAGAAGCAATCCCGTCACCCTGAACTTGTTTCAAGGTCCATTTAGCCTTTCTAGCTCTGGGCGTGCGGCGCGATAGACCCTGAAACAAGTTCAGGGTGACGAATTGTATGTATGGCGAACGGCAACGAGGCTGGCCATGCCGAACCTCCAGCTGACAAATCATTTGAGTCTCACCCAAATTCCCATTAAGGGCATCGCTTTAATGACATGGACAACACCCTTCGCAGCCGATAGCTTTCCTAGCGGGTCGGATGCCTTTCCGCACAAGCATTTGCTTGGCATCGCCGGACTTCAGCCGTGGGAAATTCTCTACATCCTCAAAGAGGCAGAGCAATGGGTTGCGCTGAACCGCGCTGGCGCGGCGAAACATGCTGACACACTATCCGGCTTGACCATCATCAACGCCTTTTTCGAAAATTCAACGCGCACCTTGTTATCGTTCGAAATCGCCGGAAAGCGGCTCGGCGCGGACGTTGTGAATATGCACGCGGCGCAATCGAGCGTGAAAAAGGGCGAAACGCTTATCGACACGGCCATGACGCTTAACGCCATGCGCGCCGACGCCATTGTGATTCGCCATGGCAGCTCAGGTGCGGTGCAGCTGATCTCCAGCAAGGTGGATTGCCCTGTCCTCAACGCTGGCGACGGCAGCCACGAACATCCAACCCAAGCCTTACTCGATGCGCTGACCATATTGCGCCGCAAGGGCAAGGTTGAAGGTCAATCGGTCGTTATTTGCGGCGATGTGCTGCACAGCCGCGTGGCCCGGTCAAACCTGTTTTGCTTAAAATCCTTGGGCGCCGAAGTGCGCGTGGTTGCGCCCCCTGCCCTCATGCCCAGCGGGATTGAGGCATTTGGTGCCATTCCCTTTACCAATTTCGATGCCGCATTGAACGGCGCCGATGTTATCGTGATGCTGCGACTGCAAAACGAACGGATGCAAGGCGATTTCATTCCGTCCCCACGCGAATATTTCCATCTATATGGCTTGGATGAACGGCGATTGGCCTTGGCCAAGCCGGACGCGCTTGTCATGCACCCCGGCCCCATGAACCGCGGCGTGGAAATTGCCAGCAGCGTTGCGGACCATGTCGACCGCTCCGCCATTACCGAGCAGGTCGAAATGGGCGTAGCGGTGCGCATGGCCTGTCTCGACATATTGACCCGCAAGGCACGCGGTCAGGAGGGCTGGGCATGATGGACATAAGCATCATTCAAGGCCAAGTAATCCTGCCAGGTGCGGATAAGGCCGAACCGCTGAATCTGCATATACAGGACGGCAAAATTGCCTCGATCGGCACGGCTGCACCGATAGCCAATCACATAGACGCCAGCGGTTTAATCATTGCCCCCGGCATAATCGATTTGGGTGTTTTCAAAACCGATAAACCGGCATTTCGATTTGGCGGGATAACCCGCGCCGCATTGATGCCCGATCAATCGCCCGTACATGACGACCCAGCAACCGTCCGTTTTGCCGCATTAAAGGGTAAGCCCGATCTATGGGTGCACCCGCTTGCTGCGGCGACTCAAGGCCTTGACGGGCTTCATATGGCGGAAATAGCGCTGATGAAAGACGCGGGCGCTGTGGGTGTGGCGACTGGCCGCAAATGGATTTCCGACAGCGGCGTCATGCTCCGCATCATGCATTATTGTGCAGCTTTGGACCTTCCCGTCATCGTACATAGCGAGGATTCAGGGGTAACCGGCCATGCTGTAGCTACGGCAGGCGAAACCGCCACTTTGCTTGGCCTTTCAAGCGCTCCAATCGTTGCCGAAACATTGGCCATCGCCCGCGATCTGATGTTGGCGGAAGAAAGCGGCGCGCATGTGCATTTCCGGCATGTTACCACTGCACTTGGTCTCGACCTGATCCGTGCGGCAAAGGCAAAAGGCCTGCGCGTTACGTGCGGAGTCACGCCAGCGCATCTGTTCTTGTCCGACAACGCCATTTCAGATTTCCGCACTTTTGCGCGGCTTTCGCCGCCGCTGCGGTCCGAAAGCGACCGGCTGGCATGTATCGCCGCGATTGCCGATGGCACGATTGACGTTATCGCATCGGGCCATGACCCGCGCGGGCCAGAAGACAAGCGCCTGCCTTTTTCCGAAAGCGCGCCGGGCATGGCGGGGGCAGAAACATTGCTGGCTCTGTCGCTTAACCTCGTGCGCGATAATGTGATTTCGATGGGCCGTATGTTTGCATTGCTCGCATCAAACCCTGCAAAAATATTGGGATTAAACGCAGGTCAAATTGTGGATGGACAAGAGGCCGACCTGATCCTGATTGATCCGGATGCCCCGTGGCAGGTCGATGGTGACCGCATGGCCGCGCTGGCAGGCAACACGCCCTTCGATCGCTTACCCGTTCAAGGTCGCGTTCGGCACATGCTAAAGGGCGGCAAGCTTATTTGAACGCGGGCTAGGAATCCCTTGCCGCACACATAGTATTGCCCCTGCTTTCAGACGGGTTCCAAGCCTTCATCGGTCAGCTTACGATAAAAACAGCTTCTTGCGCCAGTATGGCAGGTCGGACCTTGCGGCCGCGCGATAATCCAAAGGGCGTCTTGATCGCAATCGATGCGTATATCGACAATATGCAAGACATTGCCGCTGCTTTCACCCTTTTGCCAAAGCCGCTGGCGGCTGCGTGAGAAAAACACGGCCGTGCGGGTTTCCATGCTTTTCGCAAGCGCCTCTGCATTCATATGCCCCACCATTAACATGGCTCCATCGGCTTCATCGGTGACGACAGCAGTAAGCAAGCCGTTGGCGTCATATTTGGGGTTAAGCGCCCATCCGCTTTCTCGTTCATCGGTCATATTCGGATCGTAACCCAAGCATTCTTGCCCCGCCAACATTTTCTTTGTGACAATCGCACGACAAGGGGGAGACAATTGTAACAGCCATGACTATAGGCAACGCAACGAAGCGCAGCGGGATTCGATATATGCTGACCACCGACCCTTTTGATGACGACAAACTTCGAGAGGAGTGCGGGATTTTCGGTGTCTACGACACGGAAGGTGCCTCTGCTATGGTGGCACTTGGCCTCCACGCGCTACAACATCGCGGCCAAGAGGCTGCGGGTATCACCAGTTTTGACGAGCATGATTTCCACACGCATCGGGCGATGGGCCATGTCGCAGGCAATTTCGACCGCGAAGAAATCATCGGCGGCCTAGTCGGACGATGCGCCATTGGACATGTGCGTTATTCCACGACCGGCGAGACATCGCTGCGCAATGTGCAGCCTTTATATGCCGATCTTGCCACGGGCGGATTCGCAATTGCGCACAACGGCAATATTTCAAACGCGATGACCCTGCGCCGCGACCTTGTGCGTCGTGGTTCCATTTTCCAGTCTACATCCGACACAGAAGTCATCATCCATCTGGTTGCAACATCTGGTTACCGGACGTTGCTCGACCGTTTGATTGACGCGCTGAAGCGAGTTGAGGGCGCCTATTCGCTCCTGTGCCTGACGACAGAGGGTATGATCGCCTGCCGCGACCCATTGGGTATTCGGCCATTGGTCATGGGCAAGCTCGACGACACCATCATCTTTGCATCGGAAACCGTGGCGCTTGATATTGTGGGCGCGGAGTATATCCGTTCGGTGGAACCTGGCGAATTGGTTGTGGTGCGCGGAACGGACATTCAGTCGCACAAGCCGTTCATTCCCATTTCACAACGTCCCTGTATTTTTGAGCATGTCTATTTCTCACGCCCCGACTCAATAGTTGAAGGCATCAGCGTTTATTCGGTCCGCAAGGCGATAGGCGCGGAACTCGCGCGTGAAAATGGCGTCGATGTTGATTATGTCATTCCTGTGCCCGATAGCGGCACGCCAGCCGCCATTGGCTATGCCGAAGCAGCCAAAATCCCCTTCGAACTTGGCATCATCCGTTCGCATTATGTCGGTCGCACCTTCATTCAGCCCGGCGACGGCGTCCGACATTTGGGTGTGAAGTTAAAGCATAATGCCAACAGAAACTTGGTGGCAGGTAAACGCATCGTTCTGATCGACGATTCTATCGTCCGTGGCACAACGTCGCTCAAAATTGTTCAGATGATGCGCGAAGCAGGCGCCGCTGAAGTGCATATGCGTATTGCAAGCCCGCCCACCATGAACAGTTGTTTTTACGGCGTCGATACGCCCGAACGCTCCAAGCTGCTTGCCAGCCGCATGGATGTCGAAGAAATGCGCCAGTTTATTCAGGCCGACAGCCTTGCGTTCTTGTCCATCGACGGCCTGTATCGTGCGCTTGGCGTAGATTCGCGCCATGCGGACAGGCCGCAATATTGCGATGCGTGCTTCACGGGCGATTATCCCACCACCCTGACTGACCATGAGGCGCATGAGGCAAGCGACCTCATGATGCTTGGCGACCAAAAACTGGCATAAACATGACGAAGGCATTTGCAGGCAAGATTGCGCTGGTAACGGGTGCAAGTCGTGGGATTGGCGCGGCGACGGCGACGGCATTGGCGGCGCAAGGCGCACATGTCATTTTGACGGCGCGGACGGCAAAAGACCTTGAGACTGTTGAAGACGCAATTTTTAACGCCGGCGGCAATGCGACCATTGCCCCTCTCGATTTAACCGACGGCGACAGCATATCGCGCTTGGCCGCCGCTGTGACAGAGCGTTGGGGCAAGCTCGATATTCTTGTTTTGAATGCCGCTATGCTTGGAACCTTAAGCCCAGTGCCCGCGATTGATGGCGCAGAATTTGCGCGGCTCTTCACTTTAAATGTCACGGCACAGCAAGTGATGATCGCCTCATTTGATGCCTTATTACGCAAAAGCGAAGCCGGTCGATTAGTGGCGCTCACATCCTCCGTTGGCGCAAGCCCACGGGCATTTTGGGGCGCCTATGGCGCCTCAAAGGCGGCATTGGACAATCTGGTCCAAAGCTATGGCGATGAGGTCAAGAACCTGTCGCAGGTGCGCACTCTTATTGTCGACCCCGGCCGCACACGCACCGCAATGCGGGCGAAAGCCTATCCGGGCGAAGACCCGTCAACGGTCAAAGAGCCGTCAGTTGTTGCAGATGCAATCGTGCGGATGCTGCAAACCGAATTTGCGACCGGACACCGGTTGGTGGTTGCGGGTTAAGCGGGGGTTTGTCCCCACCCTACCCCTTCACCACCTCATGCGCCTTTAACGCGCGTTCACGCGCTGCTTTGTGTCCCATAATCTTGCGTGGATAGTCCTTCGGACGCGCGCCATATTCATCGGGATCGTGGATATAGGGCGCCTGCAATGCCGCCAATTCGGGTACCCATTCACGGATGTAACGCGCGGCATCGAATTTCTCCGATTGCGACAAGGGCGCCATGATACGCACGAACATATTGCTGTCGACACCCGTGCCAGCGGTCCACTGCCAATTGACCGCGTTGCTGCCATAATCGGCATCGACCAACGTATCCCAAAACCATTTCTCGCCTTCGCGCCAGTCAATCAGCAGATGTTTGACCAGGAACGACGCCGTTATCATGCGCACGCGGTTGTGCATCCACCCCGTCGCCCATAATTGCCGCATACCGGCATCGACAATGGGATAACCGGTCTGTCCCTTGGTCCACGCAACAAAGTCGGCCCGAACCGCCGGATCGGACAGGTCACGCCAAGGGAGGTTATCGAAAGCCTCGCGCGCATTTTTTGCGCCATATTCCGGCATTTGGACAATGACATTCTGCGCATAATCCCGCCAGACCAGTTCTTTCAGGAATACATCCACCGATCCGCCCTGATCCATGGTTGCATGCCAGCAAGCCGCAGGCGAAATCTCGCCAAAGTGCAAATGCGGGGACAGAAAGGAGGAGCCTTCTACCGACGGCAGGTTGCGTCTCTCGTCATAGAATTTCGCCTTATCCACAAATGCTGCGAGCCGATCTTGCGCGCCCGCCTCGCCCGGCGTCCACATTTCGGACATGCCACCCGACCAATCGGGCTTCGTCGGCAGCAAGTTCCAGCCGGACAGGCTATCGCTTTCCGGCCAACTGTCTGGCGCTGGGATTTGTGTCGGTGCAGGATGCGGAGCGGGCGGCGGCATATGCTGCCACAAAGCCCGCATGAACGGCGTGTAAATCTTATACTGCCCGCCGCTACCGGTGGTCACGCTGCCGGCGGGAAGCAGATAATTGCCGTCATGGCACACAAACGCCGTGCCTTCGCTTAGTCCGTTCACGACCGCTTTTTCGGCATTGCGCCACCACGGCTCATAATGCCGTATGCAATGCACAGCCGAAGCCTTGGTCTCTGCGGCCAACGCGCCCAGAATCGCGTCAGATTTGCCCGCACGCAGGATGAGCTTTGATCCAAGCGCCCGCAAATCCGCATCCAGCGCCGTCAGGCTATGGTGCAGCCACCAACGCGATGCAGCCCCCATCTTGCGATGTTTTGGCGTGTCGTCGTCGAGAATGTAGACCGGAATGACTGGTGCGCCGCTCGCGACCGCGGCGGCCAATGCGGGCTGATCCGATAGGCGTAAATCGCGGCGGAACCAGAGTATCACAGGCGCGGTCATTTGTCGTCATCTCCGATCGGAAAAGTCTCAGAAAAGCGGTCGCCGACCATCGGGTCGACAAAGCGTTGGTCGGAAATTTTTAACACCTTTTTGTCGTTCTCAGCGATAATCTGGGCCACGGGCATACGTGCCCAGAATAAGAATGGCGATTGCGCAGTCACATTTGCCGCAAACGCCTTTTTATCGTCCACGCCCATATAATGCGCGCGCACAGTGTCATCGACGCGAACGGTGCTGAAGGCGGTATAGATGCCCTGCCCATAAAGCCTGTCGTTGCGCCATAGCATCTCACGCTTCCAAAATTGGAGAGGAACGGGGTTTGCCACAATGAGGGTGGGGACAATGTCATGCTTCTGCCGCACGGCCTCCGTCGTCAATTGCTCCGCACGCCCCGTAATCAGGCCATTGGCCAAGATGTACGCGCCAATTGCAGCGAAGCTCACCAAAGCGGGCGCGCGCCAGCTTGTACCGTGCCGCTCACGCCGCCGTGAAATCCAAACGCCCGCGATCAACGCAGCCCACAACCAAATATCGATAATGAACAAGGTGTCGCCGTAGAACCACTGGCTGGAAAAGGGTTCTAACAAGCGGATGCCATAGCTGTTGAACCAATCAAACAGGGGGTGGCTTAGGCAACCGATATAGGCCAAGGTGAGCAACCAACCCTTATGCACAGGCAGCCGCTTTTCCGGTCGTTTCCCACGCTGGGTCTGCCAGTGGTCAAACCACAGCATGATGCCCCACAGCATCAACGGCAGGACCAGCATTGCAATCGGCCCATGCGTCAACCCACGCCGCAAAGCGAGATGCTGTTGCCCGCCCAGCAATGTTGCCACGGCGTCAATATCAGGGATGTTCGCCGCGATAATAAGCGTTGGCATCGCAAGGCCAGTTTTTCGCTTTAAGCCCGCCTGACCTATCAGCGCGCCGACGAGGCTATGAGTGAGATTATCCATGTGCGCGTTGCTGGCGGAATGGTGCCGGAATGGCAATACGGCGTTATCGCTATGCTGATTTTCTTCGTGCCGAGGTGAGGCCTTGTGACCCAATATGCTGGACCTGCACGGCGCACCGCCCTATCACGCGGCCCATATGGAGAATGCGATGACTGAAACGACACCCTTTGTGCGCCCCGATGTGGCCTTATTCCTGCAATTTCTAAATGCGGTTCCCGGTCCTAAATTTTGGGAGGTTTCCGCAGATGAAGCGCGCGCGATCACGTCGGCGATGCGCGATGTCGCCGATGCGCCCGTGGGTGAACTTGCAGTAATCCGCGATATCAACATTCCCGGCCCCGCAGGAACCATCCCCGCACGGGTTTATGACAGCCGCGCCGATCGTGGCCCTGGCCCGGTCATGGTGTTTTACCATGGCGGCGGCTTCGTGATTGGCAGCCTATATACTTACGAGCCTTATTGCGCCGAAGTCGCGCGTTTGCTCGACCTGCCCGTCATTTCCATCGATTACCGTCTATCGCCGGAACATCCCTTCCCCGCCCCTGCGGAAGATTGCGAAGCTGCAACGCGCTGGATCGCGTCAAGCCCTGCCGAATTGGGCCTAAAGGTTACCGGCCTCATCACGTCGGGCGATAGCGCGGGCGGCAACCTGACGATTGTGACAAGCATGGCCCTGCGCGATAAGCCCGCAGCTGTTCCCGTGCTGGTGCAGTTTCCCATTTACCCGGTCGTCACGCTTGACCCCGATTGGCCAAGCATGCGCGATTTTGCCAATGGCTATTTGCTGACGGAAGAAGCCATGGCCTATTTCGGCGAAGGCCATGCAGCGGTTGCGGGTGACTATCGCTCGGAACCACTAAACTTCCCCCAAGAAGGCATGCCGCCCAGCCTTGTGACTACCGCCAGCCTAGACCCTTTGCGCGATCAGGGTCTTGCTTATGTGGAAAAGCTTAAACAGGCCGGCGTTCATGTTCAGCACATCAGCGTCGATGGCAATATTCACGGCCATATCAACATTCGCCAAGCCATTCCTTCGGTTCAAACGGATGTTGAGGGCTATATCAGGGCTTTGAAAATCATGCTCGCTGAAGTAACGCCTGCGGCATGACCGCTATTTTTGAAGATCTGCCTTACCGCCCTTGCGCGGGCATCATGCTTGCCAATATGCAAGGCAAAATATTCGTGGGGCAACGCATGGACGAGCCCAATGGAACCGACGCATGGCAGATGCCGCAGGGCGGTATTGACGATGGCGAAGAGGCCGAGGCCGCAGCGTTACGCGAATTGTTCGAAGAAACCGGCGTCCGCGCGGACTTGGTAGACATTCTCGCCCGCAGCAAAGAAGAACATTTTTATGATTTACCCGAAGACATGATTGGGCGGATCTGGAAAGGCAAATATCGCGGACAGCGGCAAATCTGGTTTTTGATGCGTTTCAAAGGCACCGATGCCGACATCAATATTGAAACTGAGCATCAGGAATTCAATCGCTGGCAATGGGTGGATGCCCCCCGTTTACCGCAACTTATCGTGCCTTTTAAAAAGCGGCTATATGAGAATATTGTCGCTGAATTTTCCGACCTGATATAAACGGCCTAGGGTTTAAACGGGTGGGTTAAACAACCCATCAAAAGTGTCACGGTTTATCCAATCAAAGCTATAATTGGCATAAAATAGAGCAA
Source organism: Sphingorhabdus sp. EL138 (assembly GCF_945862485.1). Taxonomy (GTDB): domain Bacteria; phylum Pseudomonadota; class Alphaproteobacteria; order Sphingomonadales; family Sphingomonadaceae; genus Sphingorhabdus_B. The sequence goes on from NZ_CAMAYF010000011.1 coordinate 26,960, forward strand.
ACAAAGCAGCCGAGAGCAGCGTCGTTCGCAGCAATATTTTCCGGGGCTGAAAATTTCCTGGCGCACTGTCCGCTTGGCCGGGCGTCTTTGGAAGTCCAAGTTCTTCATGCGTGCGCACGCCAATGGGCAAAATGACGAAAGCGGTCATTACCCAAAATAGCAAATAAATGGCAATAATCGAGGTCCAGGTCATGCGGTCTCCACTATCAAAACATCCACAATTGGTTTCTTACCCGTCCAGCTTACTGCCACACGGCGCACAGCCAAACGCACAGTTTCGCGCAACTTGTCATATTCACCACGATGGTCCTTCACGGCTTTCACAGCAGCGGCAGTGGCTTCTTCCAGAAAATCATCAAGATCTTCCTCAATCGGCACACCATGCAACCGGATCTCCGGATTGCCTAGCATCCGGTCTTTGGCATCCAGCGCGAAGGCGACCGAAATCAGGCCGTACCATGACAGGCGGCGGCGTTCGTTCAACGTGGCACCATCGGCCGCGATAATGGTATCTCCATCAAGGATCAAACGGCCAGTGCGTTCCTTGCCAATGATTTTTGGCTCTCCAGGCGCAAGGCGCACGACGTCGCCGTTAGACTGCACTACGGCCTTTGGCACACCGTGAGCACGCGCAAACCGCGCCTGTTCCGCCATGTGCCGGCGCTCGCCATGCACGGGAATAAGAATTTCGGGCCGGATCCAATTATAGAGCGCGGCAAGTTCCGGTTGCCCCGGATGGCCGGACACATGCACATGCGCTTGCTTTTCGGTAACCGTCAGGATGTTCCGTTCGGCAAGCTTGTTCATGATCACGCCAATAGCGATTTCATTACCCGGTATCTGCTTCGACGAGAAAATAACCGTGTCGCCTGCTTCCAGCTTTACTGGGTGATTACCCTCGGATATGCGCGCCAAAGCCGCACGCGCTTCACCCTGCCCGCCAGTGGCAACCACGATAACGTCGTGACGTGGGAGGCTATCAACGCTCTCCATATTCACCGTCTTTGGCATATCTTTCAAATAGCCATTGGCCTGCGCGGCTTCAATAATCCTGTGGAGCGAGCGCCCTGCAAAACATAAGGTGCGACCGCTTTCGCGCGCGACCTCACTTAAGGTCTGCAACCGCGCTGCGTTGGAGGCAAAGGTTGTGACAACGACCCTGCCCTTGGCAGCCTTCACGGACTTGAGCAGATCATCCTTCACGCTGCCTTCGCTACCGCTGGTTTCTGGATTGAACACGTTGGTAGAGTCACACACCATCGCCAACACTTTGCTGTCGCCAATCGCAGTCAGAGTTTCTTGGGTCGATGGTGTGCCCAATACAGGGCTAGGGTCCAGTTTCCAGTCACCCGTGTGGAAAATCTTTCCGTAAGGTGTTGTGATGAGGCAGGCACTCATCTCAAGGATAGAATGCGCTAAGGTGACGAATTTGAAGTCGAACGGCCCCAAGGAAAACGCACCTTCCATCGGGATTACGTTCAACTCTACAATGTCGGCGATGCCTTCTTCTTCCAGCTTGCCCCGGATGAGGGTCGCCGTAAAGGGTGTGGCATACAATGGCACGCCCAAATCGGCGGCAAAATAGGCTACGGCGCCAATATGATCTTCATGGCCATGGGTCAGAACGATGCCCAGCAAATCATCCTTGCGCTTTTCAATAAATTCCAGATCCGGCAGGACAAGGTCAATTCCTGGATATTCCGAGTTCGCAAATGTCAGGCCCAAGTCAACCATCACCCATTTGCCCTGACAACCGTATAAATTGACGTTCATTCCGATTTCGTTGGACCCACCAAGGGCAAGGAAAAGCAGTTCATTTTTTGGGGTCGTCATGAGTTAATGTCTCTATTCCTGTATAAATGCGCCAGCCCCCGCAGCGTCAAATCGGGCTCTACCCGGTCAAATAAATGGCCATGTTGCTGAAATAAGATGGCCAAACCACCGGTCGCAATGACCGACACCGGTTCGCCAATTTCAGCTTTCATTCGTGCGAGGATCCCTTCGATCATCGCTACATAGCCCCAATAGATGCCAATCTGCATTTGTCCAACAGTCGTTGTGCCAATAACGCTTTCATTTGGCGGTGGTTCGATTGCAATTCGCGGCAACATGGCGGCTGCGGCATATAATGCATCGAGCGACAGGTTAACGCCCGGCGCGATGCTGCCCCCCCGATAGGAACCATCTGGCCCAATATAATCAAAGGTTGTTGCTGTGCCAAAGCTGATGACGACCTTGTGCCCTTCGGCCAAGGACTGCGCGGCAATAGCATTCACCGCGCGATCCGCGCCAACGGCGTGCGGTTCTGCCACACGTAATGGAATACCCCAACCAACGCTTCCGCGCCCCGCAACTAGCGACTCAGTTCCAAAATAGCGTGTCGCGAGCAACTGCAAATTGTGCAAAGCGCGCGGAACGACCGTGGCAATAATGACCGCTTTGATATCATTGCGGCGAAAGCCGGCCATCTGAATCAATTGGTCCAACCATACCGCATATTCATCGGCGGTGCGCCGCGCATCGGTCGCAATGCGCCATCGTTGCAATATTTCGCCAGCGTCATTCACCAATGCAAATTTTACATTGCTATTACCTGTATCAATCGCGAGCAGCATAGCCCACCCCTGCTAAATTAGAAAAACATCGGCAGCGTGAATGGCACGAATTGAACCATCCGCCAAGCGAAGCCGCAACGCACCATCATCATCAAGACCAGTGTACAGACCGTTCACTTCCTCACCATCAGGTAGTTTGGCCGACAAGGCTGTGCCGCGTGGATGGGCGTGCGCGTCCCAATGCCGGACGATGGTGCCCAAACCCGACAGCCGCCAGACATTAAGATAGCGGGCGAAAGCCTCGGCCACGACCTCCACTGCCGTTTGCGCATCGGGCGGCGCTGCGCCAAGCGTAAAAAGGTCAGACACCTTCCGGTCCAGATTGTGCGGGTGCCAGACGAGGTTAAGACCAATGCCCACAACAACGGCATCCGCTGCGCGCTCCAACAATATGCCGCATAATTTTGAACCATCATGCGCCAATATGTCATTGGGCCATTTGAGGCGGATATCGACTTGGGGCGCCATATGTCGAACGGCATCATATGCGGCCACGGCAGTTACAAAAGCGAGACCAGCGGGCGAAGGGTCTGTATCGCGCAAACGGACAATCGTGCTAGCAAACAGATTACCCTTTGGGCTTTCCCAACTGCGGCCAAGTCGCCCACGCCCGCCATCTTGCGCATCGGCGCGAAGCCATAGCCCCTCCGGTGCGCCTTGTGCCGCCCGCAATAAGAGATCCGCGTTCGTTGAACCGGTGAGCGCGACTTCTTCAAAAATGGGTGTCAGAAGAGCGCCCTCGCGGCATAAGCTGTCCAAATGCCAAGCGCAGGTATCGCAAAATAGCCCAATGGCGAGTTCGCTGCGGCCAGCACGCCGCCGGTCCAGGCGAGAACCTTATCGTCGTTCTCGACAATGACATCTGCCGCATCATCAAAATACATGACCTTGACGACCTTCAGATAATAAAATGTACCAATCACTGATGCTGTGATGCCGATGACGGCGAGAGGCAAAAGCCCGGCAGCCACTGCGGCGTTAAACACCACGAGCTTGCCCCAGAAACCGAACAATGGTGGAATACCGGCAAGGCTGAGCATGAAAATCAACAAAGCAGCGGCCAGCGCAGGACGCGTCTTGGACAGACCAGCGATATCAGCAAATTCTTCGCGATAGCCGCCATCCTTATCCTTCAACTGCATTAGGCAGACAAAGCTGCCTAAGGTCATGGCAACATAGATGACCAAATACACCAGCATGGCAGAAATGCCCTGCTCCGTTCCGGTGGCAAGGCCGATCAGAATGAAGCCAACATTGTTGATCGAGCTATACGCCATTAGGCGTTTCAGATTTTGCTGACCAATAGCGCCTACTGCACCGATGATGATCGACATCAATGCAACCGCGATAATGATTTGCTGCCATACCAATATTTGCGAGCCAAATGCCTCAAGCACGATACGGATCGTCAACGCAATCGCAGCAACCTTTGGCGCGCTTGCGAAGAATGCAGTGACGGGTGTCGGCGCACCTTCATAAACATCCGGCGTCCACATGTGGAAGGGCGCTGCGCTAATTTTGAAGGCCAGACCCGAGAGGATGAACACAATACCGAAGATTAGGCCAAGGCCGACTTCCGCATCCATAGCCGCGCCAATTGCCGCAAAACTTGTGGATCCAGCAAAGCCATAGACCAACGACGCACCGAATAACAGCATGCCGCTGGCCAGCGCACCAAGGACGAAATATTTAAGCCCGGCTTCGGCTGAACGCCCGTCGGAGCGCACAAAACTTGCAAGGACATAAGCGGACAAGCTCTGCAGCTCTAAACCAATATAGAGAGAAATTAGGTCGGTTGCCGACACCATCACGCCCATGCCGATGCAGGACAAGAGGATAAGCACCGGATATTCGGCGCGCATGGCACCCGCATTTTCCAAGAAGCGTGGCGCAATCATCAGCGAGATCGTCGCCGCGATGAAGATCAGTATCTTGGAGAAATTGCCGAATGCATCATTGACCAAAAGACCATCAAAAGCGGATAGATTGGTGCCTTTCATCATAAAGTTGATGACGAATGCCCCGGCGGCACTGAGTGCAGCAACGGCCAATATGCTGATTAAGCGCCCGGCCTGCTCACGCCAAGCAGCCAAAAGCAGCAAAGCGAGCGCAGAGAAGCTCAAAATGATTTCCGGACGAACCAGAGAGAGAGAAGCGTTCAGTTCCATTATCAATGGCTCCCCTCAGCCATATTTTTTTCCGGACTATGCACAACGCGATACCGCGCGGTGGTTGGGTCGACTAATTTCAGCTTGCTGTCGCCCACAGGGGCAGCGCGTTCAATGCGCGCGACAATCGTTGCCACGTCGCGGCGAATGGGTGCCAGGAATGTCTCAGGATATACGCCCATCCACAACACCACGACAGCAATAGGCGCGAGAAGCCACATTTCACGGCCATTGATGTCCGACATCGCAGCGGCATCGGCATTGACCTGCGGCCCAAATGCAATGCGGCGATAGAGATACAGCATATAGCCAGCGCCCAATATAATCCCCGTGGTCGCAATGAATGTGGCCCAAGTGGAAACCTTATACGCGCCAGCAAGACTCAAAAATTCACCCACAAACCCGCTGGTGCCAGGCAAGCCTACGCTTGCCATGGTAAACAGCATAAAGAGTAAGGCATATTTAGGCATATTGACGCTGATGCCACCATAACGGCTAATCTCACGCGTATGCAGGCGGTCGTAGATGACACCCACGCACAAGAAGAGCGCGCCCGAAACGAGGCCATGGCTCAACATCACAATGATCGCACCTTCAATACCTTGTTGGTTGAAGGTGAAGAGGCCAACGGTCACAATCGCCATATGCGCGACCGAGGAATAGGCTATCAGCTTTTTCATATCCTGCTGCACCAAGGCAACAAGCGATGTGTAGACCACCGCGACCATCGACAGACCAAAGACCAACGGAATGAAGTCAGCGCTCGCCTCCGGGAACATCGGCAAGGAGAAGCGCAAGAAGCCGTAGCCTCCCATTTTCAGAAGCACACCTGCCAATATCACGGAACCTGCGGTCGGTGCCTGAACGTGGGCATCAGGCAACCATGTATGCACGGGCCACATAGGCATTTTCACCGCAAAAGATGCGAAGAATGCAAACCACAGCCATTTCTGCGCTTCTGCAGGGAAATCTGTGTTCAGCAATGTTGGGATATCAGCGGTGCCCGCAAATTGGATCATCCACAGCATCGCAATCAGCATCACAAGCGAGCCAAGCAAGGTATAGAGGAAAAATTTGTACGACGCGTAGATGCGGTCCTGCCCACCCCAGATGCCGATGATGAGATACATTGGGATTAGGCCAGCTTCAAAGAAGATGTAGAACAGCAGCAAATCCTGCGCCGCGAAAACACCAATCATCAGCGTTTCCATCAACAAAAACGCCGCCATATACTCGCCGACGCGTTTCTGGATGGATGTCCAGCTTGCACCAATACAAATGGGCATCAGGAATACCGACAGCATGATCAATGTCAGCGAAATGCCGTCAATGCCAAGCCGCCAGCCAATGGGCCCGAACAAAGTCGCGCTTTCGGTAAACTGCCACTGCGCACCCGCCGGATCGTAGCTTATCCATAGCCACACACCAAGAACAAGGTTCAACAATGTCGCCGACAGCGCAATGATGCGTGCAAGCTCTGCGCGTACAAACAGGCACAATGCCGCTGCGACCACCGGAATGGCCAACATGATCGAAAGGACAGGAATATCTGCGGCGTTCATTATGCTCTCACCATCATCCAGCTCACCGCGATGACTAAGCCAAGAAGCATCACAAGCGCATATGTGTAAAGATAACCCGACTGCATCCGTACAGCCAATTTGCTACCGAAGGACACCAAGGCCGCCGAACCATTGGGCCCAAAACGGTCAATGATGCCGATATCACCTTGTTTCCAGAACAGACGTCCGAACCAGAATGCAGTACGCACGAACAAGAAGTTATAGAGCTCGTCAAAATACCATTTGTTCAGGAAGAAACGGTAAATTGGCGCAAAGGTCGTCGCCAAACGCTGTGGTGCATCTTTCGACAACTGGTACATGACATAGGCAGTCGTCAGACCAATAAGCATAGCCGCCGTAGACGACAATTTTACCCACAACGGCACTTCATGCATGGCATGCATCAAATGGGTGTTGAAATAGAGCGTACTGTTTGCCCAAAACGCCGCGCCGACCTCTGCATCAATAAACGCGTTGTGGAACACAAATCCTGCAAAAACCGCACCGATGGTCAGCAAGGCCAAAGGCGTCAGCATTGACCATGGGCTTTCATGTGGATGATAGCCCGCCGTTCCGTCACTTTTCGGATCATGCCCATGTGCGTCATGGTCATGATCATCATGATCGTGCATCGCGTGTTGAATATGCTCCGACTGTTCCCAACGCGGCTTTCCAAAAAAGGTCAGTAACATTAGGCGCCAGCTGTAGAAGCTCGTCAGAAGCGCTGCGAGGACGCCAATACCGAAGCCGTACATATGGAAGGTAGATTCACTCGCGAACGCGGCTTCGATAATCGCATCTTTGGAATAGAAACCAGCAAAACCGCCAACGCCCAATATGCCAACGCCGGTAATCGCAAGCGTGCCAGCCATCATCGCCCAAAATGTCAGCGGGATATGTTTCCGCAGGCCGCCATAATAACGCATATCCTGTTCATGATGCATGGCATGGATGACTGAGCCCGCGCCCAAGAACAGCAGTGCCTTAAAAAATGCATGCGTGAACAGATGAAACATCGCCGCGCCATAAGCGCCGGTGCCTGCCGCAAAGAACATATAGCCCAATTGCGAACAGGTGGAATAAGCGATGACGCGTTTGATATCGGTCTGCACAAGACCAACCGTCGCGGCAAAAATCGCAGTCGTCGCGCCCACGATCGTAACGACATCGAGCGCAAATTGGCTGGTTTCAAAAAAGGGCGACAAACGGCACACCATGAACACGCCAGCGGTCACCATGGTCGCTGCATGGATCAGCGCCGAAACGGGGGTTGGCCCCTCCATCGCGTCAGGCAACCATGTGTGCAAGCCAAGCTGCGCCGATTTACCCATCGCACCAATAAACAGCAATATGCACAGCAAGCTCATCGTATCCACACGAAGGCCCAAAAAGCCAATGCTTGAACCGACCTTATCCGGTGCGGCAGCAAGAATTTCGGGAATCGAGACGGTACCAAACAACCAGAATATGCCAAAAATGCCGAGCATGAAGCCGAGGTCGCCGACGCGGTTGACCACAAAAGCCTTGATAGCTGCCGCGTTCGCGCTGGGTTTCTTGTACCAGAAACCAATGAGCAAATAAGACGCGAGGCCAACGCCTTCCCATCCGAAGAACATTTGCACCAGATTGTTGGCGGTGACCAACATCAACATCGCAAAGGTAAAAAGCGATAGATACGCAAAAAAGCGCGGCTGATCAGGATCTTCCTCCATATAGCCCCAGCTATAAAGATGGACGAGCGCCGAAACGCTGGTGATGACCACAAGCATGACCGCGGTCAGCGCATCAACACGCAATTCCCAGTCAAAAGTCAGATCGCCCGACTGCACCCATGTCATTACGGGTTGGACATAAGCGGTTTCACTGCCGTTCAGAAAACCGATGAAAATCGGCCAGCTTAGGAATGCAGCAATAAACAGGCCTGCGGTTGTAATCGTCTTCGCCGCCAAAGCGCCAATAAAGCGCTGCCCCAGGCCCGCAACAAGCGCAGCCAGAAGCGGCAGGAAAACAATGAAATGGATTGCAGTCACTGGATGTTACCCCTTCATCCGGTTGACGTCATCAACGGCTATGGTGCCACGGCCGCGGAAATAGATAACCAATATCGCAAGACCAATCGCGGCCTCACCTGCGGCCACGGTCAACACAAACATGGCGAAAATTTGCCCAGTCAAGTCGCCTAAAAAAACGCTGAACGCGACGAGATTGATGTTCACCGCAAGCAGTATGAGCTCAATCGCCATCAGGATGATGATGACATTCTTGCGATTCAGGAAAATGCCAAGCACACCCATCACAAACAATATGCTGCTAACCACTAGATAATGTTCGATACCAATCACAGCTCAATCCCCTGCCCGACGGGCTGATTAACATTGCGCGTCGCGTCTTGCGGACGGCGTTGAACCTGGCTGCTGATATTCTGGCCACGCGTACCATGGCTGCGGCGATGCGTCAGAACGATTGCGCCAACCATTGCGACCAACAGGATCAAGCCAGCCGTTTCGAACAAAAACACATATTTGCTATACAGCAAGGCGCCAATGGCCTCGATATTAGGCACCGTCGCCGATATGGTAGCACCGCCAGCCTCTGCTGTGCCAAGCTTCACGGCACCAGCCTGATACGCGCCGATGCCCAACACCAATTCAGCCACCAAAACCACCGCGAGCAACAAACCAAGCGGTACGTTTTTGACGAAACCCGCACGTAATTCGGCAAAATCAATATCAAGCATCATAACGACGAACAGGAACAACACTGCGACCGCGCCGACATAGACAATGACCAGCAACATCGCGATGAATTCTGCACCTATTAGCACCATAAGGCCTGCCGCGTTGAAGAAGGCGACAATCAACCACAGTACGCTGTGCACCGGATTGCGCGCAAAAATGACCATCGCGGCAGACGCGATGACGATGGTTGCGAAGATATAGAAAGAGACAAGTTGGATCACGATGGGTCGCCCTTAACGATAGGGTGCATCAGCGGCAAGGTTCGCGGCAATGGCCCGTTCCCATTTAGCGCCGTTGTCGAGGAGCTTGGCCTTATCATAGAGCAATTCCTCCCGCGTCTCTGTTGCGAACTCGAGGTTCGGACCTTCGACAATCGCATCAACGGGGCATGCTTCTTGGCAGAAGCCACAGTAAATGCATTTGGTCATATCGATGTCATAGCGCGTGGTCCGACGGCTACCGTCGTCGCGTGGCTCGGACTCAATGGTAATTGCCAAAGCCGGACACACCGCCTCACATAATTTGCACGCAATGCAGCGTTCTTCCCCATTGGGATAACGGCGCAACGCATGCTCACCCCGAAAACGTGGAGAAAGCGGGTTCTTTTCGAAAGGATAATTGATCGTTGCCTTTGGCTTGAAGAAATATTTCAAGGTCAACCAATGCGCGGTTACGAATTCCCACAAAGTGAAGGTTTTGATGAGATGGGCGATAGTGGTCATGCGAAATGTCCTGTGAACATAAGATAGCCGCTCACCAAAAAGACCCAGAAGAGCGAGATTGGTAGGAATACTTTCCAGCCCAAACGCATCAATTGGTCATAACGGTAACGCGGTACAGTCGCCTTTACCCATGCAAAGATGAAGAACATCAGCAGGATTTTGACAAAGAACCAGATAATGCCTGGAACGGCGTACAATGGTGCCCAATCAACGGGTGGCAAATATCCGCCCCAGAACAGAATCACGTTCAACGCGCACATTAACAGGACGTTGGCATATTCGCCCAGCCAGAACAAAGCGAAGGCCATGGAGGAATATTCGGTCTGATAACCGGCAACCAATTCGCTTTCCGCTTCGGTCAAATCGAAAGGCGCGCGTGCAGTTTCTGCCATTGAGCTGATGAGGAACATCACCGCAATCGGGAACAACAAGGGGTTAAAGGCATAGGCATTGATGAAGCCAAAAATGTGGCTGCGCTGCCCCTCGACAATGCCGCCAACATTGAAGGTGCCAGCCCAAAGGACGACGCAAATTAGGATGAAGCCAATGGAAACTTCATAAGAAATCATCTGCGCCGCGGCGCGCATCGCCGAGTAAAATGGATATTTGGAGTTGGATGCCCATCCCGCAATAACCACGCCGTAAACGCCAAGGCTGCTGATCGCGAGGATGTAGAGCAAGCCGACATTAATATTCGACAGCACCACACCATCGGCGAAGGGAATGACCGCCCAAGCCATCAATGCAACGGTGAAGGTGATAATCGGCGCGATCAGGAACAAGCCGCGATTCGATGCACTTGGGATGATCGTTTCTTGCAAGAACACCTTCAAACCATCGGCAAAAGATTGCAACACGCCGAAGGGTCCAACGACATTAGGTCCGCGCCGCAGTGCAAAAGCTGCCCATAATTTACGTTCCGCATAAATGATGAGCGCCACGGCCAACATGAGTGGCAACGCGATAAGCAGTATCCCCGCGATTGTTGCTGTGAACCATGCGCCTTCGTAACTCATGCCAAGGGTTTGGAAGAAGGATGTCATTCCGCCGCCTCCAAATATTGTGTGCCATGCACCAGTTCCGCCGAGCACTTTTGCATCGTTTCGGACGCGCGGCAAATGGCGTTGGTCAGGTAAAAATCCTTAATCGGATAATCGACAATCTTGCCGCTGACATCCGATGGCAGCGATGGTTCTGACCAACCATAATCCGCCAGCCCTTCAACACCCAAAGCAGGTACAGCCTTCGCCATTTCGGCGCGCAACGCGTCGAGGCTGTCAAACGGCAGGCGCTTGCCCAGCACATCTGACAAAGCCCGGAAAATGGCCCAATCTTCGCGCGCATCTCCTGGCGGGAACACCGCGCGCTCGCCACGTTGAACGCGGCCTTCCAAGTTTACGTAAGTCCCCGACTTTTCGCTATAAGCTGCACCCGGCAAGATGACATCAGCATGATGCGCGCCCTTATCGCCATGGTGGCCGACATAGACTTTGAAACTGCCAGCGAACAGGCTGTAATCCACCTCGTCCGCACCAAGGAAAAATGCTAGCTTGGGCTGCGCCGCAGCGAGCTTCTTTATGCCACCATCATGCGCATAACCGAGCATCAGCCCGCCCATACGGGCAGCCGCGAAATGCAGGACGTTGAAACCGTTCCAATCGTCACGCACCAGCTTAAATTTCTTGGCCAAAGCCAATGCCGCGCCGTGGACGCCAGCATAACGCAGCGCACCGCCACCGACGATAATCGCCGGACGTTCAGCCGTCTTCAAAGCGTCGGCTAGAGCCTTGGGCGCCTTGGTTAACGCACTCAGGTCATCACCGAGCCATTCGACCTTATAGGTAAGGTCGGTCATGGGTCCGATAGCGAACACCTTTGCCTTGCGCTTGCGAATGGCTTTTTGAATGCGGGTGTTCACCAACGGTGCCTCACGCCGCAAATCGCTTCCGATCAATAGGATCACGTCGGCATTTTCGATACCCGTAATAGTAGTGTTGAAATTCACCGCAGACAGCGACGAAGTGTCGTATGCAAGGCCCGTCTGACGGCCCTCCAACATCGACGTGCCAGCCAATTCGCGCGCAGCAAACATGGTTTCGCAATCGACCTGATCACCCGCCAATACCGCCGCTGCGCCGTTCCAATGCGCCTTGATCGCATCAAAGGCTTCAGCCCATTCTGCAGCGACCAGCTTCCCATCCTTGCGGATGTAGGGCTTGTCCAAACGGCGATGCGTCAGGCCGTCAACGGCATGGCGCGTTTTATCCGACGCCCATTCTTCGTTCACATCGTCATTAATACGCGGCAAGGCGCGCAGCACGGCCCTGCCCCGGCTGTCGAGACGGATGTTGGTGCCCACGGCATCCATGACGTCGATGCTTGGGGTCTTTTTCAACTCCCACGGACGCGCCTCAAATGCATAAGGCTTGGCGGTCAATGCACCCACAGGGCACAGGTCAACGACATTGCCCGAAAGCTCGCTTTGCATAGCGTGCTCTAAATAGGTCGTGATCTGCATATTTTCGCCGCGACCAATCGCGCCAACTTCTTCTATGCCGGCTACTTCTTCCGCAAAACGGACACAGCGTGTGCACTGAATGCAACGCGTCATCGCTGTTTTCACCAGCGGCCCCATATATTTTTCCGTGACCGCGCGCTTGTTTTCCTCAAACCGCGAAGCACCGCGACCATAGGCCACGCTTTGGTCCTGCAAGTCGCATTCGCCGCCTTGGTCGCAAATCGGGCAATCGAGCGGGTGGTTGATGAGCAAAAACTCCATCACGCCTTCACGCGCCTTTTTCACCATTGGCGTATCAGTGCGGATGATCTGACCTTCTGTGGCTGGCAAAGCGCAAGATGCCTGCGGCTTTGGCGGCCCTGGGGCAACCTCAACCAAACACATCCGGCAATTGCCCGCGATAGACAGCCGTTCGTGATAGCAAAAGCGCGGAATTTCCTTCCCCGCCATTTCGCACGCCTGAAGGACGGTTGCGCCCTGCGGGACTTCAAGTTCTAATCCGTCTACGGTAACTTTAGGCATGTTTACTCCGCCGCCTCCAGCATATTGTCGCCCTTGGCTTCGTTAATCCGACGCTCCATCTCTGGACGGAAATGCTTAATCAGCCCTTGAATTGGCCACGCCGCTGCGTCGCCGAGCGCGCAGATGGTGTGGCCTTCAACCTGCTTGGTAACATCATACAATGTGTCGATGTCGCCAATCTCGGCATTGCCAGTACGCATCTTTTCCATGACTCGCCACATCCAGCCTGTACCTTCACGGCAAGGTGTGCATTGGCCGCAACTTTCATGCTTGTAGAAATAGGAAAGCCGCGAGATTGCCCGCACGATATCAGTGGACTTATCCATCACGATCACCGCTGCGGTACCAAGACCGGAGCCGACAGCTTTGCAGCCATCAAAGTCCATCGGTACATCCATCATCATCGCTGCGGGAACCAATGGTACCGACGAGCCGCCGGGAATGACCGCCAAGAGATTGTCCCAACCGCCTCTTATACCGCCGCAATGCTTCTCAATCAGTTCGCGGAAAGGGATGCCCATTTCTTCTTCGACCACGCATGGTTTTTCAACATGCCCGGAGATTTGGAACAGCTTCGTACCGTGGTTATTTTCGCGGCCAAAGCTTTTGAACCAAGCTGCGCCGCGCCGCAGGATCGTAGGCACAACCGCAATGCTTTCGACATTGTTGACTGTTGTAGGGCAACCATAGAGCCCTGCCCCTGCAGGAAATGGCGGCTTCAGGCGAGGTTGGCCCTTTTTGCCTTCCAGGCTTTCGATCATCGCGGTTTCTTCACCACAAATATACGCGCCCGCGCCGCGATGGACGAAGACATCAAAGTCATAGCCGGACTTGGCGGCATTCTTACCGAGCAAGCCTGCGGAATAGGCTTCGGCAACTGCCTTTTCGAGTATCTTGGCTTCAAAAATATATTCACCGCGAATATAGATATAGGCCGCACGCGCACGCATAGCGAAGCCAGCGATCAACGCTCCTTCGATCAGCTTATGCGGGTCATGACGAATGATCTCGCGATCCTTGCACGAACCGGGCTCGGATTCATCGGCGTTGATAACGAGGAAATTCGGACGCTCGGGCGTCGGCGTCTTGGGCATGAAGCTCCACTTCATTCCTGTCGGGAACCCAGCGCCACCGCGCCCGCGCAGGCCGGAAGCTTTCACTTCCTCAATAATCGCATCCTGCCCGACCTTCATCAGGTCAGCAGTCTTGTCCCAATCACCACGTGCCTGCGCTGCTTTCAGGGCAAAATCCTGATAGCCGTATAAATTGGTAAAAATGCGGTCTTTGTCAGCGAGCATCAGCCCAAACCTCCAAGAAAAAACCAAGCTGCCCCAGCGATGAGCAAACCAATAGCAGCGAGCTTAATAACACCCTTGAGCAATTTCCACGCGACGAACGCGGCAATCAAAATGCCGATGAGAGGGAGAAATTCCATCAATATTCCCCCCGATAGTCATGGTTCTTATCAACCATCGCATGCAAGGTCGTCGCACCGCCATAAGGCTCCACCGTGTGGCGGCCCGGCAATTGGGTGCCAATCTTCGGCTGCTTACCCTCCGCCAAGTCTTTGAGGATCGCGGTCATGCTGCCATGATCGAGATCTTCGTAATTATCGTCGTTGATCTGAACCATCGGTGCAGACGCGCAATTGCCCATGCACTCCACTTCGTTCAGCGTAAACATGCCGTCGGGTGTCGTTGCACCTTTGACCAGTCCACGGCTCTTGCACGCCGCCAAAATATCATCCGACCCGCGCAACATGCATGGCGTCGTCCCGCACACTTGCACATGATAGCGGCCCACGGGCGCGAGATTGTACATCGTGTAGAAGGTCGCAACTTCGTAAGTGCGCATATAGGGCATGCCAAGATAGCTCGCGACATATTCGATCACCGGTACAGGTAGCCAACCCTGTGTATGCGTTTCTTCACCAACCTGACGCTGCGCCAAGTCAAGCAGCGCCATCACCGCCGATTGCTGACGTCCGGCGGGGTAGCGACCGATATACATATCGGCTCGTGCCTTATATTCCTTGGAAAAGGCGAAATTGCTCCATTTAGCACGAGTTTCGGCTTCATCTGGGATGTTTACTGCATCAGCCATGTGCTTCTTTCCGTCCCCAAATCCGCCCGATATATGCGCCAAACATCATGGCTGCAGCGGTCGAACCCACTTCCTTTGCCGACACCTCGGCATGAAACAAATAGAGATAGGCCGCGACCAACGCGACCGAGCCAAAAGCCGCAGATGCCAAAAACAGAAGCTCGCGAGTCATCAGCGGTCACACTCCCCAAACACGATGTCGAGCGCGCCCAAGATTGCCGTCGTATCCGCCAGCATATGCCCACGAGTCATGAAATCCATCGCTTGAAGGTGCGAAAAGGCTGTTGGCCGGATTTTGCAGCGATAAGGCTTGTTGCTACCGTCGGCGACCAGATACACTCCGAACTCGCCCTTGGGGCTTTCGGTGGCGACATAGACGCTGCCTGCGGGCACTTTGAAGCCTTCGGTGTACAATTTGAAGTGATGGATCAATGCTTCCATTGATTGCTTCATTTCGGCACGCTTGGGCGGTGCGACCTTGCGATCATCGCTGCAAACAGGGCCTTCGGGCATTTGTTGCAAGCACTGTTTGATAATGCGCACCGATTGGCGCACTTCTTCGACCCGGACCATGAATCGGTCATAGCAATCGCCGCGCGTGCCGACCGGAATATCAAACTCCATCCGGTCATAGACATCATAAGGCTGGCTTTTGCGGATATCCCACGGGATGCCCGCGCCACGGATCATCGGGCCGGAAAAGCCCCATTTGATCGCGTCTTCCTTTGAAACAATCGCGATATCGACATTGCGTTGTTTGAAAATACGGTTGTCGACGACAAGCGACATTGCGTCCTCGAACAAGCGGGGCATGCGATCATCCAACCATTCGGCAATGTCGGTTAACAGCTTTAACGGTACATCCTGATGCACGCCGCCGGGGCGGAACCATGCGGCATGCATACGCGCACCGCTTGCCCGCTCGTAAAAGGCCATGATGTCTTCGCGGATTTCATACAACCACAAGGGCGGCGTCATCGCGCCAACATCGATAATATGGTGCGCGATGTTTAGCGTGTGGTTCTTGATGCGCGTCAATTCGGCGAACAATACCCGAAGATATTGTGCACGGAGCGGCACCTCCAGATCCAACAGCTTTTCGACCGCGAGCACATAGCTATGCTCCATCGCCATAGGCGACGCGTAATCCAACCGATCAAAATACGGCAAAGCCTGCAAATAGGTTTTATACTCGATCAGCTTTTCGGTCCCACGATGCAAAAGGCCGATATGCGGGTCAAGCCGCTCGACGATTTCACCGTCCAGTTCCATCACCAAACGCAATACGCCATGCGCTGCGGGGTGCTGTGGCCCGAAGTTAATCGTGTAATTCTGGATCACTTCATCGCCAGTTGTGGGCGCGAGATCCTGCTGCATGCTCATGCTTTGTCTCCCGTCGCCTTTGGCTTGCGCACGCTGCGTTTAACGGCTTCTTTGTTTGCAGCTTTACCTGCACCAGTCTGTGTCGCGGAATCGGTCGTTTTGGGTGTAGGCGGCGGCGATGTGCCCTTGGCAGCGCCCTCGCCAGCTTTCTCATCACCTGGCAGGACATAATCCGCGCCTTCCCAAGGGCTAAGAAAGTCGAAATTGCGGAAATCCTGCGCCAATTGCACAGGCTCATATTTCACGCGCTTTTCTTCTTCGGAATAGCGCAGTTCGACATAGCCCGACAATGGAAAGTCCTTGCGCTGCGGGTGTCCGGAAAAACCGTAATCGGTCAATATGCGCCGTAAATCGGCATTCCCGGAGAATAAGACGCCATACATGTCGAACACTTCGCGTTCCAACCATCCGGCAACTGGCCAGATGCCGGTGACCGACGGCACAGGCCGATCTTCATTCGTGGTCAAATGTACCCGAATACGGTGGTTTTTGGTAATGCTCAGCAGGCAATAGACAATCTCAAAACGCGGGTCGCGATCTGGCCAGTCAACGCCGGCAATTTCCATGAGTTGCTGGTATTCGCATTCATCACGCAGTTGGACCATGCAGTCCACCAACGCATCGCGGTGAATGTGCACAGCAACTTCATCATTAGCTTCTTCAATAGAAAACATATGCTTACCAAGTGCTCTTGAGATCACTTCTATCGTGCCATCGGGCGTGTGTATGTGGGGTGCAGAGTGGCTCACCGTTCGACCGTCCCTGTCCGGCGAATTTTACGCTGCAACTGCATAATGCCGTAAAGCAACGCTTCGGCCGTTGGTGGGCATCCGGGTACATAAATGTCCACAGGTACAACGCGGTCGCAACCGCGCACAACACTGTAGCTATAATGATAATAGCCACCGCCATTGGCGCAGCTACCCATGGAAATGACATATTTGGGTTCAGACATCTGGTCATAAACCTTGCGGAGCGCAGGTGCCATTTTGTTGCAGAGCGTGCCTGCGACGATCATCACGTCGGACTGACGCGGTGACGCGCGTGGCGCGATGCCGAAACGTTCAAAGTCATAACGCGGCATATAGCCGTGAATCATTTCCACCGCACAACATGCAAGGCCAAAGGTCATCGGCCATAAAGAGCCCGTGCGCGCCCAATTAAATAAATCTTCAGTCGTCGATACGACAAAACCCTTGTCGTTCACTTCGCTCTCAATATCCTTGAAGAACGCGATGTCCGTCGCTTGCACGTCAGACAGTGATGGCGTGATTACTCCCATTCGAGTGCTCCCACTTTCCATGCATAGATAAATCCGATGACCAATTCGAACAGGAACAGCATCATAGTACCCCAACCGATCCAGCCTGTTTCCCCCAGACTAACGGCCCATGGGAATAAAAAAGCCGCTTCAAGGTCGAAAATGATAAACAAAATCGCAACAAGGTAGAAGCGGACATCAAATTGGCTGCGCGAGTCTTCGAACGCTGGAAAGCCGCACTCATACTCGGTGAGCTTCGCCTCGCTGGGCTTGTACGTACCCGTCAGCCGCGACACGCCCATCGGCAAAAACACAAATGCCGACGACAATGCGAGCGCCACCATCAAAAAAAGCAGTATGGGCAAATATTGCGACAGATCAGTCATATCAGACTCGTTTCCGAAACCCCGTAAGTTGCGGCGCTTTTAGGCAGAAGAGTCTTGACCTGCAAGGCCAAGACTCGGCATTTTTTCTGCCATTTTCGTCGATTATTTTATGGCGCCAACCAACAGCTTATGCAGCTTGCTGTGAAGGATGTCATTTGCCGCCAAAACTTGGGCATCTGCGATGTGCGGGCTGCGGCCCCGATAGTCGGTTACAAAGCCGCCAGCTTCGCGCACCAGCAAGCATCCAGCAGCCGTATCCCAAGGCGATAAGCCACTTTCCCAGAAACCATCATAGCGGCCAGCGGCCAACCAAGCGAGATCAAGGCTCGCCGCGCCAAAACGCCGAATGCCCGATACCGAAGGCCCGATAGCGCCAAAAATCTTAGCCCATTCATCAAAATCGCCATGGCCCTTATAAGGCGCGCCAGTTGCGATCAGTGCCTCATTTAACTCACGGCGTGCAGATACCCGCAAACGGCGGTTACCAAGCCAAGCCCCCTTGCCGCGTTCGGCCCAGAAGCTTTCGTCCGTGATCGGATTATACACAAGGCCTGCAAAAATGTCGCCCCAGCCCGAACCATCGGGTTTCGGGTCTTGCACTGCGATTGAAATCGCAAAATGCGGAATACCATGGAGGAAGTTGCTGGTGCCGTCGAGCGGATCGACGATGAACCGCGGTTTACCTTCGGCTCCAGCGATCTCGCCCCCTTCTTCCATCAGAAAGCCCCAGTCGGGACGTGCAATTTCGAGCTCGCGGAAAATCGTGTCTTCAGCGCGCTCATCGGCTTTTGATACGAAATCTGCAGGGCCTTTTTGCGAAACCTGCAAATGTTCTATCTCGCCAAAATCTCGGCGAAGCTTGCCACCCGCTTTACGGGCTGCTTTTTCCATTATGGTCAAAAGACCGGTTAATGCTGGCATTAATCGGCCTTCCGAACATATTCCCGTTCGTAGACATCAACGACAATCCGCGTACCCGCGCTAATGAACGGCGGCACCATAACGCGCACGCCATTGTCGAGGATGGCAGGCTTATAGCTGGATGACGCTGTCTGGCCTTTAACTACCGCATCTGCTTCCACAATCGTAGCTTCGATTTGGTCAGGCAAAGCGACCGAGAGTGCTTCGTCATCATACATTTCCATAACAACGTCCATGCCATCCTGTAGGAAAGCAGCCGCATCGCCGAGAAGGTCACTAGGCAAAGTCACCTGATCATAGGTTTCCTTGTCCATGAACACCAGATTATCGCCCTCGGCATAGAGAAACTGGAAATCTTTCTGATCAAGGCGCACTTTTTCCACGCTTTCAGCCGACCGGAACCGGATATTGTTCTTGCGGCCATCGCGAAGATTTTTGAGCTCAACCTGCATATATGCGCCGCCCTTGCCCGGTTGGGTGTGCGCGGTCTTTACGACACGCCATAGGCCGCCTTCATATTCCAATATGTTACCCGGCTTGATTTCAACCGCGTTGATTTTCATGAGTTGCACTCGCTTGACAGGTGGAAAGAGCAAGCACGCAAATACGTGCCGATGGTCGCGGCCTTTAGCGATGACAGCGCCATTAGGCAAGCAGTGCGTTGAACGCCTTGACCGCTTCGGCGGGACCTTGTGGGTGGTTCCACACCGCGCCGCTCACTGCTATGAAATCTGCGCCTGCGTCGATTAATGGCTTGGCATTGACTGGTGTAATCCCGCCAATGGCAACGCAAGGAACTTCCGTTACAAACGACCATTTCTGTAATGTGTCGAGATCGGCGACATGCTCCACCGTCTTCGTCGCTGTGGGAAAGAACGCGCCAAAGGCCACATAATCAGCTCCCGCCTCCGCGGCCTCCATCGCGAGATGACGGCTGTTGTGACAGGTCACCCCAATCTGGGCATCACGCCCCAACAGTTCACGCGCCTCCCGAACGTCACCATCGCCCTGCCCCAAATGCACGCCATCTGCCTTCAAGCGCTTGGCCAAAGCAACGCTGTCATTCACAATGAAAGCCACGTCATGCGCGGCGCAAATGGCCTGCAATGGCTCCGCGAGCGCTGCAGCCTCATGCTGATCTAGGTCTTTGACGCGAAACTGGAACGCCGCGACAGCACCAGCGGACAAGGCAGCCTCAAGCTGGGCGGGAAAATCACCGCCGACTTCAAGCGGTGAGATCAAGTATAATTGGCAGGGAAATTCTTTCATGCCGCGCTCATTAGCGGGGCTTTAGGCCGGCGGCAAATATCTTGCGCATTTACCGCCGGCCCCTCTCCAAACTTAGGGTCAGGACCACTTAAATCTACCTTCGCGGCGTCAAAATGGCAAAGATATCGAAGCCATTTTGGCGTCCTTCGGATTTGACCCATACTGTCCATTGCCGCGTTGGCAAGCTTGGACTTAGAACCACTATGCCCTGCGTTTGCCGCCTTGCACTGAACAAAATGGCCTCAAACCGCGAAGGTGGATTTAAGTGGTCCTGACCCTAGGTTGCGGATGCTGCGTGAATTTCATCGATGGCGCTGGCAAGCGCGGCATCAAATTCTTCCGCGGTCATCTGGTGACGCAAATCTTCCAACAAAGCCCGCGAGAAACTGGCAATCATGCCCTTATTCTTGGCAAGTTCAGCGCAAGCCTCTGGACGGGCGTAGCCGCCGGAAAGCGCGACAACCCGCAACACACGCGGGTGATGGATAAGCGCATCAAAAATACCCGCCTCGGCTGGAATCGAAAGTTTCAGCATGACCTTGTTGTCAGCCGATACCTTATCGAGAGCCTTTAAAATTTCATCGCGCAAGATGATGTCGCTTTGCGCGCGATCAAGGCTTTTGATGTTCACCTCAGGCTCGATAATCGGCATCAATCCGGCGGCGAGGATTTGTTCGGCCACATCAAATTGCTGTTTCACGATCGCAGCAATACCGGAAGGCGAGGCTTGATTGATCACCGAACGCTTTTTTGTCCCAAACACGCCCTTCGCCTTGGCGCGTTGCAGCAACGCATCAAGATCAGGCATTGGCTTCATCATTTGAACACCGTCTGCCTCTTCCTCAAGCCCCTTGTCTACCTTAAGGAACGGCACAACGCCGCGATCTTGCAATGCTGTCGGCACGGGCTTGCCGCCGGCTTGACCGTCCATCGTACGTTCGAACAAAATCGCGCCCAACACCTTTTCACCGGAAAAGCTTGGCGCAGTAATGATACGCGTGCGCATGTCATGTATAAGGCCAAACATCTCTTCTTCGGTCGTATAGGCATCTTCCTCTATGCCATAGCCCTTGAGCGCCTTGGGTGTTGAACCACCGCTTTGATCAAGTGCAGCAATAAAGCCCGAAGCAGTGGACACTTTTGCAAGCATTTCGGCGTAATTCATCTTTGGCATCCTATAGACTGGCCTTGCATACGTATGCATCGGCAATTGAAAAAAAAGGGGCATTGCCCCGCAGGTTTAAGCGATATTCAAAGCATCGACGCCCGGTAAAGGCTTACCTTCCATCCATTCGAGGAAAGCGCCGCCTGCCGTCGAGACAAATGTAAAATCTTCAGTTACGCCCGCATGCGCCAGTGCGGCAACGGTGTCACCACCCCCTGCAACCGACACCAGCGACCCTTCCCGGGTCAGGGCAGCCGCCGTCCGGGCTAATGAGACTGTTGCGGCGTCAAAAGGCTCAATCTCGAACGCCCCCAATGGCCCGTTCCACACCAACGTCCGGCAGTTTTTCAATACATCGGCCAATGCTTCAACAGCGGCGGGGCCAACATCCAAGATCATTTCATCCGCTGCTACTTCATGCACATTTACCGACCGAATTGGCGGATTGGCACGGAATTCGCGTGACGTCACGACGTCATAGGGCAGGTGAACCGTACAGCCTGCAGCGTCCGCAGCATCCATAATCGCATTGGCTTGATCCGCCAGATCATGTTCACACAAGGACTTCCCGACATTGACCCCGCGCGCAGCCAAAAAGGTATTCGCCATACCCCCGCCGATAATCAAATGGTCAACCTGCGTTACCAAATTATTCAGTACGTCGAGCTTAGTGGAAACCTTTGCCCCGCCGACAACAGCCGCCACAGGATGCTCGGGTGCGCCCAAGGCAGCCTGAAGTGCCTTCAACTCTGCCTCCATTGCTCGGCCAGCATAAGCTGGCAAGATATGCGCGAGCCCTTCGGTCGACATGTGGGCACGATGCGCCGCCGAAAATGCATCATTTACGTAAAGGTCACCATTGGCAGCCACTGCACGCGCCAGTTCAGGGTCGTTCTTTTCTTCGCCGGCCCAAAAGCGGGTGTTCTCAAGGAGCGCGATGTCGCCATCTGCCAATATACCCACGGATTGCGTAACAACGTCCCCCGCTATTTCTGGCACGAACATGATTTCGCGACCCAGCACTTCTTGCAAGGCATCAAGCACCATCGACACCGACATTTCGCTATGCTTCGCCCCCTTAGGACGCCCGAAATGTGCGAGCAGTAGGACCTTAGCGCCCTTGTCCGACAATTCCAGCACCGTCGGCAACAGCGCACGCATGCGCGTAACGTCGGTCACACGACCGTCGGCCATGGGCACGTTCAGGTCAACACGCACAAAAGCACGTTTGCCCTTGATATCGCCGAGGTCGTCGAGCGTGCGGAATGGCATTGATTAATCCTTACAGAAATTTGGCAATGACACCGGCTGTATCAACCATGCGGTTCGAGAAGCCCCATTCATTGTCATACCAGCTCAATACACGCACCAGCTTGCCGTCAATGACGGCAGTTTCCAAGCTGTCGATCGTCGAACTTGCGGGGCAATGGTTATAGTCAATGGAAACCAAAGGTTCATTTGAATAGGCCAAAACGCCTTTCAAGGACCCTTCTGAAGCCGCTTTCAGCAGCGCGTTCACTTCCTCAACACTCGTGTCCCGCTTTGGCGTGAAGGTTAGGTCGACGATGCTGACATTTGGCGTGGGCACGCGGATGGCTGAACCGTCCAGCTTACCTTTCAGTTCTGGCATAACTTCACCGACGGCTCGCGCAGCACCAGTTGTGGTAGGGATCATTGACATCGCTGCGGCCCGCGCGCGGCGCATGTCGTCATGGATTTGATCGAGGATCTTTTGATCATTGGTGTAGCTATGGATTGTGGTCATCAACCCGCGCTCGATACCGATGGCATCGTTCAGGACCTTCGCCATTGGCGCCAAGCAGTTAGTGGTACAACTTGCGTTTGATACGATTATATCGGCGGCGCTCAGAACGTCATGATTGACGCCAAAAACAACGGTCTTGTCGACATTTTTACCGGGCGCGGAGATCAGGACGCGCTTTGCGCCTGCCGCAAGATGCTTTTCGGCGCTGACGCGATCAGTGAAGAAGCCAGTACATTCCAGCGCAATATCGACGCCATTGGCCGCGTGCGGTAAATTTGCGGGGTCACGTTCTGCCGTCACATGAATACGCTTGCCGTTGACGATGATGTCATTGCCATCTGCCTCAACTGTGCCTGGGAACGGGCCGTGTACACTGTCCCGTTTGAACAACAACGCATTTGCCTTGGCCGGTGCAAGATCGTTAATCGCTACTAGTTCCAGATCATGGTCACCGCGTTCCAATATCGCGCGGGCGACCAAGCGGCCGATGCGACCAAAACCGTTAATTGCTACTTTCACTGTCATAAATGCTCCTATCAGCCCAATCGGGCGACAATTTGCGGGGTGATCTTGTCAGCCGTCAGGCCAAAATGTTCGTAAAGCGCGTCAATGGGGGCAGAAGCGCCAAAGCTATCGATACCGATACGAAGTCCGTCGCCGACATAGCGCTCCCATCCCATGGTCGTACCAGCCTCAATGGAAACACGCAGCGTATCCGTGGGCAATAGTGCCGATTTGTAAGACGCTGGCTGTGCGTCAAACCGCTCCCAGCTTGGCATTGAGACGACATCCGCGCCAATACCTTGTGCTTCGAGCTTATCCGCCACCACGGTAGCAATTTCAACTTCAGACCCCGTTGCAACGAGGATCACTTTGCGTATGGCGGTTGCGGCACGCAGTCTATACGCGCCCTTGGCAGAGAAATTCTCGCTAATGTCCGTGCGCAATTGCGGAAGGTTTTGCCTAGACAGCGCCAGTACCGATGGCGTGGATGCACTTTCAATCGCAAGCGCCCAGCATTCGGCGGTCTCAATGGTATCACAGGGCCGGTAAACATCCAAATTCGGGATTAGCCGCATCGACATGATTTGTTCGATGGGCTGGTGCGTCGGGCCATCTTCACCAACACCGATGGAGTCGTGCGTCATAACGTAGATGACACGCGTTTCTTGCAATGCGGACAAGCGAATGGCGGCGCGGCAATAATCGGAGAAGATCAGGAACGTGCCACCATAAGGTATGATGCCACCATGCAACGCCATGCCGTTCATCGCCGCCGCCATCCCAAATTCGCGAATGCCATAATTGACATAGCGACCCGAATAGTCGTTTTTATCCAAGGTGCTGGTGGACGCGGTGCGGGTAAAGTTGGAGCCCGTCAAATCCGCAGAACCACCCAACAGCTCCGATATAGCTGCCGTGGCTGCCGTCAGCGCGATTTCCGATGCCTTGCGGGTCGCAATTTTCTGTGGTGCGGCAATCAAACTATCAAGATGTGGCTTCAACCAAGCGCCGCTGGGCTCTCCTGACATCGCCGATTTAAACGCCGCTGCATTTGCAGACGCTGCCAACCGCACATTCCACGCCGCATGCGCCGCTACGCCTGCTTCACCCGTTGCGCGCCAAGCGCCAAGAATATCATCCGGAATTTCGAATGCAGGATAAGGCCAATCTATTGCAGCGCGCGTCGCAACAATTTCGTCTGCGCCAAGCGGGCTGCCATGTGGCGCTTTTGTGCCTTCTTTATTGGGTGATCCCTTCCCAATAAGCGTCCGGCAGGCAATCAAAGAAGGGCGATTATCTGCCAACGCCGACTTAATCGCGCGCTCTATGTCACTGAAATCATGTCCATCGCAGCTTTCAACATGCCAACCACTGGCCAGATACCGCGCGGCAATATCTTCGCTGGTGGAAAGGTCAGTCGAACCATCGATGGTAATACGGTTGTCGTCCCAAAATACAATCAAGCGTCCCAGGCCAAGATGCCCGGCGAGACCAACGGCTTCATGGTTAATGCCCTCCATCAGGCAACCATCACCGGCCACAACCCATGTTCGGTGGTCGACCAGATCATCGCCAAAGCGCGCATTCAGATGGCGTTCCGCCATGGCCATGCCGACGGCCATGGCCAAACCCTGTCCCAATGGACCGGTTGTGCATTCAATGCCATCGATCAGGAAGTTTTCCGGATGCCCCGCACATGGGCTACCCAATTGCCGAAAGTTCCGGATGTCCTTGATGGTCGGGCTTGCGTAACCGGTCAAATATAAGGTCGCATAAGCGAACATCGAACCATGCCCTGCGGACAAAACAAAGCGGTCGCGGTCTACCCAATCGGGCGCCTTTGGGTCGAATTTCAGAAATTTGGAGTATAGTACCGTCGCCACGTCGGCCATCCCCATGGGCATACCAGGATGGCCGCTATTTGCGGCTTGCACAGCATCCATAGCCAGTGCCCGAATTGCATTGGCCATTTGCTGGTCACTCACAGTCATGTTCTTTTCCCCACTTATCACTCCCGAAAGGGAGCGGGTGACGGAGCACATTCTAATAGGCGCCCTGCCGAATCAATCGTCCGAACCCTTGCGGATGCAAGCGCAAAGCGTCAAGTGAGCGAGGATGCTTTTCCCCATGAATTTATGCTTATAATGGCGTTCACACATTTGCATTGAACATGGTCTCTGCTAGACTTCCTCAGCAAAGGAAACTAACCCGTGATAGAACAACGATTTATTGCAGCAATCGACCGTATCGAGAGCGCTTTGTCCCGCATCGAGAAATCGGCAATCGCGCCTGCACCAGTTGGCGATAATGACCTTGCCGAACGGCATGAAAAGCTAAAGTCCGAAACGCATATGGCCATTCAAGATTTGGACAAGATTTTGGCGGATGCCCGCTGATGCCTGACGTTAAGTTATCTATCGCTGGTCGTGACTATTTCGTCGCATGTAATGCCGGAGAAGAACAGCGTTTGCTGGAACTGGGCGCTATGGTGAACGCCACGGCGCACCAAGTGGCTGGCGGCGCACGTGGCCTAACAGAAACGCGCGCGCTGCTTTTTTCTGCGTTGATGCTCGCCGACAAGCTCCATGACGCAGGCGGGGCAGTGCGCGTCGATACTGCGGGACCTTCGGCCGCCTTAAAACAATCTGCCGATACATTAGAGGGGCTTGCTACCCGATTGGAAAATCTGGCACTAAGGCTTGAGAATTAACATAAGCGGCTTATATTGGCGTCTGGCGGTACTGTCCGGCACGAACTGATGAGAAC
Source organism: Sphingorhabdus sp. EL138 (assembly GCF_945862485.1). GTDB lineage: Bacteria > Pseudomonadota > Alphaproteobacteria > Sphingomonadales > Sphingomonadaceae > Sphingorhabdus_B. The sequence continues at coordinate 53,328 of NZ_CAMAYF010000011.1, forward strand.
ATCCCTGAGGCGATTATCTATCTAAGGGAGCTGTCCCTGCCTGGGCCGTTTGGGAAACCTTAAGGTCCAGATCACACGGTGCCCACCTGACGTCCTGGCGTCAGAGGATATTCCGGGAAACGACCCATGATGGTTCCGCCAACATTATTCAGGAAAAATAGTGCAACCAGATTTTAACAAGCAGTCGCAGCGGTTGGAATTCCGTCAAAAGCGTGACCGGTTTGTTGATGCACTGTCCCCACAGGATCGCGCGCTGGCCTTCTCCAAAACTCCTTCCCCGCTGGCGCAATATCTTTTGCCGGGCAAAATTGTGGCCGGCTATATAGCCATTGGATCTGAGGTAGATCCTGCGGCATTGCTGACTCAGGCCCACCAACTGGGCTGCGATATTGCGCTACCCCATATCACAAGCAAGGCCGCCCCGATGCGCTTCCTGCGTTGGACGCCGGGTGACAATTTGGTTCCCGGCCCCTTTGGATTGCTCCAACCTGCAGAGAACGCTCCCCCCTGCACTCCAGACATCGTTCTCACGCCCTTAGTAGCCTTTGACGACCAATTGATGCGGCTTGGACAGGGTGCTGGCCATTATGACCGCGCCTTAAGCGTGCTTGAGCAAGCCATCGCGATTGGCCTTGCATGGTCCGTTCAACATGCGCCTGCCCTCGCATCGGATATTTGGGACATGCCATTGGACGCTATACTTACCGAAAAATCATGGATGACCTTATGAAAACACCACTCAAGCAACCGACTTGGCGGAAGCCTGCCGGCATGCTGGCGATATTGCTGATTATATTGCTCTGGTCGGCTATTATTGTCAGCGCATCCGACTTTATTGGAGCGCAAAACATCGCAATCCAAAGCATCATCTATCTGGTCGCAGGTATCATATGGATAGCGCCGATGCGCCCACTGATGATTTGGATGGAGACAGGATCGTTCCGCGCACCACCTCAAGACTAAAACTTGAAAGAAGTGGCGCGAGTGACGGGGCTCGAACCCGCGACCTCCGGCGTGACAGGCCGGCGCTCTAACCAACTGAGCTACACCCGCTAACTTGCGGTGGGGGCGCACTATAAGCGGCGCAAGATTCTGTCAACGCCATTTGTCATAAAAGGGCATATTCGGCGAGATCACCTTTGACCAACTGATTGTCAGATCTTTAGCAACGCCTAAATTTAGCGTGACCCATAGACTTAGATATCTGTTTAATATTTTGTTTCCGCTAACTTCCTGAGGGCCCATGTCGCAACGCTGCAGCACCGGACGGCGGTGAAAGCATTCGCCTCTTGCGCCAACGAAACAGTCTACGTTGCTGGAACCATGCGCGCAAATAATCCCCTATCAGCCCGGTCTGGACGCGCCTGCCGCGTTAGGTATTAATCGGCGAACAGCAAAACGGGCGTCTCGATCAGTTTTTTGAGCGTTTGAACATAATTGGCAGCGTCCCAACCGTCGACGACACGATGGTCGCAACTCATGGACAGGTTCATCAACTTGCGCGCCTCAATAGTGTCGCCAACAAACATGGGGCGCTCCACAATCTTGTTCGGGCCGATAATGGCCACTTCTGGACGATTGATAACGGGCGTGGTCGCGATCCCGCCGAGCGGGCCCAATGATGTAATGGTCAGGGTTGACCCAGATAGCTCTTCGCTTTTTGCGGAGCCGCTGCGTGCAGCGTCGGCCAAGCGCGCAATTTCGGTCGCCAATTGCCAGATATTCCGGTCCTGCGCATCACGGATGACAGGCACCATCAGGCCAGCATCGGTCTGCGTCGCCATACCCAAATGTACAGCGCCATGACGCGTGACAACGCCTGCTTCATCATCAAAACGCGCGTTAATCATCGGAAATTGCGGAATGGTCTTGCAAATCGCGACGATCAGCATGGGCAACATCGTCAGCTTTGGCTTTGTCCCGCGATTGGCGTTCAAGTCTGCGCGCATCGATTCAATGGCAGTGACATCGATTTCCTCCACATAAGTGAAATGCGGGATGTGCCGTTTCGACGCTGCCATATTGTCGGCAATCCGGCGGCGCAAGCCTATAACCTTGACCGCTTCATTGGCGCGGCGAACATTTGCATGCACTGGGCGATACCCCATCTGCGATCCATAGGTAAGAAACGCATCAAGGTCTGCATGCCGAACATGCCCGCCTGCCGCCTTAACGTCGGCCAAATCGACGCCAAGGTCTTTGGCACGTTGGCGCACCGCAGGCGACGCGGTGACCTTGTCGGCGACGGACATGGCATGCTGCATTGCTGTTGGAGCAACGGGTGGCGGGGTGACTTCTGCGATAGAGACAGGCTCTGGCATATGCGCATTTTCATCCTCAACCACAGCCAAAATCGGCTCTTTTGCTGGCTTTTCTGCCTCATTTCCAGAATCGCCAGCGATCTCAATCTCGACAAGCATCGCGCCAATGGCGATCACATCGCCCGCTTCGCCCGCAACCTTGGTGACAACACCCGAAACCGGGCTTTCCATTTCAACCGTCGCCTTGTCGGTCATCATGTCGGCAAGGGGCTGGTCTTCGGAGATGATATCGCCAATCTTGACGTGCCAAGCGACGATTTCAGCCTCAGCAATGCCTTCACCAATGTCGGGCAGATTGAATGTAAATTTGGGCATCGCGTCAGTCCTTCATGATCTTGTCAAAGGCGCGGGCAAGGCGCACGGGGCCAGGAAAATAGGCCCATTCCAGGCTATGTGGATAAGGCGTGTCAAACCCGGTGACGCGCTCGATTGGAGCTTCCAGATGATAGAAGCACCGTTCCTGCACCTGCGCCGCCAATTCCGCACCAAAGCCGCTGGTGCGCGTCGCTTCATGCACCACCATGCAACGGCCAGTTTTCTTGACCGACGCTTCGATGGTTCCAATGTCGAGCGGTAGCAATGTCCGTAGGTCAATGATCTCCGCGTCAATACCATGCTCGGCGACAACGGCCTTCACCACATGGACCATGGTGCCATAAGTTAACACGGTAACCGCCTCGCCTGCCCGTACAACCGCCGCCTTGCCAAGATCAATGCGATAATAGCCTTGCGGAACCATGCTTCCTTCATGTTTTGACCATGGCTCCACAGGGCGATCATAATAGCCCGTGAACGGACCGTTATAGATGCGCTTGGGTTCGAAAAAAACAACAGGATCATTGTCCTCAATCGCAGCAATCAAAAGGCCCTTGGCATCATAAGGTGTGGCCGGAATGACGGTCTTAATCCCGCAGACATGGGTAAATAGGCTCTCCGGGCTTTGGCTGTGCGTCTGCCCGCCAAAGATACCGCCACCAAAGGGCGAACGGACCGTCATCGGGCAAATGAAGTCATTCGCCGAACGGTAACGCATACGCGCGGCCTCGCTCACCAATTGGTCGAGGCCAGGATAGATATAATCGGCAAATTGAATTTCAGGCACGGGCCGGAGGCCATAAGCCGCCATGCCGACGCCAACGCCAATGATACCGCATTCGCTGATCGGGGTATCAAACACGCGTGTCTTGCCATGCTTGGCTTGCAAACCCGCAGTCGCGCGAAACACGCCGCCAAAATAGCCGACATCCTCGCCCATGATGACGACATCGTTGTCTTTTGCGAGCATGATATCCAACGCGCTGTTAATCGCCTCGATCATGTTCATCGTTTTTGTGGCAGGCTCTGACATCAACGTGCCTCCCAATCAGGGCCAAATTTATCCTCTTGTTCCTTAAGCATTTGCGTGCATTGCTCTTTCAAATGCCACGGCATTTCTTCGAACACATCTTCGAACATCGTTTCGAACGGATGATGCAAGCCATGGCCGAGAATACCATTTTGCTCGGCCTCTTTCTGAATAGCCTTCACATGCTCGGACAGTTCAAGGACTAGCGCGTCATGCTGCGCTTCGCTCCACGCGCCGATAGTTATGAGATGGTCCTTCAACCGCGTGACGGGGTCGCCCAGTGGCCACAACGCATATTCTTCGGCCGCGCGATATGCGCTGGGATCATCTGAGGTGGAATGCCCTTCCCCGCGATAAGTGAAATATTCAATCAGCGTCGGTCCGCCATTGGTCCGTGCACGGTTCGCGGCCCATTGCATCGCGGCGTAAACTGCCAATGCGTCATTGCCGTCAACGCGTAAGCCAGCAATACCATAACCGATGGCCCGCGCGGCGAAGGTCGTCCGCTCGCTTCCGGCAAAACCGGAAAAGGACGAAATCGCCCATTGGTTATTCACAACCTGAAAGATGACTGGCGCGTTGTAGACGGCGGCAAAGGTCAATGCGTTATGAAAGTCACCTTCCGCCGTTGATCCGTCACCGCACCAAACCGCTGAAATACGGGTATCTCCGCGCGAGGCAGAGGCCATCGCCCAACCCGCGGCCTGCGGATATTGCGTGGTCAGATTGCCGGAAATGCTGAAAAATCCGTAATCCTTTGCCGAATACATGATAGGCAGTTGGCGGCCCTTCAGTCGGTCGCCCCGATTGGAATAAATCTGGTTCATCATATCAACGAGCGGATAATCGCGCGTGATCAATATCCCTTGCTGGCGATAGCTTGGGAAACACATGTCATCAAAATGCAACGCCATGGTCGTTGCAACCGACGTCGCCTCCTCGCCAAAAGACTTCATGTAAAAGCTCGTTTTGCCCTGCCGCTGTGCCCGAAACATACGATCATCAAAAGCACGCAAAAGCAGCATTCTTCGCAACATGACCTGTAGAGTAGCGAGATCAAGTCCGGGGTTCCAACTGCCCGAAGCCACGTGGTCATCGCCCAAAACGCGCACAAGACCATAAGCCAACGGGTGAATGTCGGCCGGCAAAACATGCTCATCAGGGCGCGGATGGGTATCGACCGCAGGCACAATGATATCGCTAAAGTCGGCTATATCACCGGGACGGAATTTGGGTTCAGGGATGTGCAGATGCAGCGGCGCGAGATTGTCTTTCGTAGATTGCACCATGTCCATCTCCGCCCACAACCGCCCGAACGACTCAGGGAGTTTATTATCTATATTTGTTATAATATTTCAAACATGACTTTAGGTCAACATAGCTGACCTAAATAGAGATTACACCGCGACCGGCGCGGAAATATGGGACTGCGGCTGGTAATCAACGACTTCAAAATCTTCGATACGATAGTCGAAAATGCTTTCGGGTGTGCGCAAAAGCTTCAATTTGGGACTGCCAGAGGGCGTGCGCGACAATTGCTCTTCGACCAAGGGTGCATGGTTGAGGTATAAATGCACATCCCCACCCTGCCAGATCAACTCGCCCACTTGATATCCACACACCGCTGCGAGCATCCGGGTCAGCAATGCCGCCGAAAATGCGTTAAAGGCAAAGCCAAGCCCCAAATCGCACGAGCGCTGGAATAAGATGCAGCTTAAAACACCATCGGCGACATGAAATTGGTAGGTTTTGTGGCAGGGCGGCAGCGCCATTTGGTCCAGTTCGGCAACATTCCAGCCTTCGATAATATGTCGGCGGGAACCCGGATTGCTCTTCAGGCTCTCAACAAGAAGGCTGACCTGATCAATGCCCTTTTCCGCGCGGCGGAATAAACCATTTTCTGCGGCTTCATACCGCGGCCAATTCACCCATTGCGCGCCATAGACTGGGCCCAGATCGCCCCATTTTTCGGCGAAAGCGGCATCCGCGATTATGCGTTGTTCAAAATCATCTTGCGAAATGTCTGTACCCGTTTCGCGACGATAGCGATCTAGCGGCCAATCGGTCCATATTTTGACCTTATGCTCCAACAATGGCCGAATATTCGTGTTGCCGGTAAGGAACCACAGCATTTCCCGCGCTGCGGTCTTCCAATACACCCGCTTTGTCGTCAGCAACGGAATGGCATCATCGGCGAGCGAAAAGCGCATAGTTGCGCCGAACAACGCTTTGGTCCCAACCCCCGTCCGATCACGCTGAACTGTGCCATTTTCCCAAATTCGGCGCATCAGCGACAGATATTGTTCTTCATAATGTGGCATATTGTGCATCTGCTATCGCTAAGCGCCGCGTAACGTTTTTGCAACCTTGCCAATAAGCAATGGCTCTGATGCCCTTATCCTCATCGAAGCAAACCCAGCGTCGACAACTATCGCTGGCAGCCTCCTGTCCCAAGATCGAGGCACGTCGAAGCAGGAGATTGATCAAGGCTATGGCCTCGTCTGCGATAGCGCTGGCACGCCGTTTCAGGATCTTATTCTGGCGGATGCTAATCAAGAACATGGCATCCTAAAGGTGCGTCCGGGGTCGAACGCGGTGCTTCCCGAACTGGCCATTGGCGATCGCGTGCGTATCTTGCCCAATCACGCCTGCGCTACTGGCGCGCAGCATCGCAGCTACCACATCGTGCATGGCACGTCAGATATCGTTACCAATGAGTGGGTGCGTTTTACAGGCTGGTAAAGCCAATGAAGAAATTGCTTTTGCGCTGGGCGCCAAAGGGCAGCAAAGGCCGGCGCGCAATTTGATAAGAAAGTGTCACCCGACACTCACAACATCCCTTTTCAAAGCTGCGGACCTGTCAACTCGCTTGCGCTTATGTTCTGTTTATGTTCTTTTACAAATCCCTCTCCGATTCGGCACCCCCATGCGCAAACCAGACACAATCGAGCATCTCTATTTGGACTTTGACGGCTTTTTTGCGAGCGTTGAGCAGTTGCGAAACCCTGCCTTACGCGGGCGTCCCATCGGCATTGTTCCCTATGAGGGCGGACGTTCGTGCATCATCGCCTGTTCACGCGAAGCGAAGGCGCGCGGCGTCAAAAACATAATGATGGTGGATGAAGCCAAGCGGATATGTCGCGATCTAATTTTGGTGCCGCAAAAGCCAGATTTATACAGGCGTGCGCATAACGAGCTTATATCACAAATTGGTTCCGTAATCCCGGTCGATCAGGTCAAGTCGATTGACGAATTAAGTTGCAAACTTGACGAAGGGCAAAGGGCCGATCCGGCTGGCGTGGCTGCGGCTATCAAACGGACGATCCGCTATAACATCGGCGCAAGCATCACATGCTCTATCGGCTTTGCCGCCAATCGCCATTTGGCCAAGATTGCGGGCGGGACGCAAAAGCCGGATGGCCTTTCTATCTGGCGACCTGAGGCCATGCCAGCCCCCTTATTGAAGCTCCCCCTGGATGATATACCGGGCATCGGGAAACGGATGGAAATTCGGCTCGCAAAAGCTGGGATAACGACAATGGCGGCCTTGCTGGCAACCCAACCTAAACAGCTTCGCGCTTTGTGGAATAATGTGACCGGCGAGCGGCTTTGGTATGCGCTACACGGCTATGCGATAGAAGCCCCGCCGACCGAACGCGGCATGTTCGGCCATGCAAGGGTTTTGCCGCCCGATGCGCGGACGTTGACGGATGCTAAGACAATATCGCGCCTGTTGCTTGTGAAAGCAGCTAGGCGGGTGCGTAGGGCCGGATATTACACAAAGTCCATTACCCTATGGATGCAATATTATGAGGGTAGCGGGTTCGACAGCCTGACACTGCCACAAGTGAATGACGATCAAGCGTTGCTAACCGCGCTCGCTGCTCTTTGGGAACGCCTCACCAGCCGCTTGACTAGCAAAACGAGAGTGATGCGTATCGGTGTTACCCTTGGCGATCTAACGACTGCCAATCATCGCCAGCTCGATTTTTTGTTGGATGACGATTCCGAACGGCAAAAATGGGAGCGGCTGGGGTCTGCGCTTGATCGGCTTAATATAAAATATGGCAAAACGGTTGCCAGTGTCGGTTTTTGGGAGCCGCCGCCCGGTGGCAATGTTGGTGGCAAAATATCATTTACGCGGATTCCCAGTGCAGAGGATTTTTGGTGAACTGGCGAAGCAATATCCAAATACTCGATTTGGACGCAAACGACCGGCTGGAACTGACTTGCAAGAAATGCGGAACGTTCCGGTGGCTAACGGGTGCAGAGTTACAAGCGCGGAAGGGAAAAGAGCGGCTAACTTTAGGCGAAGTCGAAATTCGCGCACGTTGTCGGCAGCGCGGGTGCGGCGGCGCTATGCGAATGGCCATGCCCGCGCCTCAAGACACGGCTGGGTTTGTCGGCGGAATTGCTTAAAATTGGCGGAGAGATAGGGATTCGAACCCTAGGTACCGTCACCGGCACGCCGCATTTCGAGTGCGGTGCTTTCGACCACTCAGCCATCTCTCCGCAATTCATAGGGGCTGGTCATTGCCGTAAAAACAGCGCATCCCTATGGCAGAGCG
>NZ_CAMAYF010000012.1 GCF_945862485.1 Sphingorhabdus sp. EL138
GGCGATGAAGTCGTACTCGACGGCTATTTCGAAGAAGACCCCTATCCACCGCCACTCGATAACGCCGATGGCTATGGCCATATGATGGCCTATGTCGACGAACATAGCTTCAAGCCCAAGCTGCACCGCTGGCGGTTTAACCTTGCCGATGGAACGACGCGCGAAGAGCGGTTGGATGACCGGATCCTCGAATTCGGAATGATGAACCAAAGCTATCTGGGGCAGCCTTATCGATATGCCTATAGCACGACTTCTAAGCCCGGCTGGTTCCTGTTCAACGGCTTTGCAAAGCACGCATGCTGACGGGCGATTCATGGTCCCTACAGCTTCCTGAGGGCGTTTATGGCAGTGAGGCACCCTTTGCTTCACGTGTTGGCGCGGTGGACGAAGATGACGGCTATCTCGTCAGCTTTGTCACCGACGAAAATCGTGGGACATCCGAATGCATATTGATTGATTGCAAGCGTTTTGAGGAAGGCCCTGTTTGCCGGATTGCCCTCCCGCATAAAATCAGCAGCGGTACACATGCGCACTGGGCGGAACGATCCGTCCTTTAAATTGGGGCATTTTTGGAAAACGACTTTCGTTAGCGACTGTGTTCGCAATTGGCGCAGCACGCAGTCCTGCTCGATACGGTCTCGGCGGTAAATTCCCTGGTAGCAGGGAAATTGCAGGGATTTAATCAACATTTAAACGACGATTTTGGGTGTGGAATATGTTTAAGCGGGCCAAAATCAAAGATTTGGCGGATAGCTCCAGAAAAAGGCGCAGGGAATTTTTTTGCAAGTTGTAGGGAAATGTGACGGAGCGATCAGGGATAATCTGCTCCAGTAGCAGGGACCGTGCAGCAATCACGACGCGAGAGAATTCGGCTCCGAAAAAGGGGACGATACGTGTATCATCTACACCACGCCTTGATGGCCTCGTTTCCAACATTAGGGCTAATCAGCTTTTCTGGAGCTCGGCGGAAATGCCCCTCAGAAAATATTTTTAGAATTGGCTGTTGCATTCAAAATTGATTGCAGGCTTAATAATGACATCGCCACATGGCTCGGCGCCCAAGAGATTAAGGACTGCGGTCCACTGACCTTGAGGCAATCGCGAAATGCGCTCCGATGCATGCACCTTGGAAGGATAAGCGTGTTGATTACTGACCTATGGGGTTTCCCCTAGGTCGGATGATTTGCGCTATGATCTCCTGGAGGATCAATGCGCCTGTTTTAACCTTCGCGATTTTCGCGAACAAAAATGGGAGTTTATGAATTGGCTTTTACGATAGACAAAACCAAGGCAGCCCTGAATGCGAAGTCAAAGGCCCATAAAAAGCTCATGGGCCATAAAGTTTCGCTCGCAGCGATGGCGGCATCAGCCCCGGAGAACCTCATAGGTGAGATGAAACTTGAACGGCTGCCCATCAAATCCCTGGAGGGCTTGAAAAGGCGGGTCCGTAAAACCGAGGCGGACCAGTTTGAACGGGTGACTAACAGTCTTCGCACCCACGGACAAAAGGTTCCTATCCTGATCAGCGCATCGGGCAAGATCATCAACGGCCATATCGTAGCCATGGCATTAGGGAAGTTAGGTGCGACAGAAGTTTGGTGCGTTGTCGTAGACGACCTTGACGAGCGCGAGCTTGAACTTCTTCACGTGACGCTCAATCGCCTGGGTGAAACCGGTGACTGGGATATCGAAGCGCTTGGCCCATTGCTTATTGAGTTTGACGATTGTGGTTTTGATGTAGGCACCACAGGATTTAGCCTGCCCGAGCTTGATATCATCATGACCACAGGCGGGCAGGCAGGCGAGAGCGATGACAACGTCATACCGCCACTGCCAAAGATACCGGTGACACTACCAAATGATCTGTGGCATTTAGACGACCACCGTATTCTGTGCGCGGACTCTACCGATCCCGTAAGCTACACGATTGTTCTGGGCGGCGAACGTGCGGACATTGTGTTTACCGATTGTCCGTGGAATATCCCCATTGAAGGCTTTGTAAGCGGGCATGGCAAGACAAAGCACAAAGACTTCAAAATGGGGGCAGGGGAACTTTCCGCAGAGGATTTTGCTTCGTTCTGTAATCAGTTTCATCAGCTGTGCGCGAACCACTTGGGCGAGGGTGCTGCTTTTTACTCCTGCATTGATTGGCGGTCTGTTGACCTGATCATGGCTGCTGGCAAGCTAGCCGGACTTCGGCACACCAACACGATCATATGGAACAAGGGATCCGGATCTAACGGGTCTCCATACCGGCCAGCGCACGAACTTATCGTGATGTTTGTCAAAGGCAGCAAGCTTGCTGTCAACAATGTCGAGATGGGCAAGCATGGCCGTGACCGAACCAATGTCTGGTCCTACCCTGGCGCCAACCAACGGGGATCCTCCGCCGCAAAGGCGCTGGAACACCATCCGACGCCAAAGCCAATAGAGATGGTCGAAGACGCGCTCAAGGATGTCAGCAAGCGCGGCGCATTGGTGCTCGATGTGTTTTTGGGGTCTGGCACGACGCTGCTCGCTGCGGAACGCAGCGGGCGACGCGCCCACTGCATCGAGCTTGATCCTGCCTATGTAGATGTCGCAATCCGGCGATGGGAAGAGATGACCGGCAAGGAAGCTATCCACGCAGGGTCAGGCAAAACATTCGCGCAAATGGCAAAAGAACGGGCGACACAATCACAGCAGCACGCAGCGTAAAACGGATAATTGGGGGCATTTATCATGAGCACGGAAAAGAATGGTGGGTACGGAAAACCGCCCAAGGTACATCAATGGCAGCCAGGGCAAAGCGGTAATCCATCGGGAAAGAAAAAGGCGGCTGCCAAAACATGTCTGCCGCTACCCGAAATGTTTGCAGAAGAGCTTGCCCGCGGCATTAATTTTTCCGAGAACGGCAAGTCCAAAACGGCACCAACAGCGAGAGCGCTAGTTCGATCGTATATTCACAGTGCCCTCAAAGCTCCGCTCAAGCAGCAAGGCGAAGCTATTAAACTGCTTATGGCATTAGGCGTTTTTGACATTCAAAATACATCATTTGAAAATTATGACGATGATTTCATACCTCCGTTTTCGGAGACTGAAAGACGTTACATTAAATTTATGGAAGACTTCATAAACGGAGAAGAGGACGGGAGCTTCGATGAGGGCACGCTGTGAAAGCGCCGTAGCGCGAAGGGCTTGGTGCACGCACACGTTCAATCAGAATACGTATAATGCACGCCGAGTTCATAAACGGCGACTGAGGGAACCCGGCCCTGAAGTTGCCGCATAGCAAACCAATGATGGTCAATGGTTCGGTCGGCCATCAGGCCAACGCCATGCTCCCAATAGGAAAGATATGCCTCCCCCCGATCATATGCATAGAAGTTGCCGTTACCTGCTGAACAATCCAGCGCATACTCCCAGTTGTTTTCGCGCATGTACAGGCCGTGTTCGGGGTCCGACTTATGTGCCATATTTATAATGTACCGCGCGCTCTTGGCGTCCAATGGCCGGAATGTTGCGACCCGCAACCGCCCGTTAGTTGTTGGACTGATTGCGGCAATGAGACTTTCGCCGCGTTGAATGGTAACAATCTTGCTGCGCAAGTCCACCGGGCCTAACTCTATCCACCAATCGTCGCCTGTGGCAGATAGGACAGGGCGCGGATCGTCAGGCGATAGGATCTGCACAAGACGATCCATTGCCGGCTCAAGTTCCGTCCAGTTGGTGTTGCCCTTACCGCTGCGCTGCTGAAGGTGGAATAGCATGGATGCGAAGGGCCAGCCTCCATCGCCGCTGATCGTGCCTTCAAAGGTATTAAGAGACATTGGATAGAAAATGTCAGGCAATTCGTAATCGGCCAAAATCTCGGGTTTAAGGCGGATCTCGATTATGGTCATTCCACCGCGCCCAAGAATGGGTAAATCTTGCACCAATAACTACCGCTAAATGATGTTGGATAGCGTCTTACCATGTGACGATCGTTCACTCTGTTGCCAACCAAAGTCAAGTCAACAATAGGTAATTAAACGATTTTATATGATTTTAGCCGATCCTCGAAAATTTTTGGTGGGCGTCGGTCGATGACCGCTTCGCCCGCACTTGAGCGCTAAATGAGTTCAGGTGGCCTTGTAGACCCGGTGGTATCGCTCCGTGTTCCCCAATGTGCACATTGATACGAAGAAAGCGTCGGTTGATGAGGTTAAGACAATGTGTGGCGACTACAGCGTCTGTTCGACCTGAGCGCTTTGTGGCAAGCGCTATTTTCTGCTCGATATTCTCCGCGAACGGCTCCAGTTTCCTGACCTCGAGCGGGCTGGGTACCATCAGCGTGAAAAGTGGGACGCCAATCTTGTCATCGTTGAAAAAGCCGGGTCGGGCATCAGTCTCTGCCAGAATATCCAGCGTCACACTCTCAGACTTTGGATCCAGCCTATTGCCCCATTAGGGTCCAAGCAGGACCGCGCTTCACAGCGGTCGCCGAAATTTGAACGCGGCGAGGTCTTCGTACCCAATGAAGCGCCATGGTTGAAAACATTCGAGGAAGAACTGATCAGTTTTCCGCATGTCAAACACGACGATCAAGTCGACAGCGTCGTGCAATTTTTGGCGGCGGTCGATACGGGAAGACTATTGCATTTCGCAGATATCGCTAGGCGGTGATGCCGATGCACACATGCGATGTAATCAGATATCAGATATCAGCATCGGCATAACGCGATCGCGGCTTTGCGGCCAATGTCGGGCACTTGCAAATACAACTTCGTGACTGCTGGTGGTGATGACTGAGTAATCCATCCGGTCGCCAGCCAAGCCATTGTTGGGATCTAGTCGACGCTGGTTCCGCATGCATTGTTCCAATGAATTCCCCGATAATAATCGGCATAAAGACGATCTGTTCGGATAGTGGGTATGCAAATGATGCCTTAGGCCTGAATGTGGCATAGTTAATCGTGAAGGCACTTCAATGAACAATGTGAGCGTAGAAGACTCACTGCAAATCTTCAGACATTCGCGCCGGATTTAGAAGTTCAGAATCTTGGCGAACAATCTCCATAAGCCAAGCCTTGCCGGCTTTTATGCGTTCGAGCGTTCGGTTATCTTTATGCGTCACCAGCCAAAAGTTACGGCTAATTGTGCTCTCTGGAAATATTGGTTCCAAGGTTGGATCGATATCACCAATAAAGCAGGGAAGTACGCCTATTCCAGCTCCCACTGCCACTAACCTGTGCTGAGCAATGATGCTTGAAGACCGGATGTCAGGCTTCAACCCGGCTACCAAATCATCGAGATAGTTAAGCTCCGGCGCATAAAGCAAATCTGGTATATAGCCGATGAGATGGTGCTCTGCGCCCAATTTATCTAGCGCCGTGGGAACGCCGTGCTGATTTATATATGCACGGCTGGCATATAAGCCCAGCTTATAGCTTGCCAGCTTTTGCGCGATTACGTGCCCAGCCTTTGGCCTTGAAAGCACCACGGCAATATCAGCTTCACGTTTGGAAGGGCTTAGGAAGCCGCTGCTCGCAACAATATCAAGCCGGAGGTCGGGATGACGTTCTACGAAGGCCGGTACATGTCGCGTCAGAAACCACGATCCAAATCCTTCCGAAACGCTAATGCGAAGAGTTCCGCTAAGGCTTCGGCCACCTTGAGATTGTGGTTGGGCGGACTCTGCTGCTGCTGCCATTACTTCGATAGAGGCAAACAGCTTTTCGCCTTCTTCAGTGAGCGACTGACCTTCGCGGGTTTGCTCAAACAAGGTGTAACCGATTTGACTTTCAAGGCGTCGGATTCTGCGACCTACGGTAGTAGCATCCACGTGTAGTTTCTTGGCAGCCCGAGCAATTTGCCCAGTCTGTGCAACGACAATGAATGCCTGATAATCGTTCCAGTCAGATACCTGCATAATTGCAGGCGTGGCTAGCATTAATACATGTTGCCTGCAATTAATGATTGGCGCAGTTGAACGCTATTCCTTTAAAGAAAGAGCACCAACATGCGTCAAATCGATCATTTCATCAGCGGCGGTGCGGGTGCCAGCTCGGCGCGTTTTGGCGACATCATGGACCCCAACAATGGCGTGGTGCAGGCGCGTGTGGCCTTGGGCAATGCAGCGGTGCTTGAGCGGGCGGTGCAAGCGGCATTGGCGGCACAACCGGCGTGGGCAATGACCAACCCGCAACGCCGCGCGCGCGTTATGTTCGAGTTTAAACGCCTGGTTGAGGCCAATATGGACGAACTGGCGCATATGCTGAGCAGTGAGCATGGCAAGGTCATTGCCGACAGCAAGGGCGACATTCAACGCGGCCTTGAGGTCATCGAATTCTGCTGCGGCATTCCGCATGTCCTCAAGGGCGAACATACCCAAGGCGCCGGCCCCGGCATTGATGTGTATTCAATGCGCCAGCCCATCGGCATTGGCGCTGGTATCACGCCGTTCAACTTTCCTGCGATGATCCCCTTGTGGATGAGCGGTGTTGCGATTGCGACGGGCAATGCCTTCATCATCAAGCCAAGCGAGCGCGACCCAAGCGTTCCTGTGCGCTTTGCCGAACTGTTTATCGAGGCTGGCTTGCCCGCAGGTATCTGCCAGGTTGTGCATGGCGACAAGGAAATGGTCGATGCCATTTTGGATCACCCGGCGATTGGCGCGATCAGCTTTGTCGGCTCCTCCGACATTGCGCATTATGTCTACAATCGCGGCGTCGCCAACGGCAAGCGGGTGCAGGCGATGGGCGGCGCGAAGAACCATGGCATCGTCATGCCTGATGCGGACCTTGACCAGGTGGTTAATGATCTGGCGGGCGCGGCCTTTGGCTCGGCAGGTGAACGCTGCATGGCGCTTCCGGTCGTCGTCCCGGTTGGCGATGAGACTGCAGAGCGGCTAAAGGCCAAGCTGATCCCAGCCATCGCGGCACTGCGCATTGGCATCTCTACCGATGCAGAAGCGCATTACGGCCCGGTGGTCACGCAAACGCATAAGGAAAAGGTCGAAGGATGGATCCAGACCTGCGCTGATGAAGGAGCAGAACTGGTGATCGATGGCCGTGGCTTTACGCTTCAGGGGCATGAGAAAGGCTACTTCATTGGGCCGACCTTGTTCGATCATGTCACGACCGACATGGAAAGCTACAAGGAAGAGATCTTCGGACCCGTCCTGCAGATGGTGCGCGCTGCCAATTTTGAAGAAGCCTTGTCGCTTGCGAGCAACCATCAATATGGCAATGGCGTAGCGATCTTCACCCGCAACGGCCACGCCGCCCGGGAATTTGCTGCCCGCGTCAATGTGGGCATGGTCGGCATCAACGTGCCAATTCCGGTTCCTGTCGCGTATCACAGCTTTGGCGGGTGGAAGCGCAGCGCCTTTGGCGACACCAACCAGCATGGCATGGAAGGCGTGAAGTTCTGGACCAAGGTCAAGACAGTGACTCAGCGCTGGCCGGATGGATCACCTGACGGCGGCAACGCGTTCGTCATTCCAACAATGGGATGAGGACAAAATGTTGAATGGCTGATGCGAGTGATCTCCTCTCTCCTCTTTACTCGTAACAAGGGCGTTGCCCCTCAGCCGATCAGCGAGGCGGAGCAATATACGTATTGCTCCGCCTTTTGAACGCACATCGAATTCCTAAGGGATAGGATGCTATGCAAAACCAGTTTGAACTCACCGACGATCAAGTCGTCATCCAGGATATGGCGCGCAAATTCACCGCGGACGCCATCACGCCCTTCGCTGCGGAATGGGACGAAAAGTCGCATTATCCGATAGATGTGTGGAAAGCCGCTGGCGAACTCGGCTTCGGCGCGATTTATGTGTCCGAAGAATCAGGCGGCACGGGCCTTGGCCGGTTGGAAGCGGCGCTGATTATGGAGGCGATGGCGTATGGTTGCCCCACGACCAGCGCGTTTATCTCGATTCACAATATGGCCGCGTGGATGATCGACTGCTTTGGCAATGCGGAGTTGAAGGCGCGCTGTTTGCCTGACCTTGTGTCGATGCAGAAAATCGCCAGCTATTGCCTCACCGAACCCGGCAGCGGGTCCGATGCTTCGGCGCTGAAAACCAGCGCGCGGCTTGATGGCGATCATTATGTGATTAACGGCGCGAAGCAGTTTATCTCCGGTGCTGGCTATAATGATGTCTATGTCGTGATTGTCCGCACCAGCGAAGAAAAGACCAAGGGCGTCACCTGCCTTGTCGTTGACAAGGACACGCCGGGCCTGAGCTTTGGCGCGCCGGAGAAGAAGCTTGGCTGGAACGCCTCGCCCACCGCGCAAGTCATCTTCGAAGATTGCCGGGTGCCGGTTGCCAACCGTGTCGGCGCAGAGGGCGATGGCTTCCGCTTTGCCATGATGGGTCTGGACGGCGGACGGCTGAACATTGGCGCCTGTTCGCTTGGCGGCGCGCAGCGTTGCCTGGATGAGGCGATTGCCTATACCAAGGATCGTCAGCAGTTTGGCCAGCCCGTGTCCGAATTTCAGAATACGCAGTTCATGCTCGCCGACATGGCAACCGATCTGGAGGCCGCGCGCGCGTTGCTCTATATCGCGGCGGCTAAGGTCACGGCCAACGCACCCGACAAATCGCGCTTTTCGGCGATGGCCAAGCGGCTGTCGACCGACAGCGGCAGCGAAATCGTTAATCAGGCGCTTCAGTTGTTCGGCGGCTATGGTTACCTACGCGATTATCCCATTGAGCGTTTCTGGCGTGATCTGCGCGTCCATTCGATCCTCGAAGGCACCAATCAGGTCATGCGTATGATCATTGGCCGAGACTTGTTACGCCAATGACCGTTAGTCCTTCGCTAGCTGGAGCTTCGGCGCGGATAAACGCAATACGACGCGATGTGCTCGGTGCCGATTATTCGTTAGAAAATTCATGTTATTCGAATTCGTTGCGAATGAAGTTGTCCGAACGGATCGAAGACGAAGTGGGCAATGTCCCCCTGGTATTTGCAAAATTGGTGGAAAGGCATCGCTCATTTAAGAACCCAGAGAGTTGCCAGCGCCTACTTGCGGCGCAAATGGTGATGCGTTCATCGGTTCGTCCCCTTTATGATGATCCGTTGATACAAAGGCAATTTCCTCAGCTGACGCGAACAGTCAATCTCGATCAAAACATTCTTGATCTTGCGGGACTTGGGCTAATCCGAGCTGATAAACTTGCTGTCTTAAATTGCTTGCCCCATGGTTTTATAAACCGTCTCGGCTGGCTCTATATTTCAGAGTCGTTAGCTCAGGTGGGCCCTATCTGGTGGAAAATGGCGAGAGAGTTGGAATTCACCGAAATCGTGTCAGACTTCCATGTGCCACCGCGTGCAGATAATTCATATCGATGGCTACTATTGACCGAAACATTGGATAATCTCTCTCTTTCTGAAGTTGAGGAAGATCGCGTCTTCGCCGGTGCTCGGTCCGCGATCAGTCTTTTTGCCAAATTGATTAGGGATTCCGATGAGCTGCGTCTCCAGCATCGGGTGGGACAGGGCCAGTGACCGACGACATTCTGCTCAAAGTACACGGCCATGCCGGTTTCATCAGCCTGAACCGGCCATCGGCGCTTCACGCGCTGACCTTGCCCATGGTGCATGCAATGACCGAGGCGCTGCTGACTTGGCGGGAATCCGACGCGGTCAAATGCGTGGTGATCGATCATGCCGAAGGACGCGGCTTTTGTGCAGGCGGCGATATCGCCTTCCTGCGCAACTCAGCGATTCATGATGGAGGCGAGTCTGGCCGGAAATTCTTCCATGACGAATATCAACTCAACCATTTGCTGTTCACGTTTCCAAAGCCAATCGTGGCGTTTATGGACGGCATCACCATGGGCGGCGGCGTTGGCATAAGCCAGCCTGCGCGTTTTCGCGTCGCGACCGAAAACACGAAATTTGCGATGCCAGAAACGGGCATTGGCCTGTTCCCTGATGTCGGTGGCGGCTGGTACCTGTCGCGGCTGGAAGGACGTGTTGGCCAGTTTCTGGCGCTGACGGGTTCGCGCATTGCAGGGGCCGGATGCCTCGCGCTTGGCCTTGCCACGCATTATCTGCCCAGCAGCGCGCTGGCCGACGCCAAGGCACGGATTGCCAGCGAAGATGTCGAGCGGATCGACGGCATTTTAGGGACATTGTCGGAAACGCCGGCGCCGTCCAAGATTGTCGAGACATTGTTTCAGATTAACCGCCATTTTGCCTCTGACCAGTTGGAAGATATTCTCGCCAGCCTTGAGGGCGATGAGAGCGAGTGGGCGATGCGTGAGCTGGCGACGCTGCGGTCGAAAAGCCCGCAAACCTGCAAGGTTGCGCTGCGCCAATTGTCGCAGAGCCTGATGCTCACCGACTTTGCCGATAATATGGCGATGGAATATCGGATCGCGAGCCGCGTCATCGTGCGCCCCGATTTTGCCGAGGGCGTGCGCGCGGTTATCGTCGATAAGGACAATGCGCCCAAATGGGACCCCGCAACGCCCGAGGGTGTGACCGAAGACCTGATTGACGCCATATTCGCAGCCTTGCCGCCGCAAGAAGAATGGAAGCCCCTATGACATATGAAACAATCCTGGTTGAACAACGCGGCGCAGTGACGTTGATGACGCTGAACCGGCCACAGGCGCTGAATGCGTTGAACAGCCAGGTTTTGGCTGACCTTATCGCGGCCTTTGCGGCGTTTGATGCCGATGATAGCCAAAGATGTGCCGTCCTGACGGGCAGCGAAAAGGCATTTGCGGCAGGCGCGGACATTAAGGAAATGTCATCGCAGTCCTTTGCCGACATGTACGGTTCGAATTTCTTTGCAGGCTATGACCGCGTGACCGCGACACGCAAGCCTTGGATTGCGGCCGTGAATGGCTTTGCGCTTGGCGGCGGATGCGAATTGGCCATGATGGCGGATTTCATTATCGCGGGCGACAATGCCAAATTCGGCCAGCCCGAAATCAAGCTGGCGGTTACCCCCGGCATGGGCGGATCGCAGCGCCTCACGCGCGCCATTGGCAAGGCCAAAGCGATGGAAATGTGCCTGACGGGCCGGATGATGGATGCCGCAGAGGCGGAGCGTTCTGGCTTGGTCGCCAAGGTCGTTCCGGCGGCGGATCTGGTGGAAGAAGCGATTAAAACCGCGACTGCCATCGCCGCTATGGCGCCCTTGGCCGCAATCGCGTGCAAGGAAATGGTGAACGCCGCGTTTGAAACCACATTGCAGCAAGGCATCGTGTTCGAACGCCGGTTGTTCCATGGACTGTTTGGCACTGAAGATCAGAAAGAAGGCATGGCGGCGTTCGTTGAGAAACGGCCGGGGAATTGGATAGGAAAATGATCATGAAAATTGCGTTTATCGGGCTTGGCAATATGGGCGGCGGCATGGCTGCCAATCTGGTTAAGGCGGGGCATGCGGTGAATGCCTTTGACCTGTCGGCCGAAGCTTTGGTACGCGCGCAGGAAAATGGGTGTGCGACATTTACGTCTGTGCGTGAGGCTGTCGATAGCGTTGATGCGGTCGTATCGATGCTGCCCAACGGTAAAATCGTCGCCAACGTGTTTGAAACCGATGTCTTGGGCCATGCACCCAAGGGTGCGATCTTGCTCGATTGTTCGACGATCGATGTCGATACCGCCCGCAAGGTTACGGCGGATGCTGTCGTTGCGGGCTATGATATGGTTGATGCGCCGGTATCGGGTGGTATTGCCGCTGCCAATGGGGGCACGCTGACATTCATGGTGGGCGGTACTGATACGGCATTTGCGCGTGCGGAGCCGATCTTGTCGGCGATGGGCAAGGCGGTCATTTATGCCGGCGGGTCAGGTGCCGGACAAGCGGCCAAGATTTGCAACAATATGCTGCTTGGCGCGTCCATGATTGCAACCTGCGAAACTTTTGCCATGGCGGAGAAGCTGGGATTAGACCTCCAAACCTTTTACGACATTTCGTCCAAAGCCTCGGGCCAGAATTGGTCGATGACCAGCTATTGCCCGGTTCCCGGCGTTGGGCCGACTTCACCTGCCGACAATGATTACGAGGGCGGCTTTGCGACAGCGCTGATGCTGAAGGATCTGAAGCTCGCCATGGAGGCTGCCCAATCCGTGAACGCCGATGTCCCAATGGGCGCGCGGGCGGCGGAGCTCTACGATGCCTTCGACAAGGCAGGCGAAGGCGCAGTCGATTTCTCGGCCATTATAAAAAAATTGGCATGAATTTGGCGGCGCTAAAGCCACACCAACAGAAGCAATGGCTTGGCCGCATAGCCTCATCTAAGAGACGCATGAGAGCCTAAAGTGCGAAATTGAAAGCATCCAAAAGCATGCAGGTGGCCATGCTGGGATCAAGCAAGGTTATGCTTAGAAAAACCGAAACCCGTTATATTCTTCATTGGCGACACGCTCTAAAATACGTCGGTAACCGCGAACGCCTCCGGAATAAGGCATGAATACCCGAGGCTTTCCTTCAACTTCAGCACCGGTGTAGTAGGATGCTGCCTTGGGATAGAGTGTTTCGTGGGCACGGGCGTTCACATGTTCAACCCATTCCAGCTCTGCCTCTTGGGTGGTTTCAATAGCGGCACTGCCTTTTGTACTTGCAAATCCTATCAAGTCGCTGAGCCAATCAACTTGCTGTTCGATTGACAAGATTACATTGCTGAGCAGCGATGGGCTACCGGGACCGACAAGAACGAACATATTCGGAAAACCGGACACCCCAAGCCCAAGATAGTTCACGGGACCAGATGCCCATTTCTCGCGGAGGGTCTCACCGTTTCGCCCTTTTATTTCTGGGCGGAGTAATGAACCCGTAAACGCATCAAAGCCTGTTGCGTAGATGATGACGTCGAGCGGATATTCCCGCTCTGTGGTGCGTAATCCATCCGGACTAATGTCCTTTATAGGCGACGACTTAATATCCACTAGCGTGACATTTTCACGGTTGAACGTCTTAAAATAATTACTGTCAACCGACGGCCGCTTGGCACCGAACGGAAAACCTTCAGGTGTTAGCAACTTGCGCGTAACAGGATCATCAACCTGTTGAGCAATCTTTTGTCGGATGAAGTCGGCCGCGGTAGCGTTCGATGCATCGTCGAGCAGAATATCTTTGTAGGCAAGCGCAAAACCAAAGCCAAGGCGGTTCCAAGCCGCCTCGTAGACGGCCTCCCTTTCTTGCGGTGTTGCCTCTAAAGCTGAAACGCCATTGGGCACAAAACCAAGGCCGCTCGGCGAATTCAGGGCACGCTGCCGCCGCGCGGCATAGTCCGCCTTCACGGCGTTGTCTTCCTCGTCAGAGACCGGCGCATTTGCTGCCGGGATACTGAAATTTGCCGATCGTTGAAAAACGGTTAAATGTTCGGCCTGAGCGGCAATAACGGGCGTCATTTGAACGCCTGATGAGCCAGTACCGATAATTCCAACTCGTTTTCCTCCAAAGCTAATGGGCTCGCGTGGCCACGCCGCGCTGTGATAGATATTTCCTTTAAATGTCTCTTGTCCGGGATAATTGGGTTGTTTGGTGGTCGACAATTGGCCCACAGCCATGATGAGATATTGGGAATCCCATTCCTGTCCGTCTTGCGCGGTAACGCACCAGCGGTTGCTGGCTTCATCGAATTTGGCGCGTTCCATTCTTGTGTTAAATTCTATGTCGCGACGAAGGTTGAAGCGCTCGGCTACATGATGAATATAAGATAGCACCTCGGGTTGGGTTGCGTAACGTTCGCTCCATCGCCATTCCTGTTCAAGCTCGGGCGAGAACATGTAGGAGTAATCGTAGCTTTCTACATCGCATCGTGCACCTGGATAGCGGTTGTGGTGCCAAACACCGCCGACATCGTCGCTCGCCTCGATAACGGTTGCGGATAAACCTAATTGTCGAAGGGCATAAAGCGCACGCAACCCACCCAGGCCAGCACCTACGATAACGACATCACATTTTTTCATTTCTATCACCGGCTTGTTAAAGTGCGTAATACTGTTGACCAAGTAACTCGTAATCGATGCCCATGTTGATCACGGTTTACCGATCGGTAGCCCAATAATTATCAGGCGGTTCGATAAAATCAACAACATTGTTGACGGCATCATTGGGCGTCGGTATTTGGAATTAATAGTTGGCGATTGAGAGGGAATGTGCATGATGGAGCCCAATGCCTTTTTGGATGACAAGGCTGCTGGAGTAACCATTAGCGAACTCGTGACTCCTGAAGCCCGCCAAGCGGCAATATCAGCTCGTTTTCCCGAGTGGATCCCGCGGACGATTGATGAGATGTTTGATGCCGCGGCCACCGAATTTCCCGATCGTCCTTACGTCATCACAGATGATCGGATATGGACTTACCGAGATATGCAGGAGTGGTCACACCGTCTTGCAAGTGGATTAAGCGCAATAGGCGTAAAGCGCGGAGATCATGTCGCACTTGTATTTGCAAACTATCCTGAATTTGTTGCCCTAAAGCTTGCTATCGCCCGCGTAGGGGCGGTTGCCGTACCAATTAACATACTTAACCGTCGCGACGAGCTTGGGTATGTGCTGGCACAGTCGGATGCCGTGCTGCTGATCACGATGAATACATTTCGCGACCTTGATTATCTCTCGATGTTAGATGAGTTAATACCAGGATGGGAGAAAAATGGCAGCAGTACAAAGTTGCCTCTCCTTCGCAACGTGATTGTTTTCTCGACCGATGGTCAGCCTAAGCGGGCGTCTGCTGCATATTTTGACGTTCTTGAATCGGGTCCGGCAACTAAGTTTGAAGTGAGCGGCGCGAGGCCGGATGATGTCGCCGACATCATCTATACATCTGGCACTACAGGTGCGCCGAAGGGGGTTATGCTGACCCATGATCAGGTCCTTCGAACGGCTTATGGCAGCGCTTACGCCCGCGCATTTGAAGATGGCAGACGGATCGTCTTTTCGTTGCCCATGTACCATGTTTACGGTTACGGCGAAGGGATGCTTCCGGTGATGTTTGTCGGCGGCGCGATAATCCCGCAACTGAAATTTGACGCAGCGGCGATGCTCACCGCCATTGAGCAACACCGTGCGACCGATGCATTGCTTGTACCTACGATGACCATAGCTATGCTTGATACTGCGAAAGCCGGGGATTATGA
Organism: Sphingorhabdus sp. EL138; assembly: GCF_945862485.1. Taxonomy (GTDB): domain Bacteria; phylum Pseudomonadota; class Alphaproteobacteria; order Sphingomonadales; family Sphingomonadaceae; genus Sphingorhabdus_B. The sequence continues at coordinate 15,078 of NZ_CAMAYF010000012.1, forward strand.
TCTTTCGTCGTTTTTTGCGGTCATTTCGTCGGGAGCCCGTGCACCGGAGCGCGTGTGGAATGACATTTTTGCAGTTTTTGGCGTTTCCCAAATTTCGACCGGATACGGCATGACTGAAGTTACGGCGTCTTCAACTGTCACGCAGCCAAACGATCCGATTGAACGGCTCCTAAACACAAATGGCCGGATGCGCGATGTGGGCGTTGCGGGCGATCCGGAGAACTACCGTCGCCTTGTTAATTACCGAGTGGTTGACCCCGAAAGTGGTCACGTTTTGTTGCCCGGTTGTGTCGGAGAATTGCGGGCAAAGGGACTTGGGGTCACACAGGGCTATTACAACAAGCCCGAAGAGACAGCAGCATTGTTCGATAGTGAAGGCTGGCTCCACACCGGGGATCTTGGGAAAATTGATGGCGATGGTTACATCTATCTCGTCGGTCGGTTGAAAGAATCTTATCGTTGTGGCGGTGAACAGGTATTGCCTACGGAGGTGGAGGACCTGCTAACGTCGCATCCGTCGGTTTTGCAAGCCCATGTTGTACCGGTGCCGGATGTTCGGATGGGCGAAATCGGTGTCGCTTTTGTTGTTCCCGCACAAGGCGCGGCGGTGACCGTTGAAGAGCTTCTCGCGCTGGTTCAGTCGCGCATGGCCCGGTTCAAGGTACCCAAATATCTGTTTCTTGTGGATGCGGCGGAGATTCCCACCACCGCTTCGGGACGAGCAAAGAAATTTCAATTATCCGCAAAGGCGATCAGCATGTTGAATGCGATATGACAGGTAGCTCAAACCAACCGCCACGCGTTGCGGTCGTTACGGGCGGCGCGCGGGGCATCGGGGCTGGAATTGCGCTGCGTCTGGCACAGGATGGGCATGATATTGCGGTAATTGACCTAGATGCCACAGCTTGCGCCGAGACCGTCCGAGACATCGAGGGACTAGGTCGCCGCGCTTTCGCTGTCGGCGCGAATGTTGCAGATGAAGCTGCGGTGCAGGAGGCAATCTCCAATATCGTTTCGGCCCTAGGACCTCCCACAATTGTCGTTAACAATGCTGGCATTTTGCGTGATCGAACCATTGGTAAAATGAGTATCGATGACTGGGATAGCGTCATCAATGTCAATTTACGCGGCACATTCTTAGTAAGCCGCGAAACACAATTTCACATGCGTGCAGCCGGCTGGGGCCGGATCATCAACTTATCGAGCACGGCTGCCCTCGGCAATTTGGGCGAAAGCAATTATGCCGCGGCCAAGGCCGGCGTTCAGGGACTGACGAAAACGCTCGCAATCGAGTTGGGGCGATATGGTATCACTGCAAATGCCGTCGCGCCCGGTTTTGTGGAAACGGCGATGACTGCGGAAGTAGCGGAGCGAGTGGGCATATCATTCGATGAAATGAAGCAGCAAGCTGTCCGTGCAACGGTTGTTGGCCGCGTCGGGCAACCCGAAGACATTGCAAACGCGGTATCGTTTTTCGCAGATGAGCGTTCGGGCTTTGTCACTGGACAAATTCTATACGTAGCCGGAGCACCGCGCGGATGAGTATGGCGGCTGGATTACATACCGACGGCCAATTTACGAAAAACCGACGATGTGCTTCGCCGGTAACAAATGACGGATCTCATGAGGGAGTAATCGTCGTCCTTCCGGTTGAAGCGGTATATTGACGGTGGTCGGCAAGCTCAGCGGCAAGACGGCAATTGTAACCGGTGCTGCGCAGGGTATTGGCCGCGCGACCGCCACTTTGTTTGCACAAGAAGGTGCACGTGTGATTGCGGTAGATGTCAACAGCGCCGCTCTGACTCAACTCCAGGCCGAGCATGGCTGCGAGGCCGTGGTGCTAAATCTCACTGACCGAAAAGCGATCGCTGAATTCGCCAATCGAACTGTCGCTGCCGATATCCTGTTTCTGTGCGCGGGCTATGTTGCCTATGGTACTATCGAGACGTGCACTGACGACGAGTGGGATTTCTCTTTTGACCTGAATGTCACTGCCATGTTCCAGATGATACGTGCATTCATCCCGGGAATGATTGCCCGCAAAAGTGGATCAATCATTACCATGTCGTCGGTTGCAAGTTCAGTGCGGGGCGTCCCGAACCGTCTTGCTTATGCGTCTACAAAAGCAGCAATTATCGGCATGACAAAAGCACTGGCAGCTGATCACAGTTCGCAAGGCGTCCGTTGTAACGCGATATGCCCGGGAACCATTGACACTCCTTCGCTCGAGGCGCGGATGCGCGCTACGGGCGATTATGAAGCAACGCGCGCCGCATTTATCGCGCGCCAACCTGTCCAAAGGTTTGGGCTACCCAATGAAATTGCCGAACTTGCCCTCTATCTGGCGAGCGATTCATCATCGTTCGTAACTGGCCAAAGTCATGTCATCGACGGTGGTTGGTCAAACTGATACCGAAAGGTATCTCTTGTTATCAACACGTATGTTGAATATACTGACCAGATTATAAGGCGAGGTGCTGATTCCGATGACGATCAATAATTCGAGGCAGCATCGTGGTTAGCGTTTCACATTATCTTTCGGGCGTTAAGATTCTCGACTTGTCGCATTATGTTTCAGGGCCGTTTGCTAGCCTTTTGCTCGCTGACATGGGTGCAGATGTCATCAAGATTGAGCCGCCAGCAGGTGACCCAATGCGGCATTTGGGGCCCGGTGATGCCAAGGGCGATCCGCTGTTTTACGGCGCTCTTAGTGCAGGCAAATCAGTGCTTCACCTTGATCTTAAATCTGATGAGGGCTCTGCCCGGATGCAAGAACTTTTGGTTGACACGGATATTTTGATCGAAGGCTTTCGTCCCGGCGTGATGACACGTCTTGGACTTGATTATGCACGGCTAAGCGTATTGCACCCGTCGCTTATATATTGTTCGATAAGTGGATATGGCGTGGACGCTCCACTTTCGGCTGCCGCCGGGCATGACGCTAATTACCTCGCCACAAGTGGTATTCTGCATAGGAACGGCACGACTTCGCCACATTTTTTCGATCCGCCGATAGCCGATATGTCGGGCGCTCTGTTCGCTGTGATTGCGATTTTAGGTGCGCTTAATGCACGAAGCCGGACGGGCAAAGGTGCGCATATCGAACTTGGCCTTGCCGATGCGTTGATGCCTCTTCAACTAATGCAGATCGCTGAATGGGGTGCGAATGCTACGGTGCCTACGCGGCAATCAACCTATTTGAATGGCGCTGCTGCATATTATCAGGTGTACGCAACCGCAGATGCAAAGCATGTTATGTTGGGGGCAGTTGAGCCTAAGTTCTGGCTAAATTTCTGTGAAGCGGCTGGTCGTCCGGATTGGGTTAAGCGGCATGATGACCAGCTACCGCAGCATCGGTTGATTTCTGAACTTTCAAACTTCTTTGAACAGCATGAAGCGGTGGCCATTTGTCGTCGTTTTGAGGGTATAGAATGCTGTCTTTCACCCGTTCTTGATTTGGGAGAGGCGCTTCAGTCGCCGCAAACATTGGCGCGCGGTTTGGTGAAATCGGACGGGGGGAGACTGCAGGCGCTCTTCCCAGCTTATTTCGATGGAAAGACGACCACGGCGCGTCCCCCACTGCATAGGCTTGATCCCGCATGATACCTAACGTGGATGTCTTGATTGTAGGCGCGGGGTTTGCCGGTCTTTATGCGCTCCACAAAATGCGGGAAATTGGCGTTAGTGCATCGGTTATCGAGATGGCCGACGATGTTGGCGGCGTCTGGTACTGGAACAAATATCCGGGTGCGCGCTGCGATGTCGAAAGTATGCAATATAGCTATTCCTTCTCGGATGATTTGCAGCAGGAGTGGCAATGGACCGAACGTTATGCGCGCCAGCCGGAGATTTATGCGTACCTGCGTCATGTAGCGGACCGTTTTGACCTTCGACGATCAATTTCGTTTGGAACGACGGTGGTCTCCGCTACATTCGACGATGCTGACCAATGCTGGCGGGTCGGTACCGATAAAGGTGACAATATCGCTGCACGCTATTGCATCATGGCAAGTGGCTCATTGTCGGTATCGCGTTTACCAGATTTACCGGGCATCGAAAATTTTGCAGGGCCAGTGTTGCATACCGGAAACTGGCCCGACAATGTGCCAGATTTCGAAGGACAACATGTCGCGGTCATTGGAACGGGATCGTCGGGGGTTCAGACCATTCCCCAGATTGCTCAGCGGGCCAAGCATCTGGTCGTATTTCAGCGTACACCGAATTTCGTCGTTCCCGCCCGCAATCACCCGCTCGCCGAAGAATGGCAAGCGCGATGGAAGTCTGAATATCCAGAAATGCGGGCCCAAGCCAGGCAGGTGGGTACCTTATATGACTTCAGTGATACGCCAGCGTTGTCGGTAAGCCCGGAGACGCGCGAAGCCGAATATCAGCGGCGATGGGAAAAAGGCGGCGTCAATTTCGTCCATGCCTTCAAGGATATCATGACCGATATCGCGGCGAACCAGACTGCTGCAGACTTTGTGCACGAGCGTATTCGTCAGGCGGTAAATGATCCTGTTATTGCAGAGCGGCTCTGCCCCAAAAATTATCCTTTGGGGGCTAAGCGAATTTGCGTTGGATCCGAATATTATGAAACCTATAATCGTGACAACGTGACTCTGGTGGATTTGCGCGAGACGCCGATTGTTAGCGTAAATGGGCAGTCAATTCGGACATCCGCCGCGAACCATGCAATCGACATTCTAATTTGTGCGACGGGTTATGATGCCCTGACTGGGGCATTGATGCGCATCGATATCCGGGGGCAGGGAGGAGTATCGTTGGCGGAAAAATGGTCTGAAGGGCCGCGCAACTATCTCGGGCTCATGAGTGCTGAATTCCCCAACATGTTCATCATTACAGGTCCCGGGAGCCCCTCAGTTCTGGTAAATATGGTTGTCGGGATCGAGCAGCATGTCGATTGGATCGCCGATTGCATCTTGCATCTTAAGGCGACCGGTTCGGCGGGCATTGTACCGCGGGTTGATGCTGAAGATAAATGGGTTCAGCGCGTAAATGACGAAGCTGCATCGACATTATTTACGCAAGCCGACTCTTGGTATTTAGGCGCGAACATTCCTGGAAAGCCGCGCGTGTTCATGCCTTTCGTGGGAGGCATCGGCCGATATCGTGCTATTTGTGATCAAGTTGCTGACGACGCTTATCCCGGATTTGAAACTTTGAAGGAGCATTGAAATGCCACTACATCCCCAATTACAGGCGATTGTCGATGCAGCCGCAGCATTGCCGCCCATGGAAACTGTTCTACCCGCGACGCTGCGCGCTGGTTATGAGGCCCAGACCGCGCGGCTTGCCCGACCTGATGTTGGCCATGTCGAAGATCGGATGATTCCCGGCCCGCGCGGCGATGTTCGAATCCGCATCTATCGGCCCGATATGCAAGACGGGCACGCAGTCGTTACGTACTTCCATGGCAGCGCATTTGTCATTTGCAGCATCGACACGCATGATGTTATTTGTCGCCATCTTTGTTTGGTTTTGAACGCAGTTGTGGTTTCGGTCGATTATGGCCTAGCACCTGAAGCGCCGTTCCCGGCCGGACCAGACGACTGCGAAGCGGCGACAATATGGACGGCCGAAAACGCAACAAGCATAGGCGGTGATCCGGCGCGGCTTATTGTTGCTGGCGACAGCGCGGGCGCAACAATGGCGACGGTGGTTGCGCGTAGACTGCGTGATGCTGGCGGTCCAAATCTTGCCGCGCAATTTCTGATCTATCCCGTGACTGATTATCCTGACCCTGCGCCTGCATCTTACCAAGAACGCGGCCAAGGGTGCGGGCTTACCGCCAGCGCAATGTGCTGGGGCTGGGACCTTTATATCCGTAATCAGGAGGACCGCTTTCATCCCGATGCGTCTCCGCTTCGCGTAGCTGATTTAAGTGGTCTGCCGCCGGCTTATGTAATTACGGCAGAATATGATCTGTTGCGGGACGAAGGCAAAGCCTATGCTGCGCGCTTATTGCAAGCGGGCGTCGATACTGCGTTGGTTCATTATGATGACATGAATCACGGTTTCATGGGTATGGTTGGTGTCGTTGATCGCGCTGACCAAGCGATGATTGCCGCAAGCGGCTGGTTGGCAACCAAGATATGACTCTGCATTTTGCTATCATCGGTGCCGGGGCAGGTGGGCTTTGCGCCGCGAAACATCTGACTGCACAAGGTATTGATGTGACTATCTTCGAGGCCGGATCAAGGGTCGGGGGGCTTTGGGTCTACAACAATGATAGCGGAATGAGCCCCGCATATAAATCTCTGCACATTAATTCGGAAGCAAAAGTCAGCAGCTTCGAGGATTTTCCGTTTCCGGATGACGCGCCGCTTTATCCCGACCATGCTGAAATGTGTCGTTATTTTGAGCGTTATGCTGCGCATTTTGATCTGACGCGAAGGATCAGATTCAGTAGCCGCATTTTGTCAGTGACGCCTATCAATGGAAAATTCGGTGTCGCGTTTGAAAACGGCGCAACCGAAATATTCGATGGGGTCGTTGTGGCTAGTGGTCACCAGAGTGTCCCGCGCCATCCTCCTCAAATTGAAGGTTATGGCGGCGACTATATCCATGCCCACACGTATCGTGTTCCGACACCCTATGCGGACAAGCGCGTGTTGGTAATCGGACCCGGCAACAGCGGCGTCGATATCGCTGCGGACATTTGCACTGTTACCGCACACACAGTCCTATCGGCGCGCTCGCCTGTACTGATAATGCCCCGAATGATGTTCGGTGTTCCGAATTCGCGGACATTGTCAAAACTCGAACGATCTTTTTTGCCCTGGAGAGTGCGTGTTTGGATCCGCACAACATTGACGCGATTTTTCCATGGCCGAATGGAGCAATGGGGCTTTCGGACCCCTAAAACGCGAACGCACCCAATAAGCCATCCGACTTTGATATCGCAAATTGCCTGGGGACGGGTGACAGTCAAACCAGGTATCGCTGCCATTGAGGGTAAGGTGATCCGGTTTACCGATGGCAGCGCAGACACCTTTGATGCGGTAATTGCCGCGACGGGATATAATACCGCGATCCCATTCCTGCCGGATGAAATTTCTCCCGTTGAAAGTGAAACTACGCATGTCGCGCTTTATAATCGCGTCGCTCATCCACGCATCGACGGTCTTTACTTCATTGGCTTTTTCGATGTGACCGGAGGAAGCAACATCCGGATGATGGACGATCAAGCGGAATATATTGCAGCGCTTGTTACCGGTGCAGTGAAGCGTCGATCCGAAAACGAGATGCTGTCCGCAATCGAGGAGGAACGGGTGTGGGCGGCGCGGCAGTTTCCGGATTCACCGCGCTACGGGTTAGAACTCGACCCCCGCCGCTATCGAAAACGCCTTGCGCTGGACTATGCGCGTAATAACGCTAAACGGTCCGCCTGACATGAACAGCCAAATGACCATTAAAGACCAAGTGATTGCGCTTAAGCGCGAACGGATTGTGGAAGCGGCAGCGCAGCTCTTCTATGACCGCGGTTACGACAGGACAACGCTTGAGGCTGTTGCTGATCACTGGGTGTAACCAAACCGTTTATATACGGCCACTTCAAGTCCAAGGCAGAACTTCTCGGCGTTATTTGCACATGCGGGGTTAGCGCATCCCTGTCAGCGATTGACAAGATAGCGGCAATGGATTTGTCACCGACCAACAAGCTGTCACTTTTGGGCCGGGATTTTTTGATCGCTGTGCTGAATAACCAGCGCAATATTGCTATACTTACCCGCGAAGAGAAGAATCTTGAGCCTGATGAATTCCTGCGGTTGAGCAACTTGCGGCGTGAATTTGATGCCAAACTGGTCGCATTATTGTGCGAGGGCGTGGCCACTGGGGAATTTAGATTGAAAGACCCCTATGTGGCGGCGCTATCCATTGGCGGATTGGTGAGCTGGGCCTACGTCTGGTACCGCCCGCATGGCAGGCTCTCGCTTGATGCGATTGCCGACGAGGTATCCGCGCTCATCCTGTCGATGGTGGGTGTTACGCGCTAACCTCGAACACGCTTTTTCGGAAACGCAGGCCGAAAACCGAGATGATTGCGAAAAGCAGGCAAATGATACTCCCACCCAAGGCATAATCATATGACCCAAACATATCTCGCGATCGACCGATCAGGAACGGGCTAAGCCCAAAACCCAGGGAATACATGCTGTAAAACCAGCCATAAATCGCCCCAAAGGCTTTCTGTCCGAACAACCGCGATGTCATGTAAGCCAGCAAATCAAGCTCTGCGCCTAGCAACAAACCGATCAACGCCACAGCGAAAATGCCATAACTCAAATCACCTAAACCTAAAATTGCGATACCCGCCATTCCCAAAGCCAGAACAGTTACGGACACAGCGGGTGCTGCAAAGCGATCAAGGCACAAGCCGATCGTTAGTCGGCCAATGGAACTGGCAACGCCAATGACCGATGCCAATTGAGCGGCGGCCTTGGCATCGGCGCCCAAATCCTGGAACATGGGTATAAGGTGAACAATCATTCCACCTACTCCGAGCGCCATCGAAACGGATAATATAGTTGCAAACCAAAATGCTTTGGTCTTGCGAGCTTCGGCCAATGAAAGCCCGGTTTTGGGTCCAGCCGTCGATGCAGCGGCTGTCGCGCGTCGTTCTGCCGGACCAAAACCGAACCAGACAATCGGAGCAGCCAGCATGGCAAACGACCCGATCGTCCAATACCCCGCGCGCCAACCGAATGCGGCGCTGACTTCGGTTACAACGTTGGGAACCCAGAAGCCGGCAAGTCCAGCGCCAGTGAGAGCGATTCCTAGGGCGAGGCCGCGCCGCTTGTCAAATGCGGCGGTAATAGGCCTTACAAGTACTATCGGCGTCGACCCTACACCAAGCATGGCGATGAAAAAATAGGCCAGCCAAAAGCTATAAAGGTTAGTGACCAGCATCGTCATGGCAATCACTGCGAGGCCATAGCTTAGCAAGCTCAAAGCTCCGACCCTGGCGGCACCATATTTATCGCAGAGTTTTCCTACAATTGGCCCGAACAGAAAAACGCCGAACGTCAGGACCGAGACCGCAAGTGAGATGCTTCCCCGGTCCCAGCCAAATTCGACGTTCAATGGTCCGATAAACGATCCCAGACTGTAGATCATGACCGCATTCATACTGGTGGTTAGGCCAAGGACGGCGCTTAAAACGAGTAATTTGTGACCTGAGAATTCTTTCCACCCACTTGCGTAGATTGGTGCCGCTGTTGGACTCATTTAACGTCTCCAAATGGCATTCCTATTACGGGCATCATTCCAATTATGACCGTCGACTTCTCGTTGAAGCTCACATATCTCGACATCCGCAACGAACCTAAAATGCGCAAAAATTCTAACATTCGATTTGCATTCCCGACTAAGGACATTCCCTCGAATGCCAGCATAGAAGGAGCATTGACAGGCGCAAGATCGCTTACTTCGCTTCTATCGCATGGTTCCTTTTCGATCGTGACGTTACTCCAAATACACGACCCTAGAATTTGACTTGCAACTGAAGGGCAACCTCCCGGCCGCGCGAAACCACACCACGTTGCTCGCCAATAGTAAGTGGTACGCCAGTTCCACCCGTTCGGTCGGCGGCGTAAATCAGATAGTATTTGTTGGTGAGATTGCGGCCAACTAACCTTATCGCATAGCGGTCGTCTGCTTCACTAAGGCTAAGGCTCGCATTGAAACGCCAGAAATCGTTTTGGAATGTCGACGGCGCCATGGTTTCCGCTGCGAAGTAACTGCCACTATAAAATGCGTCACCTGTCAGCTCCGCTATATGATTGCCGACAGGAGCGGAGAGGGTGAAGCCGGTATTGCCTGCCCAGTCGGGCGAACGAGCCGGTGCTCGACCAGTGAAATCCTGCTGTAACGTCAGCGCCGTAGCATTCACAAAGGTGCACGGTGTAGGCGGTGTCGCCGTTGCCCGAACTGTGCCAGCAGGGAAGGCATAACCAAAACACTGACCCAAAAACTTATTAAAGCGCGCATTTACATGAGCAATCGCAGCGCGAATGCTCAGGTTGTCGTTGACCTGAAAGTTACCATCAATTTCGAAGCCGCGCTGCTTGACCGAACTTGCATTATTGATGGTGAACGCAAAACGGACGGGATCGAACGTATTTACCTGAAGGTTGCTGAACTTAAAGTTGAACAAAGCTGCGTTGAGGCGGAGCCTGTTGTTTAAGAACACCCCTTTCGCACCAACTTCAAAGCCACGTGCCTTTTCTGCCTCAAAGTCCGCGTCACCAATCCGCGTTGTTAGCAGTAATGGGCTGGTCAGGCCAAAGCCACCGGATTTGTAACCGGTTTTATAGGCCGCGAAGATCGTTTTGGTCGATGAGGGACGATAGGACAATGTCAATTCGGGTGAGAAATTATTGTCCTTGTACGTGCCGGTCAAAAAGCCGGGTATGGTTTCGCCGGGATATAATGTGGTCAAGGTATTAAAGGCACCTATCCCATAGGTGTTTTGTTTGCTGAATTTCTTTGTTTCGCGCGTGAAGCGAAGCCCGCCGGCCAATTCCAGCTCGTCAGTTATATCGAACAAGGCCTGACCGAAAACCGAGAGCGTGCTGCCTTTCTGAGAATTCTTGTCGGCATAGGAGACATAACGATTTGCCGATGCAACATAATTTGCGTCTGAGAGCTTTACATCGTTTGCATCGTTGAGCTCGCTCTTCTGGTAAAAGCCACCAAGCATGAAGTTAAAGGATCCGTCGAAGTCCGAGGTTAGACGCAATTCCTGGCTGAAGGCCTCATTTCGCTGAATATCGGAAAAAGCCACCTGCGACAGGCTTGTCTGGTCGAGACCGCTAAAGAACACATACTTCGTCGAATTGTAGCCGGAAATAGACGCCAGCGAAACGTTGCCAAGGTTCCAATCAAGGTCAAGCGAACCAGTATACACCGTAAAGTCGCCATAAGGGGTTCCATCGGCAGTCCCCAGCGCGAATGTTTGAGAAATGACCGGCGGGAGGTCGCCAACCGAGGTGCGGCGGTCAATGACGCAATCTGCAGCGGGATCGACCGCGCCGAATGTCCGAGGATTTGGACCAGTGCAAGGTCCGATATTCTGAGTTGCCACACCAGGCCCGTCATCGTGCGATTTAGCGTAGAATAGCTTTAAGCGCGCCGTTAGATTTGGAGAAAGATCGCCCTTAAGCGTTAAGCGGCCAAGAAGTTCCTTGTCGCCTGGGCGGGTGTCGCTTGTGCCCGGCAACTGGCTGGCGCCGATAGGGGCACCCGTTAATGGACGATAAAATGGATTTGCAAGTGGCTGTGCCGTATTCCGCAGCCAGCCGTCAAGATTACGATATTTGACGGCTAATCTGACGCCAAACGTATCACTTAGCGGCACTGAGGCAACACCCTCGAGCGAGTATTCATCGCCGACAAATTCATAGCCAGCGCGCAAAATATACTCCGCATCCTTGCCAGGGTCAGCTGTCTTGATGGATATGACGCCGGCCGGGCTATTTTTACCGAAAAAGAGCGCCTGAGGTCCTTTCAACACTTCAACTTGCTGAATATCGAAAAAACCGAGTTGGGCAATTCGCCCATCGCTGGTCTGGACGCCATCGATCGCAACCGATACTGCTTGTTCGAAGCCTGTCTGGTTGGCTGGGGAGCTAATACCGCGGATTGCCAACGATCCACCGCCATTTGATTTATAGGTTCCTATAACAACCGTCGGGGTCAATTCTCCGATGCGCGTCAGATCAGAGGCATTGTTGCGCTCAAGGTCCTTTTCACTCAAGACCGAAACAACAACCGGAACGCTGACGAGTGTCTCTTCGCGTCGGCGTGCAGTAACGACGATGTCATCGGTGGAAGGTGCGAGGGTAGTTGTTGTTTCAGGTGCATCCGACGTTTGGGCAAGCGCGGGGTTGGCAGATCCTAACACCGCACAAAGAATTGCGCCTGACAGAATTGCATTATCCTTTTGAACTTTTCTCACAACGCTCTCCCTTAAATTTATGCCAAAACACCGCCGTTATTCTTTTTGGAACTATTAATTACCCATCAGTATCTCGTGTCGCGCATATTTTGTCAACACTAGTATTGACAAAATATGCGCCAATCTAACTGTCAGTTGGATGGACCGCATTGATTTTCGATGGGGTTGAATGATCCTGAGATGTTGTATCAACAGGATATGCGTCGCTACGGCGACGTGACGCGCGTGACTAAGCATGCACGGATACGCCGTGTTCTAGCGCAATCCGTGACCCATTTGTGGATCGGCGATGTTTGCTATCAATTTCCTTCTTTGATCAAAATTGGTCGCACGGATGTCAGCGATGCCATGTTCGGTGATAATGATATCAACATCACTCTGTGCCGACGTTACATAACCACTGGTGAGGTACGGGACGATGCGGCTTATTGTTCCGCGTTCGTTGACAGAAGGTAGAGCCAGAATAGCAAGGCCATTTGCGGATGCATGGGCCGCACGGAAATAGTCTGTTTGTCCGCTTGAAGCCCCGACGTAGCGGTCACCAAGATATTCCGCATTTGCCTGACCACGCAGGTCCACCTCAATGGCCGAATTTATCGCCAGAAATGGGGACCCCGCAATGGGTTGAACAAGGCGCGCGGGAGGCGCAAACCCAAGCAAGCCCTTTGGCGATAGGCTGCTGTAAATGCTGCTGCCAACGGCCAGTGATGCGAGACATGAGTCGGGAGTGGCCTCATCGACAGCACCTGCGGCAACCAGTTCTAGAAACCAGTCCCCAACCATCCCGCACCGAATGCGCAAACCGCGGCGATCAATCAGAGCATGGGCAATAGCTGCAGAGAGTTTACCGATGCCCAGTTGCAGGGTGGCCCCATCAGGCACGAGTCTGGCGACCTCGCGGGCTACTCGTCTCTGCAATTCTCCTGCAGGCTCAGCCGGCAATTCAGGCAGCGGAGTCTCACTATTTAGCGCCATAACTACCTCGCTGCTATGCAGGCGACAGTCACTGCGCGTTGCTGGTATATTGTCATTGACCTCGACGATCACGACCCTGGCATTTTGAGCTGCTTCCCAAACATAATCTACCGCCGGTCCAAGACTGTGATAACCCTCCGCGTCCATTGGAGCGACTTGCAGTAGCACCACATCAATAGGCATTTTGCCCGACGTCAGTGCGGTGCTGAGTTGCGACATGGAGAAGGGAATGACTTGTGCTCGAGAACGTCCGACAAGAGACCCAATTGTACCCAAGCCGCAATAAGTGGAGATACGCAGTGAGGCAGGAATGTCGCCCTTCCATGCAGCGTTAAGCGAATAGCCGCAAAAAACCTCGATCTCGGTAAGCTGACGGGCTACGTCGAACATCTCTGCGACGAGCCCTTGTGGCTCGCCAGTCGCTTGGCCAATCATGATGCGATCGCCGGACCGCAGATGTTCGGAAAGAACGGAGGCGGTCATGTTCAGTTATTCCAAGTCAGATTTTACTTTTAGATGTTCAGGCAGCTGGCCAGCAATGGTCAGGGTCATGCTGGCGGAGCCGCTACTCCCTTTGCCTTCCACATCGGCAGTAATGGAAACGGGTTGGATGCGGTGCCAGTGCACTTTTTCAGTACCATCCGGCAAAATTACTTTAGCCGGGTGCGAGACATCCCAAACGTCCGATTCAAGGTGATTATCGCCGCGCCATGCCCCGAGACCGCGGCCATCATTATAGCCACCACTGTAGCCTAGGCCTTGCATTGCGATGGACGGACCTAGCGCTACCACATCCAAATTCAGTGTCTGACCATTTTGCAAAGTCGCCACCACCCCGGCTCGACGGAAACGTCTGGTGCCCTCGTGTAGCTCAACTTCAAGCGCAATATCGGTTACATGGTGGGATATATGGGTCTCACGCTCTGTTATGACGCCGGTTGTATAAGGCAAATCATCGCCCCGTCCGGAAAATAAGAGGCTTCCGCTCATCGTTGAAGTCGAAAAGAATAGGAACGCCATAACATGGCCCTTTTCCGACAAGGGCACCTTCGGACCCGTCACCGGCTCGGGCACGCCCATGCCACGCCTGACGCCCCAGCTATGGTCGCGGCAAGACCACCAATTGTCGATATCAATGCGCTTGCCATCAACTTCTAAAAAGCCTGATGCAGTGCCGATTTGGTCAAAACGGCGATAATCCTCCACTGTCCGGCCATGTAATCGCGTATAGTGTGGATCTTCCTCATGCGCCGGTTCCACGCACTCCCATTGAATATGGCCATGCAGCGCGCCGTCATTTGGTTCGACCATAATATCAAAAGATTTGAGCGCTTCTATTGGTGTGATTCGCAATGGTCCGCAGACTGTTTCAACACTGCCGTTCAGTGAGCGTGAAACACGAAGATTATGCTGTTTGCCGTCAACGATCATGACCGCGCCGGCATCAAGAACATTCATATTGCGGTAGGCGCCCATGGTGATCTGGATCGCTACACGCCCATCGCCCGAATAGATGGCAAACCAATAACGGTCGAAAAATCGTGGATCGCTTGTCCAAACATGGTCAAACGTCGTCGGCAACTGATGCCATAATGTGTCGTCAAGAGCAGTTAGCATAAGGTCACGTTTCCGGAGTTGATGTGATGATGGCAGGTGCGTTCGGCACATAACGCATGGGCGCACGAGCAGCCCGGTTGATCATATGGATTTCGATAGAACGGCGAATTTCAGGCGTGAGATCCGGGCTGCAGACAGCCTCTGCGAGCAAGGCGCGGAGCAACCTGTTGCGTTCCTCGATGGCTGCGCCATCAGCAACGTCAGGTTCACCTGCTTGTGCCGCTGTGTCAATACGCCCGACAAGATCCGTCTTAACCGCCGGTTGCATCGCCAAGAGCAGACTTAACGTCGCCACATTGTCATCTCGCAGAAATCCGGCAACCTTGGGCAGGGCTACCTTTAACATACGGAGGTTTGCAATCAGATTGTCAAGGATGGTCCGAGCATAGGAGTCCGAAACGCAAGGAGCGACCACCGTCTCCAATATGCGACATGTTCCTTGCAATTGTTCTTCCACCGTTGGTCTCATCGCGCCCCCGACATCATATGAAACATGGGCCGGTATAACCATGATGGGGTTTGAAAAACACGGTTGTAACGTTCCGATACAAATTCATGAACGGCGGTCAGTTGAATTACCGACAGTTTCCAGCAGGAGAACACATTCCACCAAGTGAGAGCAGCGTCGCTGACTTTACGGCCGGTCAGCTTGCTATACGCCGCAACAATTTGCGCGCGCTCCCAATGCCCAGCAATCTGGTGTTCGCTTTTACGCACGGGGTTCGTAATCCACCCCAGATCTTCAAGTGGGTCCCCTAGATGCGCGGTTTCCCAATCGAGCTTTGCAGTGATAACGTTGCCCTCGATCAAAGCGTTGCCGGGCTTGAAATCACCGTGCACCAGCACAATTGCTTCAGCATCCGGCGCGTTATTATCCAACCAGCTCAACACATAATCCAACTCTGGATGCGGTTCGATCTGGACCCGCCGATATTCCGCCTCCCACTGGTGCAGTTCGGTTTTCGCTGGTGACTCTTGGGGCACACCCAGACATTCCCCCAGGCCATGAGTTTGCCAGTCAAATTTCTGCATATTCGCCATAAGTTCGAGGAAATCGTGGGCCAATTTTAACCGTTCGGGCAGTGGACGACTGCCATTTAGGACCATGTAATCGCAACTGCCAGAAACCCGTTCCATTACGACCGACGGCGCGCCCAGAAAGCGACCGTCGGGGTCCATCCAATGAACAACGGGGGCAGCAACCGCGCTGCCATTCAGTGCTTTGAGAACATGAAACTCGCGGGATCGCTCCGTAGTAAGTAAGGTCCCGGCCGCATCTCGCATGAGCATCAATGGGTATGCATGGGTACCGCGCACGTCTGTCCAAGAGGCATCAAACGACCAGTTCTCGCGCGAGAGGCCACCGGCTGCACGGGACAGGCCGGCAAAGGTGATCTCGCGTGCGGACGGAACCGCGTCACACATTAACGCCTTCAATCCTTCAACGACCTGCTGGGCGGGTGGGCTCATCACTGCCATCTTCAGAAAATAGCCATGGGGGTGATTGGACTGCCCGTGCCGCCGACAAGCGGGAGTGCAGCTGCTACGAACAGGAATTCAGTAACACCGCTTGCTGCCAGCTCAGCCAGGACGACGCCCTCAAGAAGGGAAATACCATAATCGCGGATGAGACGTTGATGGACAGGAAAGATCGTGGCTTCGGGAAATGGCATGGCCTCAATCGCGAAATTATCTGCTCCGACCAACGCGACCCCGGACGTTGCGAGCCAGAGAGCTGCTTCCACATCAATGCCCGGCTCATTATTGAAGTCAACGTTGCGCGGGAGCTTGCCTGCTTGATTTTCGAGCCAACCAGTGCGGATCAAAATCGCATCTCCCTTTTGCAAGGTCGTACCGGATGCTGCTGCCAGGGACGCGAGTTCGACGGCACCAATTGACTCTCCGTCGGCAAGAGGGCCGCCTCGTCCCTTTGCTACATCAAGAAGCACACCGCGCGTTACAATCGGCGGTAGCTTCTCTATTCCACATTTTTTCGCGCCATGAGTGCTATTTATCTCTGTGCTTGCAAAACCATTATATAGCTCATCATCACACCAAGCATGGCACAAAGCATCGATATGCGTGCCAATATGGACGGGCATCACCACGGTATCTTCTGCGAATTGAAACCCACCCTTGGCCTTTGCCCCTCCAGCATAATCACCGCCGTCGCGGTCCATGAAATGCTGCAAGCCACCCCGGTGTCCCGGCACCGGCGTTTTCTTGGATAACGGTTGCGCGAGTGACAACACGCGCCCCTGTTTAACCAGCACGGTCGCTTTCAAGACTTCGGTTGCAGTAATCAGGTTTGCTGCTCCGACCTCGTCAGCGTCACCCCAAAGTCCCCAAGCTTCATGCGCCATCGCTTGTCTCCATTGCGCCTACGAGTTTGGCAGCTTCCGACTTTAACGACTGGCGCATCAGCTTACCGGTCGTGGTGCAAGGCAGGCTTTCACGAATCTCGATCCGATCGGGTAGTTTATAGCTTGATACAATTTTTCGGCAGTGCGCGATCAGCGCATCTTCTGAGAGCGAAGAGCCCGTTGCCAGAACGATAAAGGCAATGATCGTCTCTCCCCGTTTACTGTCCGGCACACCAACGACCGCGGCTTCGGCAACGTCCGCATGCTGCATCAGAACATCTTCAACCTCGGTCGGTGAAACGTTAATACCAGCGCGCTTGATCATTTCCGAATTACGGCCAAGAAAGACGATCTCCCCTTCTGCGGTCAGCGTTCCGATATCGCCGGTGCGATACCAACCGTCTTTCGTGAAAATTTGCGCATTGTGGATGGCGCTTTGTCCACCATAGCCACGCATTATATAACCCCTAACCTCTATGAGCCCGGCCGAGCCGCGCATCACGGGCTTTCCAGATTCGACATCAATAAAGCGGATATGCACCCCCGGCAAAGGTGGTCCCTGACTGGCAGACCGCCGTTCCAGTGGCCAGTCATGCGGCGTAACGCAGCAGTTGCCATATGTTTCACTTGATCCGTAAATGTTGCAAATTTGCGCTGCCCCAAGGATGCTCGCGGCGTTGATCACGTCTTGCGGATTGCCAATGGTTAACCCGGTACGCAGGCTACGGGTACGTTCCGAGTTAAAATCATCATGTCCAATCAGTGCGCTCGTCATGCCAGGCAGGGTATAAATTGCCGTGCATTGGTGCGTCTCAATGATCGAAAGTGCCGCACCTGGTTCGAACCGTTCCTGCAATACGAGCGTCGCGCCATGGGTAAAGGTCGCCGGCAGGGCATTCGCGGCCCCGTAGGCCCAGAACAATGGAACCGACGCTAAGACGCGGTCGCTCGGGACGAGGCCTTGCCGCTCCCCAATATTGAAACCGTTTTCAATTAGTCCATAATGCGCAAGCCGAACCGCCTTGGGTTTGCTGGTTGAACCGGAGGTATATAGAATAAGGCAATCGTCGGTAGCGCTTGGTCCATCGCCTGGCGGCAGATCAATCTGTGCACTTGCGAATATTGATTCATAGCACAGCCATTCTTCATCCGGAGCGGTGCCATTGACCATGACGAGCATCCGCAAGTTCGGAAGGCGAGGACGGAGTTCGCTCAGATTGGTAACGAAATTTTCCTTGCCCACTGATGCGACCGAAAAAAGTATCTCAACATCCGCATCGGCAAGGATGAACTCCAATTCGGCTTGGGTGGACCAAGTGCTGATAGGCACCAGCACCGCGCCCGCAGCCAGTGCGCCAAAGCAGATTTCGATCCATTCGGTTCGGTTGCTGGCGAGCAAGCCGACCCGGTCGCCGCGCTTCACACCTCGCGCGCGCAGGCCCGAAGCAAGCTCTGCGGCACGGCGTGCCAGTTCAGCGTAGCTTGTTACTCGGCCGTCCGAAATTACAGCTGCACAATCTCCATGTCGCAGCGCTTGCTCACAGAGGAGGTCTGGCAGAGTGCGGCTGAACGGCGCGCCCATGTCAGGCGGTTTTGCTTTGGATGAAGCCCCGATAGCCCTCTGCGGCAACCTCATCGCAAATTCGGGTATAGACCCCCAACCCACCAACATAAGGAAGCATTACTCGCGGCTTTCCCGGGATGTTAGCACCCATATACCAACTGTCGGCGTGTACATGGAGTGTCCCGTTGGCGACTTCGCGGACATGTTCGACCCACTCATCTTCAGCCTGCTGGTCCGCTTCGATCAATTGCAATTCTTCGCGCGCCATGTGTATCAGGCAATTGCCCACCCATTCTACATGTTGTTCAATCGACATGACTACATTGGTCAAAATGGACGGACTGCCGGGACCGGTCAGCGTAAAAAGATTGGGAAAGCCAGCCACCATGATTCCCAGATATGTCTTTGGCCCGTCGCTCCACTTGTCCTTCAGCGACTTGCCAGCGCGTCCCCGGATGTCGATCCGAGTTAGCGCGCCGGTGACTGCGTCATAGCCGGTGGCGAAAACAATGCTATCAACCGGATAGAAGTCGTCGGTCGTTTCAATGCCTTCCTTGGTTATTCGCTGTATAGGCGTCGCGCGCGCATCGACTAGCGCAACATTAGCGCGGTTGAACGTCGCATAATAATCGGTGTCGACGCAAATGCGCTTGGTACCTATCGCGTGATCAGTTGGCGTCAGTTTCGCTGCGACATCCTGATCTTGAACGATTTCCCCGATCTTCGTCCGCACATAATCGGCAGCCAGATCATTTGCTGCCTTGCTCTTGAACAGGTCATTAAAGGCATGCGTGAAATTGGCGCCACCGTGTGACCATCGAGCATCAAATTCGCCTTGCCGTTCTTCGTTGCTCACTTCTAACGCGCTGCGCTGGCTGTACTGGTATAATGCCCCGGATTTTGATGCTTTGGCGGTTGCGCGATGATGCGCGGCCTGTCGTTTCCAGTTTTCCTGTTCTGCGTTTGATAGCGGATAGTTCCAAGCGGGTATGCTGAAATTGGGCGTCCGCTGAAAAACCGTAAGATGTGCAGCTTGTTGGGCAACCATAGGAGTAACCTGAATGCCTGACGACCCGGTACCGATCACTGCTACACGTTGTCCGGTAAAATCAACCGGATCGTGCGGCCATTGACCGGTGTGATACCAGGTGCCGCCAAAGTCGTCCAAGCCTTCGAAATCCGGCTTACGAGATGCGGACAGCGCGCCTGACGCCATGATGCAGTAACATGCAGTGACTGTAGTACCGTCCTCGGTTTTAACCCGCCAGATACCTGTTTCTTCGTCAAAATGCGCTGCGGTCACGCGGGTATCGAATTGAATGTCGCGCCGCAAATCGAAACGGTCTGCAACATGTTCGATATATTTCAGTATCTCAGGCTGCGCAGGATAGCGTTCGGTCCAAACCCATTCCTGCTGAAGTTGCTCATCAAACGAGTAGGAATATTCCATGCTGTATACATCGCAGCGCGCGCCGGGATAGCGGTTCCAAAACCATGTTCCGCCAACATCGCTGCCTGTCTCGAAAACACGGGCTGACAAGCCAATCTCGCGCAGTTTGTGGAGCATATAGAGTCCGGCGAAACCAGCGCCGACGACAATTGCATCATAATCCGTTTGTGGCTTTGCAGGCGAATGAGGTGACATCAGCGGCAGGCTCTCCAATCTTTTAGCATCGCACGTGGGCTATAAATTTACGCTCGACAGCACTCAAATCAACACTTATGTTGAAAGCATATGATACCGAAAAGATATTTGCAATACTAACGAGTATGATTGCGAAAATATGGTCGAATTTGTAGGCAAGATTGCGTTAGTCACTGGTGCCGGAGCGGGCATTGGCCGTGCAATTGCGCTGCGGTTGGCAAGCGGTGGGGCCGATGTGGGTGTGTTTGATGTCGATGCTAACGCTGCGGAGGAGGTGGCTGAAGCTGTGCGCGACCTCGGGCGCAGGACATGTGTTGTTATCGGCGACGTCGCGCAGCGGGAAGCTGCAAGGGCCGCGGTTGCTGTGGTCGCCGCTGAACTTGGTGGGATCGATGTTATGGTGAATAACGCTGGAATATTGCGCACCGCATCGTTTCTGGACGTCAGCGAAAGTGACTGGCATTCGACTTTTGCAACAAATCTCGACGGAGTGTTTCATTTCAGTCAGGCTGTGTTGCCGGGAATGATAGAACGCAGGGCGGGTTGCATCATCAATATGTCCTCATGGACCGGCAAAAAAGGTGTGCCCAATCATGCTGCTTATGGTGCGACTAAGGCCGCGATCATTAATCTTACCCAAAGCCTTGCTGGTGAATTCGGTGTATCAGGCATCCGTGTTAACGCTGTCTGCCCTGGTATCATTGTTGATACCAACATGCGCGCTGAAGCGGAGGAATTGAACCGTGTTCAAAACTTGCCCGATGTAGCTGCGCGCGTGAAAAGCGTCCCGTTACGCCGTGCCGGCTACCCTTCTGAAATAGCGGAAGTTGTGGCCTTTCTGGCTTCTGACAGCGCCGCATATATGACGGGCCAGGCGATAAACATCACGGGTGGCCACTGGATGAATTGAGGATTACGCAAATGATATTGATCAGTGCAACGCCAAGTCCCTTTGCGCGCAAAGTACGCATGGCATTGATTGAAAAGGGCATAGCCTTCACTCTTCAGAACGAAGTGCCTTGGCATGCCGATACCCAGACTCCGCGCTATAATCCGCTGGAGCAGCTACCGATATTGATCCCCGATGACGGCGATCCCGTCTTTGAGTCGACCTTCTTGATGGACTGGCTTGAACATAAATATCCGGAGCCATCGATGCTTCCAGCCGATCCAGAGCGCGTGCTGGAGGCCAAGCTGATCCACACGATTGCAGAAGGAGTCGCTGACGCCACGGTACTTCTGTTCTGGGAAATGCAACGCGAACATATCAGCACCGAATGGGCCCAACGGCAACTTAGGAAGGTTAAAGGCGGTCTCACCGACCTCAACCGCCGCGTTGGCGACCGCGTATTTTTTGTTGATGACCGATTTGGTTTGGCCGACATCGCCGTGATTGCACTGCTCGGTATGCAAGACATAGTGATTAATACCGGCATGATCACCGCTTGGCAAAACTTCGCACCTGACATGGACGATTGGAATGTGCTGTATCCAAATTTAGAGCGGTTCGACGCACATCACCGCGACCGGCCATCTGTGAAGCAAACTGCCCCATTTATGTTTGATTTGGCCGAGAAGATTGTTTGAGGGGGTTAATCCTCAAATATTGCCACCGCTCGCGTCCAGCCTGCTGACGCAGCCCGTATCTTCATCGGAAAACAGGCAATGGTAAATCCTGTGGGCGGCAATACCTCTAGATTATGTAGCTTTTCGAGATGACAGTACCCTATATCGCGCCCAGCTTTATGACCTTCCCAAATCAAATCCGCATTGCCAGTTGATTCATACGCTTCGCGCGTATGGACAAACGGCGCGTCCCAGCTCCAGCCGTCGGTTCCCGTCAACCGGACGCCGCGTTCAAGAAGGTACATAGTCGCTTCGTAACCCATCCCGCAGCCAGATGTGACATAATTATCCTGTCCGTAACGCTTACCCGCAGCCGTGTTCACGACGACAATTTCAAGTGGGGAAACCGTGTGACCAATCCGCGTGAGTTCTGCCTCTACATCAGCAGCGGTCACGACATAGCCGTCTGCGAATTTCGTAAAATCAAGCTTCACCCCAGGCTGAAAGCACCAATCGAGTGGCACTTCGTCAATCGTTATCGCACGCTCGCCCTTGTTCATCGTTGAAGCGAAGTGATAGGGGGCATCCAGATGCGTGCCGTTATGCGTTATCAACTCAACCTTCTCGATGGCCCAAGCCTCACCGTCCGGCAAATCTTGGGCCTTTAGGCCGGGGAAAAAGTTAATCAGGGAAGGGATCGACGTATTGTGGTCGATATATTCGATCTTCGGCTGATATGGCGGCGGGTCTGAGATTACGTCATTTTCGAGATAGATGGAAAGATCAACGATTGTCCGCGCCATGCATTAAAACTCCACTCTGTCGCCGCCTTTGAGACCCAGCATAATGCGTGCCTCGCTCGGCGTCGCTGGTTCATGCCCCATTTCGCGAATTATGCGCACGATTTTTTCGACCTGCTGCGCGTTCGATACCGCAAGCTGGCCACGTTCGATGAATAGGCTATCCTCGAGCCCGACGCGGACGTGCCCTCCCATGAGTGCGGCTTGAGTGAGAAATGGCATCTGATACTTGCCAGCGGCGAGGACAGACCACTGGAAACTGTCCTTGCCAAACAGCCGGTCTGCGGTAGATTTCATGAACATCAGATTTTCAAGGTCAGGCCCAATGCCCCCCATTATTCCAAAGATCATCTGGATGAAGAACGGCGGCTTTACGGCGCCGCTATCGACAAAGTAGGCAAGGTTATAAAGGTGACCGACGTCGTAGCATTCATGCTCGAAACGCGTGCCAGCTTCACCCATTGTCTCCAATATTGTCGCGATATCACGGAAGGTATTGCGAAAAATGAAATCGTCGGAACCGAGAATATAATCCTTTTCCCAATCATGCTTCCAACTGCTGACGCGCTTGGCAGCGGGAAACATTGCAAAGTTTATGGTACCCATGTTGAGCGAACACATTTCGGGCTTGAACCTAACGGCGGCACGTAAGCGCTCGGCCAATGGCATCGTCGCTGAACCGCCGGTGGTGATGTTGACCACAGCATCGGTCCGTTGTTTGATGACGGGGAGAAACTGGTTGTAGACATCAGGGTCACCCGTGGGGCGGCCGTCCTCCGGCATCCGAGCATGAAGGTGAAGTATCGCGGCGCCAGCTTCGGCGGCTGCTACGCTTTGTTCGGCAATCTCTGCGGGCGTGCAGGGCAGCGCGTCCGACATAGTCGGTGTGTGCGCGCCGCCGGTTACGGCACAGGTGATTATGATCTTGCTCATTTGGGATCCATTAATGAACGGCTTAGGCCGAGCCGGTCGGCGCAAACCTGAACGCGAGAGACTGCACCATCGGCCACGTCGAACAATCCGGCGAGCCTGAGGATCACGCTTTGGCCAACAAGCGCAGTATCGAGATCGGGAAAGCCGCCTTTATACTTCCCTGTACAGGAGAGGTGGAAAGCACCTCGATTGCCCGCCGAAAAAAGTTGATCGACCGTGATATCTGCGATGGCAACAAGATCGGCAAAACGCGGACCTTCTGCACTGATTTCGTCGATGCGTGAGGAGTCGGCCCAGCTGGCCGGGTCGTTAAGAAACGCACGCGCGATGGCCTCCACCTCGACATTAGGCACGTCGCAGGGGGCGTCCCACGGGGCAGGGTGGGGGGATTGCACCACATCGCATGTGGCTTGTGCCAACTGCCTTTTGCGGGCGAAATAATCTTCTTCGGCCCAACCCTGATGCAGTCGGCCATTTTTAATGCGGAATAACGTCACACCACCCCATGTCGAACGCCGCCCGTGGTGTCGGTTAGAGACCCCATGTTCGGTAAAACGCATGGCGACCGCATCGGGGCCAATGACAGTGTCATGTACTGTCACACAAAGGCCGGGAAATTGGTCGAGCTGTGCTGCGGTTGCAGGCAGATAGGCGTCATCGCGTCCGGCAAGGAGAACACCGCTTATACTGAGCGCGTAATCGGGCTCCATAATCGTCTCCACCGCTGCCGGATTATGGCAGGTGAGAAAATCGACCGCGAAGCCGCGAAGTAACCGAGCGGATGGACTTATGGACATGCATTTTCCTTCAACCACTCAGGGTTTCGCATTTCTTTTTTGAGAATTTTGCCAGATGCATTCATCGGCAATTGCGTTACGAACGCCACTGAAGTCGGGCATTTATAATGAGCCAATTGCGCGCGTGTGAAAGCAATGAGTTCGGATTCTGACGGATGGCGTCCGTTACGCACGACCACAAAGGCTTTCGGTGTCTCGCCCCAGCGCTCGTGGGGGACACCAATAACGGCGACCTGCGTGACGTCGGGGTGTTGATAAAGCACATTTTCGATCTCAGTCGGGTAGATATTCTCCGCACCTGAAACGATCATATCCTTGTAGCGATCGTGCAGGTAGATAAAGCCGTCTTCGTCGCGGTAAGCAGCATCACCCGTGCGCAGCCAACCGTCTGCTGTGATCGCTCTTGCGGTTTCTTCAGGCTTGTTCCAATACCCGAGCATGTTGGCCTTGGAACGGATACGAATTTCGCCAACTTCCCCAACCGCTACCGGATTTTCTGTCGCTGGATTGACCAGCATCAGCTCGTTCCAGGGCATAGGCCGACCGCATGACCGCAAACGATTAGCATAGGGGCCGTCCGGTTCATGTTCTTCCGGCGCCAGCATCACGACGGTCCCCGCTGTTTCCGTCATGCCGTACGTATGCATAAATCCACAACCGAATATTTCGATTGCTCTTTTGAGTACTGCTTCGCCAATCGGAGCTGCGCCATAGGCAATGCGATTAAGGCTGCTCAGATCTATTTCAGCCACTTCGGGCAAGTCGAGTAGCATTTGGATTACTGTTGGTACGAAAAACCCGTGCGTAACTTTTTGATCTCGAATGGCCGCTACGATGTCACGCGGCACAACTTGCTGCATTAGCACCGTATGGCCACCTTGGCTCATGCAGGTCATGGCATAACCAATGCCACCAATATGAAACAGCGGACTGGCTACAAGATTCACACTATGGTTCGACATGTCCCACAATTCGTGGGCCATCCGGGCAAGATATGATAGGTTGCCGTGACTGAGGACAACCCCCTTGGGGGTCCCTGTAGTGCCAGACGTGTAGAGCAAAAGCAGCGGACAATTTGGCGATGGTGTATGGTCGGCGTCGTCGGGTGGCGCCGAGTCTCGCCACGTCGGATAATGACTCAGCAGAGTTCGGGCCTGATGCGGCATGTCAAGCGACAGCAATGTCTGAAATTCGTCTTCTATGAAAAGGAGCGACGGGGACGCGTCTGCGACGATATCTGCAATTTCCCGTGCCGACAATCTCCAGTTGATAGGCACGAATATTACACCAGATTTCGCACATCCGAAAAATAGCTCAAAATGAACCGATGTATTGCGGGCAACGATGGCGACCCGGTCGCCTGATTGGATGTCCGAAGCTGCCAGCGCACGTGCAACCCGACTTGCACGCGCGTCCACATCGCCAAAGCTCAATGTCTCCGTGCCGAATGTAAGGCACGGTGATTGGGGCTTTTGCGTCGCGTGGGTTCGCAACAACGTGACTAAATTCGTTTCCATCGGTTAGTAACTCTTTGGTAACCCTAAGCTATGCGTTGACACATAATTCAGGATCATTTCGCGACTAACCGGGGCAGTTCGATGTAGGCGCGCAATAAACCACAGATCGGAGAGACCATATTCGTTCGAAAGACCATTGCCGCCGTGGACTTGAATTGCCTGATCGAGCGCTTTTAATGATGCTTCCGCCGCAGCAAATTTTGCCATATTCGCAGTCTCGGCCGCGTCTTCCCCATTGTCACATAATTGGGCCGCGCGTGCGTTAAGCAGGCGAGCTGCTTGCACATTGATATACGCCTCTGCAAGTGGGTGAGCCACCCCCTGATGCGCGCCAATTGGCGTATTCCAGACGGAACGGTCTTTGGCGTATTGCGCGCCCTGTTCAATGGCAAATCTGGAAATGCCGTTGTTGATAGCCGCTGCAGCGATTCGTTCCGGATTCAGCCCAGCGAATACTTGCTTTAAACCCGCTCCAGGTTCTCCGATCAATGCATCTTCGGGAACGTCAACGTTGTCAAAGAATACGGTGAACTGCTTTTCGGAAGTGCACAACGCTGCATCGATGCGGGTCATGGAAATGCCCGGCGTATTGGTAGGTACAACAAACAACGACAGCCCTTGACGCGACCCGTCAGTGACGGGGGCACCATCGCGTGCAACGACCATAACGGCGGCAGATTGATCTATATCTGACGTCCAGTATTTAGCGCCATTAATGACCCAACGGTCGCCGCGCCTAACCGCGTGGGTGGAAACTTTATGCGTGTTTGATCCTGCATCTGGCTCGGTAATCGCGAAGCACATTTTGCGTTTTCCAGTCGCAATGTCGGGCAGCCACTCGCGCTTCATTGCCTCTGTTCCCACACTCCCGATAATAGGTGCGGTGATCGAGGAAATGACCATGGCAAGGATCGGACAGCCTTGTGCTGCCGTTTCTTCGATGCAGATATTCAATTCAGCAAGGCCGCCGCCGCCGCCGCCATATTCTTCGGATACGTGGACCCCCAGAAACCCTGCATCCCCCAATTCTCTCCACAGCGCGTCAGGCTGCTCGCCTTTGTTTACGACATCCTGAAAATATTTACGCCCGAATTTGCTTACGAGTTTGCTTACGCTATCGCGCAGATCGCGGTGATGCTCCGCTGTATCGCATAAAGAGGATTGAAATAAGTCAGATGCCATGTGGGTTGCTCCAAAACAAAGTTGAAATTATTGAGGCCAAGAGAAAAACCCCTCGCCGGATTTGACACCCAACTTACCCTCAGCGACCATATCGATCAGGATTTGGGGTGGTGAAAAACGGGACCCATGCGCAGCCTCCAATGTGCGGGCGATATCGAGCCGGACATCTAATCCGACGATATCACTGAGGCGCAGCGGCCCTACTGGATGCCGGTATGCAAGGACCGCTGCCTTGTCGATATCAGCGGCAGTTGTAACGCCTGACTCGACCATGCGCATCGCCTCAAGGCTGGATATGAGATCGAGCCGGCTGGTTGCGAACCCGGGTACGTCGCGCACCGTAAGCGATTGCTTGCCAAGCCATTCGACAAATTGCCGGGCATCGGTGAGCGACGCTTCAGAAGTATTTTGGCCACGCACTAATTCGACCAGAGGGAGCGACCAGACTGGATTGAAAAAGTGCATTCCTAAAAATATCGTTGGATCGGGCAACGCCTGTGCGAGCCGGTCAATGGACATGGCACTCGTATTGCTGCCGATTAACTTTGGCGCACGTGCTGCGATGCCAGCCAATATTTCAAGTTTGAGTTCCAGTTTTTCAGATACCGTTTCTATAGCCACATCAACGGCCATTGGTATTTGTTCAACGGTCGTCACTCGCTCGATTCGGGAACGAAGCGCATCGCCGCCCGCCTCGTCCATTTTGCCGCGCGCGATGGAGGACAGAACGGTCTCATCGACAGTGCGGTTGAAGGCCAAAGCGCGGGATTGATCGGGCTCCACAACCGTCACGGTCGCCCCTGCCATGGCGGATACATACGCAATGCCGACACCCATTGTGCCGCCTCCAACTACTGCGACGTGTTTCATTAACGGCCTTTCCAATGAGGAGCGCGCTTTTCCGAGAATGCCCGAGCGCCCTCAAGCGCATCTTCTGATCCGATAACCAAATCTACCAACGGCCGCTGCAATGTCCAAATATCGGTGTCTGGCCAATTTGGCGCTTTACGAACAATACGCTTCGTCATTGCAACACTTAGCGGCGCGTTGGCCGTGATTGCCTTGGCCATCGCTATTGCCCCGTCTAGTGCGGCGCCTTCCTTTGTTACCCGGTTCACTAACCCCCATTTGTGGGCAGTATTGGCATCCATTCGCTCTCCGGTCAGGGCATATTCAAGTGCGATTGCTTCCGGAATCCGGCGCGGTAAACGGACAAGGCCACCAGAACCTGCTACCAGTCCGCGTTGAACTTCTGGCAATCCGAACCAAGCAGTTTCTGCCGCCACAATTAGATCACATGTAAGTGCTAGTTCACACCCACCAGCTAGAGCGAAACCTTCTACTGCAGCAATTAGCGGTTTTTCCGGCGGCGACTCGGTTAAGCCCGCAAAGCCTCTACCTTCAATTTCCGGCCGTTCCCCATCTGCAAACGCTTTCAAGTCCATGCCTGCGCAAAAATACCCCCCATGACCAGTTACAATACCCACACGCAGTTCGGGGTCAGTTTCTAGACGGTCGATAGCGGTTGCGATGGCAAGCGATACAGCTCTATTAACGGCGTTGCGTTGAAGCGGCCGGTTTATCGCAATAATCAAAACTCCATCGAGCTGCTGGATTTCAACAACATCTGACATCGTTCAAGCTACCACACTGTCGGTAGGGTCGATCGCATCTCTCCCCACTTTAAATTCGGTGAGGTCGGCCGTCTCTGTCATTTGCCAATATTCGAGGATCCGAAAAGGATTGTTAACCACCACGCGGCCTTTTGAATTCTTATAATAAGTTTCAACTCCGGGATAAGTCCAGACCATGCCCGCGTGAGTGCTGTCCACCTTCTCATTATACGCATCATGAACGTGCTTATCGACTTCGATCTGGGTAGCGCCCTTTTCCAGCATTTGTCGAACCAGCGACATGACATAATGCATCTGTCGTTCCAGGACTGTTATAAGACTGCCACCATGCCCAAACTGAGTGTTCGGCCCGTACAGGCAGAAGAAATTGGGATAACCGGGCACAACTGTCCCCAAATAGGCGCGCGCGTCGTCTCCGTTCCAATCATCATGAAGTTCGCGGTCGCCAAGGCCTACGACCTTCATAGGAGCTAGAAGATTTACGACATCAAATCCGGTCGCCCATATTAAAACATCCGCGTCGTGTTTCTGACCGTCATTTGTCGTGACGCCAGTGGCGTGCGCTTCGACGACAGAGCCAGTGACCAGTTTGACGTTTTTTTTCGCCAAAGTGCGGAACCAGCCATTGTCTAAAAGCATGCGTTTTCCAAAGGGCGGATAATCGGGCAATACTTGGGGCAGTAGGTGTATAGCACTTCCAAGTTCTGACTTGATATACGCCTCTAAACCCACACGATGCGCGTCGTTAATGGCGTTGATTGATCGACCGCCGCCGTCCCACGAAGGATCCTGCTGCAACGCTTCGTAGAGCTTGTCGTTAAAGGCCCAGCTGAGTCGCAGCCGGTACCACAACCGATACAGCGGTACTTCCATTAGCAAGCGTCTTAATGAGTCAGGTATGTCCTGACCGAACTTTGGAAATGGCGCCGCCCATTGTGGCGTGCGTTGTACAATGGTGAGCGAAGCGACTTTATCTACGATTGCGGGCGCAACTTGCATGGCGCTTGCGCCATTGCCGATTAAAATAACGTTCCGCCCCTCCAGATCTATGCCTTCCTGAGGGTAACAGGCAGTGTGGAAGCTTGGTCCCTTGAAGTCAGCCAACCCCGGGACGTTGGGCAGTCTAGGCTTGTTAAATGCACCAACTCCGCTGATCAAAAGATTGGCGTTCATAAGCTGCTGTGTGCCGTCAGCATCGATTAGACTGGCTTCCCATTTTCCGGATACTTCGTCAAATCGGGCTTCGACAACTTCTTGACCAAAACGAATGTGGCGACGAATGTCGTACCTGTCTGCTACGTCCTCTAGATAATTATGAATCTCGCTGCTGCCCGCAAAAAATCTCGACCAGTCGTATGCGGCGAATGAAAATGAGTATAGATAACTCGGGACATCACATGCCGCGCCGGGATAACGATTTTCAAACCAAACACCGCCCAGGTCGTTGTGACGCTCAACTATAGTGTAGGGGATGCCTGCCGCTTCAAACTCTATCGCCGCGCAGAGGCCAGAAATTCCAGCCCCTATAATCAAGGCGCAGAAATCGGAATTCGCCGGCGTGCTTATCGGGGACACAGCGGATTCATCGCTTAATGCCAAGTCGTTACGGATCATTGGCGCATATGATTGCGGCACGATTTCACCCAGCGACGCGCTCATCATCTCAACAAGTAATTCATCCGTCGGATTTGGAAGGGCGGGCCTTTTCCCGGATAACCAGTCGTTCAATGCGACATAAGCAGCATCTCGAATTTTTTGCTTCACGCTCTCGGTGAACCCGCCGCTGTCATTATCATCCAGACCACGGGTACGCGAAGGAACGAATTCGCCTTCGATCCAGCTGCGATCCCCCGTCAGATGAACGAGCAAACAGCACAAGGTAGGCAAATTTGCCGCGGTGAGCGCATCGAGGAGCCATTCCTGATCGCCCGTACTTTTTGTCTGTCCGTCCATAATTGCGCTGTCATCTGCTTTCTGCCTGCACCGCCTCAAAGCGCGCTTCGATTGCAAAAAATTATCCGCAAAAATGAAATTGTCAACATATACGTTGATAATATTTATAAGTTGGTCACTGGACATAGTGAAATATCGAAATGTCTGGATCTAATCGAGTATGTTAAAAATATGACTTATAAACAATACTTTAAAGGCTATAATTGATAGAAATTTGACTTGACGCATTCGGTTGTGCCTATCCAAGACACGTGCTTTCTAAGCCTATGCAACAGAGGTGTTGACGAGCCAGAATTTATCTGGCTACATTACTGTTGATAAGAGTGGCGACTCGATATGCCACCGAAAAACAAGCTTAGTTGGAGAGGGAGTCGAGATGAGGAAAAGCAGAACGTTATTGTACACAGCTGCCGCGGTTGGCCTGATGGCCATAAATACCGCAGCACACGCACAAAATGAACAAAGCACGTCGGACACTCAAGCTGGCCTTGGCGAAATCATTGTGACGGCAACCAAACGCAACGAAAACCTTCAAGATGTGCCGGTCGCGATAACTGCCATCACGACTGAGCAGCTAACCAAGCAGGGTGTCTTTTCGACCTCGGACCTAAACAACTCTATTCCTAACCTTCAGGTCAGCTCTGCCTATGGCGAGACGCAACCCAACTTCACGGTCCGCGGGATCGGTGTGGGCACAGAATACAACTCTAACGCGGCCTCGCCAGTTGGGGTGTATGTGGATGAAGTTTACCAGTCATTTCGCGCAAGTCATGGCCAACAATTGTACGACCTTGAGCAAGTCGAAGTTGTTCGCGGTCCGCAAGGAACGTTGTTTGGCCGAAACACTACCGGTGGTGCGATTAACTTTATTACACGGAAGCCACGTTTAACGGGTTCCAACGGGCACGCGACGATCGGATACGGCTCATTCAATCGCATAAGCGCGCTTGGCGCGATTGAGGTAACGCCCGTCGAGGATAAGCTGGGGATCCGCATTGCGGGTAGTTATGTGAATTCCGACCCTTACGTAAAAAATATCCAACCGGTAGGCTTGATCAAGTCTAATCCTAATGTCCCAGATAATGTTGCATTCGGCGACCAGAATGCTGGAATTTCGCCCGGCGGACATGAAACTTGGGGGCTTCGTGGCCAAATCAGGTTTGTCCCCACTGAAACGATTGACATCAATTTTAAAGCTTATGTTGCTCAGTCCGTGGGCGGGCAAGACTCGCCTCAAAATCACGGGCCATCCCTGACCGATGACACCATAAACTTAGCAGACTCTGCTTTTGGCTTTTTTTACACGCCACTTGCCAGCACTTTGTTTGGCAATGGGCGCGATTTGACCCGATTTCTGCCACCTGCATATAGCGCGAAGGGTCGGGGTCTCTCTGCCAGGGAAATCGAGGGTAACTCAATTGGTACCGCCGAAACAAAAACCTTTGGCGCAGTTCTGAATGCTAAATTTGAGTTGTCTGACAGCGTCAACCTGACTTCAATCACTGGGTTTGATAGGACACGAAACGGATTGCTGCCACGTATTGATTGCGATGGCACACCTTATAATGTGTGCTCAATCGGGTACGCTTCATTGTCCAAGAGCTTTAATCAAGATCTTCGCCTCGATTTTTCAGCGGATCGATTTAAAGCCATTGCCGGCGTCTATTACGGCTGGGATAAAATTGTCACAAACAATACGCCAGACTTCTACGGCTTCTTAAGCGACGTAAACGCCGCTATTGGAAATCCCAAAAATTACTTCAATCCAGCGGGTCTTGGGCGTGAAGCCGGTTTAGCAACTGCATTGAAGGCAAAGCAGGACTATACCCAAGAGCGTAAATCGATAGCCATATATGGCGAAGCAAGTTACGAACTTACCGAGAGTGTAAAATTCACCGCCGGGCTCCGTTACACGAAAGATAAGTTTGCTTATCTTGACGCCCTCACCACATTTTTTGATGATACCGGTGCACCACGACTTTACACTGTATCAGACTATGCTCCAGGCGGCGTCTTCCAAAAATACTTTATTGGTGATTCCGCAGCGCTGGATGCAAGCATTAAGCCTCTTAACCGCCGCGATGGTTCAAACGCGCTAACAGGCCGTGCAATCCTGGACTGGAAGGTCAACGACGACGTTCTTCTTTACGCAAGCTACAGTCGTGGCTATCGTGGCGGAACATATAATGGCCTTGCATTCCAGTCCGCAGCGCAAGTTTACTTTGTGGAACCGGAAAAAGTTGACGCCTTTGAAGTCGGCATGAAAAGCCGGTTCTTTGACAACCGCCTCCAGTTTAACGCCTCAGTGTTTCATTATAAATATGCAGGTCAACAGCAGCAATTGCTCGATCCAAGCTCAGTTACATTCTTGATTAACCTTGACGGCAAACTTACGGGTCTTGACGCTGAACTCATCTTTGCAGTGACAGATGACATCCGCTTAAATGCTGGCTTTGGATATCTTGATAGCAGCTTCAACAGTGGTTCGTGTCCGACTGCGCCCATTAATGGTACGCCACCTCAAGTAGGTAATTGCATTTCCACAGCAGGTGGTAAAATTGACGTCGGCGGAAATCCGTTTCCTTATGCCAGCAAAGCGTCAGGAAATATTGGCATCGACTGGGATGTTGCCAAGACGGAATCAGGAACATTTACGGTTCATGCTGACACCAGTTACACCGGACGCTACTACTACGACGTTTTTGGATCCTATGACTATGTGGGACCTCAAGGTAGTTCTGTGCTTTCCGGTAGAGGGCCGCTAGGTGAAGGGCAAGACCCGTATTGGCTGATTAACGGGCGAATTTCCTATACCACCGACAGCTTCACTATTGCTGGCTTTGTTAAAAACCTGACCGATAAACTCTATTATCCAAACGCGATCAACGTTGAAGGAAGCTATGGTAGCGATTATCGAATTCGCGCAGCACCGCGCACCTTTGGAGTGGAACTCTCCGCAAAATTCTAGATGATTAAAGAGACACCCGCGCTGATAGTTCTGCGCGGGTGTCTTTCCTTATGGCGAGGTAAATTGAGACAGGACGGATAATTATGCGCAAGCTTTGTGTGGTCTTAGCCATGGCTTTTTTGGTTTCGTGCGGGTCCGGGTATGAGGATGGCGTGATAGACACTTCCCGCTTGGACGGCGCGGCTTCCGAAACCCAAAACTGGCTGACATACGGCGGTACCTACGAAGAACAGCGTTATAGTGGTCTGGAAGAAATAAACGCTGAGACGGCTAGCAGCCTCGGCCTTGAATGGTCCCATGAGTTTGACACGGCGCGTGGGTTAGAAGCCACGCCGCTTGTGGCAGACGGGGTAATCTACACAACCACTGCATGGTCCAAGGTTCATGCGCTTGATGCGACCACGGGTAAGCTGCTGTGGAAATATGATCCGAAAGTACCGGGGGAAACAGGTTTCAAGGCTTGCTGTGATGTCGTCAATCGCGGCGCAGCAATTTATAATGGCAAAATTTATTCAGGTACGTTGGACGGGCGCCTGATTGCACTTGATGCCAAGACGGGCAAGCTTGTTTGGTCCGTCGTCACCGTTGACCAGAGCAAGCCTTATACGATCACGGGCGCACCTCGAATCGTCAAAGGCCGCGTGCTTATTGGCAACGGCGGCGGTGAATATGGTGTCCGTGGTTATGTGTCTGCATACGACGCAGAAACGGGTAAGCAGGCGTGGCGCTTTTATACGGTTCCGCCGGCGAAAGGCGCCAAGCCTGACGGAGCGGCGTCCGATGATATTATCGCCAAAATGCAAGGCACTTGGGATGGCGATTACACCAAATTTGGTGGCGGCGGCACCGTATGGGACGCAATTGTTTACGACAAGGATTTCAATCAAGTCCTTATCGGCGTGGGCAATGGATCACCATGGGATCACCGTGTCCGTTCGAATGGAAAGGGCGACAATCTGTTCCTGTCGTCTGTGGTTGCGCTTGATGCCGATACGGGCAAATATAAATGGCATTACCAAGGAACACCCGCCGAAACTTGGGATTTCACACAGACACAGCCGATCATCCTCGCATCGTTGAAAATTGGTGGGGCTGATCGCAAGGTCATGATGCAAGCACCGAAAAATGGCTTTTTCTACGTTATAGACCGAAGCAACGGCAAACTCGTTTCGGCGAAGAATTTTGTACCGCAAAATTGGACTTCGGGCGTGGATATGAAAACCGGCAGACCTATAGAGATGCCAGGTGCACGTTATGAAAATGGACCTTTCGTAGCTAATCCCTCAGGCCACGGCGCCCACAACTGGCAGCCTATGGCGTTCAGCCCGAAGACCAATCTGGTATATATTCCCGCACAGGAAGTGCCGATGGCTTACCAATCTGATGCGCCATTTGTCGGTCGAGAAGGGGGTTGGAACCTTGGCGTGAACCTAGCAATTAATACCCTACCTGACGACGAGGCTGGACTGAAAGCCATCCGTGCGATTCTGAAAGGCGTCTTGATTGCTTGGGATCCCATAAAGCAAAAGGAAATGTGGCGGGTCGACCATGGTGGTCCTTGGAACGGTGGCGTGCTGGCAACTGCTGGCGGCTTAGTTTTCCAAGGCAATGCCAAAGGCGAGTTTAATGCATTTAACGCAACCAGCGGCAAGAAACTGTGGTCATTTGACAGTAAGATTGGGATCGTAGCACCTCCGGTTAGCTACTCGGTTAACGGCAAGCAATATGTTGCGGTGATGGTCGGTTATGGTGGTGGCTATGGCGTCGCTAGCCCCTTCACAGAAAATATGGGACCACGGCCCAATGGTCGACTGCTGGTATTCGCGATCGGCGGGAAGGCACCATATAAGGTAGAACGTATGGATCCCGGTCCGGCGGTTGTCGTGAAGGACAAATGGTCCACTGCTACCGTCGCCAAGGGGGCACAAATTTTCGAGACCACCTGTTCTGTATGCCATGGAGGCACAGCACGATCTTCCGGCGTCTTGCCGGATCTGCGTCGCTCGCCGGTACTGGCTGACCAGAAATTGTGGCAAGAAGTGGTCCATGATGGAATACTGAAGGACAATGGTATGGTTGGCTTCAGCAAATGGCTGTCGCGTGAAGATGTGGAGGCTACCCGCGCCTATGTTGCTGGTCGAGCGAAAGTCCTGGCGACCAAGGGCATCTGATAGATACCGGATTAGGAGAGTTTGTGATGGAAGCGCGCTACGACATGCTGGTGAACGGTAAAATGATGGGCGGTAGCCGAACGGTTGATGTTGTTGATCCGGCGACCGAAGAAGTGTTTGCGGTCTGTGCCTGTGCATCGCGTGAAGAAATTGAAGATGCCGTAACCGCTGCCGCGGCCGCGTTCCCAGCCTGGTCCGCGACGTCGATCGATGAGCGCCGTGCTGTGCTCATTAAAATGGCTGAAGCCATTGAGGCGAATATCGAATCCATTGCCCGTACGCTGACTCGTGAACAAGGAAAACCAACGGCCGATGCGCAAGGCGAGGTCGGCGGGGCCGCTTATTTTCTGCGCTATTATGCTGGGCTGGAAATTCCTGTCGAGTTGATTGAAGACAGCGAAACTCGGCGGATCGAACTACACCGCCGCCCGCTTGGTGTGGTTGCTGCGATCGTGCCGTGGAATTTTCCTGTGCTTACCGCAGTAAATAAGGTCGGCGCAGCGTTAATTACGGGGAACACCGTGGTAGTAAAGCCAGCTGCTACTACGCCGCTGGCGACATTGCAAATCGCAGCACTTTGGAGGGATATCGTTCCAGCAGGCACAGTGAACATTGTGACCGACAAGAATGACCTTGGAGATGTGCTCACGAGTCATCCGATGGTACGTAAAGTCAGCTTCACGGGATCGACCAGTACAGGCATGAAGGTCATGTCGTCAGGCTCCGGTACGCTCAAGCGAATGACATTGGAACTTGGCGGGAATGATTCCGGCATCGTTCTCGACGACTGTGATCCAGATACAGTCTCACAGCAACTGTTCGATTCGGCCTTCATGAACAATGGTCAAGTTTGTATCGCGCTAAAGCGTTTGTATGTGCATGACAGCAAGTATGACGCCATCTGCGCGAAACTCGCTGAAATTGCAAAAGCAGCTATTGTCGGACCGGGCTCGCAACAGGGCACACAGCTTGGTCCTGTGCAAAACCGTGTTCAATTCGACAAGCTGAAAGCCCTGATCGAGGAAACACGAGCCGAAGGAACAATAATCGCAGGGGGTGACAGCCCCGACGGTCAGGGGTACTTCATTAATCCCACAATCGTGCGTGATATTTCGGACAATGCGCGCCTGGTTACCGACGAACAATTTGGCCCGGTTTTGCCGGTTATGCGCTTTTCAGACGTGGATGACGTTGTCGCACGCGCGAACGATAGTAGTTTTGGCCTTGGCAATTCGGTTTGGTCGTCGGACAGCGAAAAAGCCGGCGCAGTTGCTGCGCGGCTCGATTCCGGCACCGTGTGGATCAACAAACACGGAGACATCGGTCCTGATACCCCCTTCGCCGGAGCGAAAATGTCAGGCGTCGGTATCGAAATGGGGATGCATGGCTTGCTCGAATTTACGCAGGCCAAGGTTATGAACTTTGCAAAAATGGCAAACGCTTAACTGGCTAAGGTCCGTAAGGACTTTCGAGCCCAGCCAGCAACAGTTCGGCATAGGTTTTGCCGATTTCTTCTGCACTGACATCGCTTCGATCGGGCCGGAACCAGCGATGGGTCCACCCGACGATGCCTAATATACCATATGCAACGACACGAGATGATCCCACTTTACGTAGGCTGTTATCGGCATAGCCCTCTTCTATGATTGAAATGACCGCATCAACGGTCTCGGCATTGATTTTGCGCATAGACTTTGACCATTCAGTGCGTGCATCGCTCACATGGCTGAGGTTTTCGCGAATATATATGTAAAACAGGGGGTAATTGTCTCCGTAGGAGGTCATCAATGTATTGACCAAGTCGCGCAATTTGCGGCGAGGGCTGACGCCGCTTGATTCTATTTGTTTGATGAGTTCGAGGTTGCGTTCGACCACGGTCCGCACAAGCTCATCAAACAGCTCCTCCTTTGATGAAAAATAGTAATAGAGTGACGCTCTATCGATATCGAGTTCCGCTGCTATCGCACTGATGCTGGCGCCCTTAAAACCTAACCGGTTGAAAACGCGTATAGAGGCTTCGGCTATTTCTTTTCGACGCGCTTCATATGAAGCGCTGGAATCGTCTTTTGCAAGTTTGCGGCGTTTCCCGATGTTGCTCACTGGTTTCATAATCGTCTCTAGTTTCCATCTTATACTCGCATCTGCAAGCGCGGCCCCAACATCACGAATTTGTCAGGACGTTTACCGTACTGCCATTATTCCGGTGCCTTGCGCAATCAGCGATTCAGCCGATATAGTTGTCGCAGACAACCAGGTTACAGTGTTTGCACTAACATCGCAGCATTTTCAACAATAGTGTTGACGAAAGTGATTGCTTGATACATCTTTAAGTCAGAAACGAATCTAATCTTGCTGCACAAATGCAGAATAGGAGGCACCTGATGAGTCGCACCGACGTGCTGAATTCCTTACTGGTTACGCGCGACACGCCAGTCGGGTACAAGCTTCAGAGCATTAAGAAAAAGGCCGTAATTCAGTTGATGGGTTCGCGTCTTTGGGGTCGATTTAATCCGAACCACTGGGATCCTGTTTACGCTGCCACAACGGGTCTTTCTGCACCGATCCAAACGGGAGAAATGTCCTCGGCCTATCTGGCCGAAATGTGTGTGAATCACTTCGGTGCTCAGATGTTCAGCAATGCCCGCATGGTTTGCAAATATGTGGCGTCTACGCTGGCTAACGAAGTCATCGTTACGCATGGCGTAGTCAGAGAAAAGACGCCTAAAGGCAATGGGTTCAGGTTCACGGTCGATATTTGGAGCGAGAATGAAGCGGGCGAAAAGAAAACAGTCGGCTGGGTGGAAGTCGATGTTGGTGTTTGAATTAAGCAAGGGAACGAATGATGCAAGCCGAGACAATCCGAACTGACGCCCTTCGTCCGTTGAGCGATATACAAATAGAGCAGACGCGCGAATTCATTGATAGCCTAGAGCAAGGGTCTCAAACCTATTGGGATATGGTTGAGATTGGTGATGAGCTATCCCGAGAACTCCATATAACGCCCGAGTTGGTCATCCTGTATGCTGACGCTGTGGAGGACTTCAATCCGTGGTATGAAGCATGGAAAATGAACACATGGCATATCAAAGGTGAGTCCCCGTTCGGCGGTGCTATTGTACCGCCGGTTCTGGTTTCGCATTTCGTTTTGTCTGTGCAATTTGACCATAACAAACCGTTTGCGATAGGTTCCATACATACATTTCACGATTCCGAGATTCTAGCGCCCATTCCCGTTGGCGCGACCGTGAGGATCGCGACCCGGGCAACGGATAAATATGAAAAGCGCGGAAGGCGGTATGTACGGCACGAAGTGAACGTCACTGACGTTGAAAACGGAACACATTATTTTCGCGAAACGCGGGATATTCTGTCGCTATGATGGCGCAACAACACGCGAGCACTCCAATCGTGGAAGGCTTGTTCGAAATTGTCGCGGGAACTCCAAAACTGATCGGTTCGCAGTGCCATGCCTGCAACACGATTTATTTCCCGCAAGCACTAAGTTGTCGAAACCCTAAATGCCGGGACAAATCGGTTGAGCAGACATTCTTGCCCCATGGCGGCACCCTTTATAGCTATACCGTGCAGAGATATCAGCCGCCACCTTTGTTTCGGATGGATCACTGGTCGCCGTATGCTTTGGGCCTTGTCGATCTGGGTGATGGGTTACAAGTAATGGGCATGCTGACAGGCATAAAGTTAGACGAGATAGCCATCGGGATGACACTCAAACTTGTAGTCGAGCCGCTGTATTCTGATGCCGAAATTGGTGAAAAACTGACCTATAAATTTGCGCCAGCGGAAAGGGCAGGGGCAGCATGACAAGGTCAGTTTATGTATTAGGCGCAGGGGCACATCCGTGGGGGAAATGGCCAGATAAGCCACAGCTTCAACTCGCACATGAAGCCATGAATTTGGCGCTCGCAGATGCGTCGTTAGCTTGGCCCGAGATTCAAGGGCTTGTTGCCGCGAGTTCTCGGTTTGAGGGAGGCATGGGCTGGGGGCTTCACGCGAATGAAGTTGTTCAGTCGGTGGCTGAGCAAGGTATTCCATGCATTAATGTTGGCGGTGCGTGTGCTGCCGGAGCAGTGGCATTTCAAACAGCATATGCGTTGATTGCGAGCGGGCAGCATGACGTTGTTGCGGTTTTGGGTGCTGAACGAATGCCTAAGGGCTTTATCCCGCGGCCACCCGGTAGTCCTGATGACATTAGCGACAGCGATTATCTGCGTTGGGTGGCTATGGGCGCAACAAACCCAGCCTACTGGGCTATCGAAGCCAATAGACGTAAATTTGATTTTGGGACCAGCGATGAGACCTTAGCTCGGGCCGCGGTCATGATGCGAAAGAACGCAAGTGGCAACCGTCTCGCGCGCTTTCGCGCAGCCACTAGCATCGAAGAAGTACTGGCATCACCAATGGTTGCCGATCCGCTGCATCTTCTTGAAATTTGTCCAGTGAGTGACGGCGCCGCAGCAGTCATTTTGGGTACAGAAGAATATACTAGGAAAACTGGGCGCAAGCCAGTGGAGGTTGCGGGCTGTGCAATCGCTACCGGCGAGTTTGGTGACCCGGCGCGTCGTATTCCGACGGTATCGACTAACGTTTTACCTAATGTCTCTCACACCAGTGAGGTTGTAAATGCCGTAAATAGCGCATGTGAAATGGCAGGAATTGGGCCAGAGGACGTTGATGTATTAGAAATGGCAGACAATACAGTCTGGCACTTGCTATCCTGGCCCGAGCTTTTTGGTTTTTATGAACCCGGCCAAGGCGACTGGATGCTCGACAATGGCAAGCTTGAAATCGGTGGCCAGATATCGGTGAACCCTAGTGGGGGCTTTTTGTCTTTTGGCGAAGCAACGACTGCGCAGGCGGTTCTTCAGATATGCGAACTTACGTGGCAACTTCGCGGAGAGGCAGAAGGGCATCAAGTCCCCGATGCGACGATAGGCATGTCAGCAGTTTTAGGTTTGGGCGCGAACGGCGGGTCGGTTATTCTGAAGACCTGAGATACGGTATCGCCGTGACCAGTGAAGTTTCCGGCTTGCTCAGTATTGACTTAGCGCCAACGTAACATTGATTGATTGAGCGAGGCAACTGACCGGACGCCCATTAACTTCATATCGCGTTCGATTTCGTCACGCAGTTTGCCCACTATGCGTCGCACGCCAGGTTCACCTGCGGCGGCCAACGCATACAGATATAATCGCCCGCCGGAACAAGCTGTCGCGCCAGCGGCGAGCGCTTTCAGGACATGGCTTCCGCGTTGCACACCGCCATCGCAGATGATGTCGATTTTGCCGCCAACGGCGTCGGCGATTTCGGCAATCTGGTCAAAAGGCGAACGCGAGCCATCCAATTGCCGACCGCCATGGTTGGAAACCATGATCGCGGTCGCGCCAATATCAACGGCCCGTTTCGCATCGTCTACGGACATGATGCCTTTCAGGCAAAACTGACCGCCCCAATCCGACCTGACCTTTTCGGCCATTTTCCAGTCCATTGACGTATCAAGCATTGTGTTGAAATATTCGGCGACCGACACCGCGACATTGGTGCCGGCATCGACATGAGTCTGCAAATTGGGAAGCGCGAATTTCTCGCGAAAGATATAATTCAGCGCCCACATCGGGTGGATGGCATAGCTTAATACCGAGGCGGGCGTAAAACGCGGTGGAGAGGTAAACCCGCTACGCAGGCAACGTTCGCGGTTGCCCGAAACGATGGTATCAACGGTCAGCGCAATCGCATCGAACTTCGCCGCCTTGCAGCGTTCGATCATCGATGCGTTCAGCCCTTTGTCTTTGTGGATGTAGAGCTGGAATAACTTCGGTGAAGTGATGGTCTCGCCGACTTCTTCAATGCTTACGGTCGCAAGTGAAGATATCCCAAACCATGTATTCAATTCCTGCGCTGTCGCAGCAACGGCACGCTCACCCTGCCAATGAAAAAGGCGCTGCAATGCCGTGGGTGACAACATGAGCGGCATCGAAATGCGTTTTCCCATGACTGTTGCACCCATGTCGATTTCAGACACGCCAGCAAGAACGTTCGGGACGAGGTCGCAACTGTCAAAAGCATTTGTGTTGCGGTCCTTCGTCCGCTCGTCATCTGCTGCCCCGTCGATATAATTGAATATCGGCGCCGGAAGCCGCCGCTTTGCTAACAACCTGAAGTCATTCACGTTATGGCAATCTGATAAATGCATTTGAGAGCTATGGCAGGGCTCGTTTGTAAATGCACTCGTTAAATTGCGCGTGCATCGGGCGCGCTAGAGCACTGCAATGCGAATGTCTAATATCTCGGTTCTATGGAAGTTAAGACTGCGCAAGATGACTTAATTTCGGTCACAATAGCTGACCAAAATAATTTGCCTCAGCTCCTTATAATCGCAATAGAACATGAAAGATTTGGAGGGCAAAATGGCGGAAATCTATCCTGTTTCGGCTGAATGGAAGAAAAAGGCGTTTATTACGTCCGAACGTTATGACGCTGCTTATGCCCAATCGGTCAGTGACCCGGATACATTCTGGCGAGAGGAGGCCAAGCGCCTCGACTGGATGACGCCTTTCACCAAAGTGAAGAACACAAGCTTCAACGAAACCGATTTCGGTATCAAATGGTTTGAAGATGGTGCGTTGAATGTCTCTGTAAACTGCATTGATCGCCATCTGCCAGACCGCAAAGACGATATCGCGATCATCTGGGAAGGTGATGATCCTTCGCAGCAACGGCGGATCAGTTTTGGCGAATTGCATGCCGAAGTTTGCCTGATGGCGAACGCCTTAAAAGAATTGGGCGCACGCAAGGGCGACCGTATTACCATCTATATGCCGATGATCCCGGAAGCCGCGATGGCCATGCTTGCGTGCACCCGCATTGGTGCCATCCATTCCATCGTATTTGGCGGATTTTCCCCCGATGCACTGGCGGGTCGTATTCAAGATTGTGATTCCAACATTGTCATCACGGCTGACGCTGGCATGCGCGGCGGCAAGCTGGTTCAGCTTAAGCAGAATGTTGATGAGGCGCTGACACATTGCACGTCGGTCAAGGCATGCCTTGTCGTCCGCCATGTCGGAAACGACATTGAAATGCAGGGCGACCGGGATGCTTGGTATCACGAGGCGCGCACAAAAGTCCCCAGCGATTGCGAACCAGAAGTGATGGGCGCAGAAGATCCGCTTTTTATTCTGTACACGTCGGGCTCAACGGGAAAGCCAAAGGGCGTGCTGCACACGACTGGCGGATATCTGGTGTGGGCAACGATGACTCACCATTATGTGTTCAACTACACGCCGGGCGAGGTCTATTGGTGTGCCGCCGACATTGGCTGGGTCACGGGACATAGCTATGTCGTCTACGGCCCGCTCGCGAATGGGGCGACAACCGTCATGTTTGAAGGCGTGCCCAATTACCCCGACCACAGCCGTTTCTGGCAAATTGTTGACCGGCACCAAGTCAATATTTTCTACGGCGCGCCAACGGCCTTGCGTTCACTGATGCGCGAAGGCGATGGATGGGTGAAGAAAACCTCGCGCAGTTCGCTGCAGCTACTTGGGTCGGTCGGCGAGCCGATTAATCCCGAGGCATGGGAGTGGTATTATCATGTGGTGGGCGAAGGACGGTGCCCAATTGTCGACACCTATTGGCAGACCGAAACCGGCGCGACGATGATGACGCCTTTACCCGGCGCGCATGCGCTTAAGCCGGGCGCAGCGTCAAAACCCATGTTCGGCGTGCAGCCAGCGATTGTCGATGCAGATGGCAAGGTGCTCGACGGCGCGACCGATGGCAATTTGTGCATGACCGATAGCTGGCCGGGCCAGATGCGCTCTGTCTGGGGCGATCATGAGCGGTTTTTCCAGACCTATTTTACGACCTATCCCGGCAAATATTTCACTGGCGATGGCTGCCGGCGGGATGCGGACGGTTATTATTGGATCACTGGCCGAGTGGATGACGTTATCAACGTATCGGGCCACCGCATGGGTACCGCTGAGGTCGAAAGCGCTCTCGTTGCCCATACCAAGGTGGCGGAGGCGGCGGTTGTCGGCTTTCCCCATGATATAAAGGGACAAGGCATTTACGCTTATGTCACGTTGAACGCGAATGAAGCGGAGGCACCGGAGGTTCGCGCCGAACTTGTTAAATGGGTCCGCCATGAAATTGGTCCCATTGCCACTCCGGATGTCATCCATTTTGCCCCCGGACTTCCCAAAACGCGTTCCGGCAAAATCATGCGCCGCATATTGCGCAAGATTGCCGAGGGTGATGTTTCCAACTTGGGCGACATCTCAACTCTCGCCGATCCTTCCGTCGTCGACATGTTAGTGCAAACACGCTCTGTTCCCACATGAGGGACACGATTGGGAAATTTGACCTACGCAGGACTTATGTAACGGTTGTTGAGGACTGTTTAACAGAAGCATAGAAACGGCGGATTTCGACGAACCCGCCGTTTCTCTGGTGCGACCCGTTTGTTGGGAATGACAACAGATAGCTTGAGAATCGCCTTTATGCACACCTCGTAATTGTGCGCTATCGAGGGTTATGTTAAAAAATCCCGGCCTCACAATAGAACTTTCATAGCTCGACATAATGGGCCGAACGACGTCGACCCTAGGGAGAAGTTTTTAAAAGGGGCTGACGATAAGGGACCTTCCATATGTCAAATTCGCAGTTTTTGTGCAAATGCGAACCGGATGCTAGTTGCCGCAAAAGCCGGGTGCTACAGTCTAATACCTTAAACGCGGATGGTTGCTTGGTAGGAACCCAACTCTTGTTGTCAAACTTAATAGATGGCCTTACCGTAAATTGATGAATGTCGATGCTGTCGATGCGTTTTTCAAAGCAACGGAGTCGTTCGCAGACGCTATGGTTCCTACTGTAGCTTATGTGTCGTGGACCCGACAGGGCCGCCAGATCGTCGTTAAGGCTCGACTGCGACTTACTTTGCAGGGTTTGGATGTCGCCTACAGGCGTTTTGAGTGGAACGGAGTGATTGCCGAGACATTTCCGCTTGCACAAATCGAGAAGTCCCAACGCGAGTTCATCGAGGATATTCTTAAGGGAAACCTCAATTCACCCAATGGATTGATTGAGTTTCCACCACAACACGGAGGGGGCCACGCAGGCCAGTTCGTCGAACTGCATCCGGACGGCTTAGAGCAACAGAGCCGAACTCTCGTCCTACAAATTCGCGGAGACGATCAAAATTCTCCTCTCAATTTTATGCCGCTCGACTGGGACCTGAAGGCTGCAGATCCGCCC
Source organism: Sphingorhabdus sp. EL138 (assembly GCF_945862485.1). GTDB lineage: Bacteria > Pseudomonadota > Alphaproteobacteria > Sphingomonadales > Sphingomonadaceae > Sphingorhabdus_B. Next base: position 60,019 of record NZ_CAMAYF010000012.1, read on the forward strand.
TATGATAGTCTCGGCGAGCTTTTTCAAGATTTCGGCCTTGGGCTGTTGATTGTCGTTGAGAAGTGACCCGTTATTTTCACTGAGAAGTGACCCGGGTGGTTGTTATATCCCGCGTAGCGGGTTTTGGGTCAAGAGGTTGGTTTTTCCTTTCTGTTTTTGGGCGCTGCGGCACTGGCGCGGAAGCGGAAGCT
>NZ_CAMAYF010000013.1 GCF_945862485.1 Sphingorhabdus sp. EL138
ATACAACAAAAACGGTGCTGAGTTTCGCTTATTTTTCCAAAACCATATTGATTTATTGAGAAAAAATGGTGCCGCTTATAGGATTCGAACCTACGACCCCTTCATTACGAATGAAGTGCTCTACCAACTGAGCTAAAGCGGCAATGGCGCTTCCATTAGCGGGAATGCGCCCGATTTCCCAGCCTTTTTTTGACCCACCTACATCTTCAATCGTCGATGGCGCCGCTCTGTAATTGAGCAATATTCATCTCGGCAGTGAGATGCTTGGCATAGAACCGATCTATCATCTCGACAGAGGTTCGTGCGCTGCGGGCAATTGTAAGCAGATCAATGCCTTCTCCATGTATCATGCGGAACATGATACATGTATGCCTCAAGCTATAGAGCGTCCTTGCATCACCGTTTGGACCTGTTTTTAACCCAGCGACCTTAAGCACTTGATCAAACTGCCGTGTGATATCCCGCAATGCATAATCACGGTTCAACTGCTGTGGACAAAACAGATAGTCATCTGGCTTCCCAAAGCCTTCTGCCTTTTGACGCTCCAATAACTTATCATACACCTCAACCGCTCGTTTGAGCGTCACTACTGGGCTTCCATGACCCTTTGTCGGTGGATGAGTCAGACGCAGATAAGTGTCCTTGCCGCGAATAATCGCAACATGCTTATGCTGAAGTACCTTAATGTCAGTTGGACGAATGAACGCGTTCGTCATGAAGATGATGAGATCATACACATCTTGTGTAATCTCGACATTGCGCAGGAACTTTCCAGCCTTTGTATCTACCCGTATTTTCGTGCCAATGCGTGACCTACAGACGGAATGAAGCGTACTATACTCTTTGCTGTTGAACCAAGGACGGGCTGTGTCAGTCGTTTTGAGACGCGGGAACGCTGGAAGCCCAGTTATCACTCCAACTCGCTGAGCGTACTTTAATATCGTCTTGATATGCGACAGATGTATCTTGAGGGTGTTGATCGTAAGCGGACGATCTGGAGTACTGAGCTTGTTGATGTAATCGCTGATGACGCTGTAATCTATGTCCGCAATCTCATACTTTCCAAAGTGCGGTAGCAAGTCAGCTTCCAGTCGCCCTGCGTCATAACTAATCTTCTGCTTTGATAATTCACCACGCTTGAACCGTGCATCATTCTCTTTGGCAAGACCACGAGCGCAAACTTCAAAGCCACTCGTTTTTGTGAACGGCAGATTGTTCATCTTGCGATGCTTGAGATCCACAAAGACCTTCTTGGCAGCTTTGATCGCTTCCTTTTTGTCAGCAACCTTCAAACTACGACGAACGATTTTTCCGTCCTCATAATAGCGCGCATACCAGAATGGAGACGCTGCCATTCTGTAAATCGTGAGCGTACCGAACCCCGTCACCTTCTGTAGCGAACTTGGGATTGGCTGCGTGCGGTCACGCATTGTCGGGTCAACACGACTTTGGCTAGCGTTTACAATGCCTTTGCTCATGAAATTGTTGTATAGTAAAAACTATACAACAGCAAGCGTGTCTAAATCACTGTAAGTACTGCATTTCTGGGAAAAATAGGGTGTTCGCCAACACATTACGAATGCGATGCTCTACCAACTGAGCTAAGGCGGCATATGGCGCTTCGGCCGAGGCTCGCATAGCCAACAGCGCCGGTGAGTTCAAGTGGCCTTTGTGCGGGGCGGGGTTAATCGCCCGAAAGCACCCAGCCGACGCTGATCTGCTTGGCGGCCAATGGAACGTCAAGCCGCGCCTCGCTAAAATCGACCTTTGCGCCGGGCGCAAGCGTGCTTGCCTTTGCTTTCATTTTCCAACTGTAAACCGGTCTGCCACTGGCATCCTTTAGCGTTACCAACATGTCGGGCACATTTTGCTGCACCCCGGTCGGGTTCACTATGCTGCCGCTGGCGATAAAATAAGGTGTGCCGTCTTCACGCTGGTTCAGTTCCAGATTTTCGTTAAGTACGATTGTCAGGTCGGGTTCGTCTGTTGTGCTGGAAAAACCGATATTTGGCATACCAAAATAGGAAATAGCCGTGCCAGTGAAGGTGACCGTCAGCGCGAAGATGATAGCAACCAAAGTCCATATTTTCGCAGGGCTGCGGCGTTGATTGAACGGTGGTTCATGCGCAAAACGGCTTTGCTTTGGTTCTGTTTCGGCCCATTTACCTGCACTTAACGACGGGTCGACATATACAGGGGCCGGATCAGGCGTGGCCGCACGCTCGGGCGCAAATCGAGGGAAATCGGGCTGCGCGTCATCCGTATCCGTGTCTGCAACCCTGAATCGTGGAGCGGGGGCTGGGGCGCTTTCTGCCGGCTCTGCACCTGCTGGTGGCATTTGTGCGGGAGCAGCAGCCTCTGGCAGGGCGACAGTGGGCGCCGGATCGCTCGGTTCGGCGGGGGCGGGGATGGAGGGTGTTGGCGCCGTCGGGGGAGCCGCCGCTTCTTGAAACCATGCATGCTTGCAATTGGCGCAGCGTACTTGGCGGCCATCAACACCAACGGCATTGTCAGGAACATTGTAACGTGTGCGGCAGGAAGGGCAAACAAGCAGCATGGAAAAGACTAAACAGCAGCATCTTGTGACTTGCAACCCTGCTGGTGAAAAATGCTGTGGACGACGCGTTTTCGGTTGATGACTCGACCAGGAATAGCCCTTAACCCGTCCTGCCTTTATGCCATTTATCGCTGCGATGTTGCACATATAGGCGTTTGACAGGCTGGGACTTCAACCAAATCGCAGCCTTGCAATATCGGTATCGGGCTGGGTCACCCGTGCGCGCATTCCGCTTGCTGTGAAGACGCTTGCTATGCTTAAATCGTGCTTCACGGTGGTTACTGTGTTAAAGAAGAATTTATGATCAGTCGCTCTATCGCTTTCCTATTGTTAATTTGGATGCTGGGTTTTGCCTGGTTTGCATTGCTGTTGCCGCAGCCAGCGTCCATCACGCCAACCGATTGCGTTGTCGTGCTGACAGGTGGCGCCGACAGAATTGATCGCGGCCTTGAAATATTGGAATCGGGCAAGTCCAAAAAATTGCTGATTTCGGGTGTAGACCGCGATGTGAAGCCGCCTGAGCTTGAGGCACAATACCCAAAATCTGCCAAATATTTCGAATGCTGCATTGCGCTGGGTTTCCAATCGGTAGACACGCGCTCCAATGCGTTAGAAACGGCGGCATGGGCAAAGCGGAACAATATGCGCAGCATTCGACTTGTTACGCATGATTGGCACATGCGCCGCGCACGCTTTGAATTGGACCGGGCCTTGCCCAATGGTATCACCGTCACCAATGACGCAGTGTCGACACAACCGTCGCTTGGCGGCTTGTTCAAAGAATATAATAAATATTGGTTGCGCGCTGTCGCGTCGCTTCTTGGGCTTTAAGCCATGATGGCAGTCATCCGGTCTGCTGTGTACATCGTGATATTTTACACCATATCGGTGTTTTTTGTCGTGACCGCATTCTTGGCACAATGGTTCTCCATCCCGCTGATGCAGTGGGCCGTGCGTGGCTGGTCGCGCTGGCAATATACCTGCTACCGCCGGATATTGGGCATCAACATCAAGATTGAGGGCGCATTGCCGCAAAAGCCCGTTCTCTATGCTATCAAGCATGAAAGCATGTTTGAAACCATCGACATGCCTCGCATGTTTCGCAAACCCGCGGTGGTGACGAAAAAAGAGCTATTCGACATTCCCTTTTGGGGCCCAGCCGCACGGGCCTATGGCATGATCCCTGTTGACCGCAATGGTGGCGCGGCGGCGCTGCGGGCCATGCTGGTTCTCGCCAAAAAAATGATCGCCGACGGACGACCAATTGTGATCTTCCCCGAAGGTACCCGCGTTGCCCCCGGCCACCGGCCGCCATTGCAGTCGGGCTTTGCGGGACTGTATAAGCTTATCAACCTACCCGTTGTGCCCATTGCGGTGGACAGCGGCACGTTAAGCCCGCGCAAAGCGGGTATCTGGAAATCAGGGACGATTACCTACAAGGTGGGGGAAGAACTTCCCACGGGCCTACCGCGCGCGGAAATTGAGGCGCGCGTGCATGCGGCCATTAACGCGTTGAACGTGTGACGGCTTAATGCTTGCGTCCGAAATCGGGCGCGTCATCATCCTGGCCCTGTTCAACAATCGACCGCCGGATATTGCGGGTGCGGGCAAATAACGCCTCAAGCTCATCGCCTTTATCGTACCGGATCGCGCGTTGCAGGGCGCTTAAATCTTCCGAAAAACGCTGAAGCATTTCAAGGACAGCGTCCTTGTTGGACAAAAACACATCGCGCCACATCACGGGGTCGGACGCGGCGATACGCGTAAAATCCCGGAAACCACCGGCGGAATATTTGATGACCTCGCTTTGTGTCACGCCTTCCAAATCATCAGCTGTGCCAACGATGGTGTAGGCGATCAAATGCGGCAAATGGCTAGTGACGGCAAGGACCATGTCATGATGGCGGGCATCCATAATCTCAACATCGGCGCCAAGCTGCTGCCAAAAAATGCGCAGCCGCTCAATAGCGGCCTCGGGCGCATTTTCGGGCGGCGTTAATATGCACCAGCGGCCCTTGAACAAGGTCGAGAAACCCGCATCGGGACCGCTTTTTTCGGTGCCCGCTACCGGATGGGCGGGAATGATGATTGCGTTCGGCAGCACCGCGCCGAGCGCCTCTGCCACGCTTTGCTTGCAGGAACCGACATCGCTGACAATCACATCGGCAGGCAGGTCGGCGGCAAATTCCGCAGCCACCGCGCCCATCGCGCCAACGGGCACGCACAATATGACAAGGTCAGCGTCCAGCACCGCCGCGCCCGAGGTGTCCGTCACATCGTCGCAGATACCCAGCGCAACCGCGCGTTCACGCACAGCCGGGTCCGCGTCATGCCCGGTGATCCGCACCGCGGGCATCTGCGCCCGGACCGCGCGCGCGACCGATGAGCCAATGAGACCCAGGCCAATGATTGTCAGGCGCGCAAAGGGTAACATTACGCGTTCGCGTCCAGGATATGGCGCAAGGCCGACATAATGCCGCGATTTTCCTCTTCGGTACCGATGGTGACGCGCAGGCCGTTGCCAAGCCCCTGCCCCGGCAACCAGCGCACGATATAGCCTTCGGCCATGAGTGCGTTAAACGCTGTCTCTGCGCTGCATGCACCTTCAAACAAGACCATCAAAAAGTTGGCCCAGGAGGGAATGACCTGCAATCCATGGTTGGATAACGCAGCAAATTCTGCGGCCATCCAGTCGCGCCATTCGGCATTATGCTGACGGCTACGCATCACGAAATCTGTGTCCGCAAGCGCAGCGATAGCCGCTGCCTGTCCCGCGGCTGTCACATTGAACGGCGCACGCACGCGGTTGAGCGTCGCGATAAGGCCAGCATGGCCATAGCACCAACCAATGCGTTCTGCCGCGAGGCCGTAAATTTTAGAGAAAGTCCGGGTGATCAGGACATTGTCGTGGCGGCGCGCCAGTTCCATTGCGGCGGGACCGTCATCTTCAAGATATTCGCCATACGCTTGGTCCAGCACGAGCACACAATTGCTCGGCAAGCCCGCATGCAGCCGCACAATTTCGCTGTCGTCGGTATATGTGCCCGTCGGATTATTGGGGTTCGCCACAAAGACCACGCGCGTTTTGTCGGTCACCAGCGCCAGCAGGGCATCGACATCGGTGCCATAATCCTTGTCCGGCGCGACAATCACATTGGCCGCCGCTTTGCGGGCCGCAATGTCATAGACCGAGAAACCATAGCGGACATAAATGATATCATCGCCTGCGCCTGCATAGCCCATGGCAATGAGGTTCAGCAGTTCATCCGAACCCGTGCCGCAGACGATTTGGTCGCTATCAATCTCATAGGCCGCGCCCAATGCTTCGCGCAAAGCACTGCAGCCCGGGTCAGGATAGCGGGCCAAAGAAGCGCTTTTGTTCACCAGTGCCGCCGACGCGTCAGCACTGCACCCCAAAGGGTTTTCATTCGCTGATAATTTAATCAGCACGCGGCCATCGTCCGACTTTGCTTTGCCGGGGGTGTAGGCGCTGATCGCTTCAATCCATGGTTTGGCTATGGGTGTGTTCATGCCCGCGGCCATAGCGGCGGCAGCGCCGAAGCGCAACGTGTCGCCAACGCACTAGGGTCAGGACCACTTAAATATTTAAGTGGTCCTGACCCTAACACTTCTTTTGCGAGTTTCTGTTGTTTCGCACGAAACCGCTGATATGGCGGTCAGCATGCAGAATGATACGCGTTTCGGTCTGGATAGAAAGACACAGTTGCTTGGGCCAGTTCAGCTCGACAGCGGTGTAGAGTTTGCGCCTGTCGACTTTGCCTATGAAACTTATGGTACATTGAACGCCGACAAATCCAACGCCATCCTGATTTGCCACGCGCTGACCGGTGACCAATATGTGGCATCAAACCATCCCGTTACGGGCAAAGCAGGCTGGTGGACGCGGATGGTTGGTCCCGGCAAGCCCATCGACCCCGCGCGCCATTGCATCATCAGCATAAATGTTTTGGGCAGCTGCATGGGGTCATCTGGCCCTGCCAGCATCGATCCGGCAACGGCCGCGCCTTATGCGATGGGTTTTCCCGTTATCACTATCGCCGACATGGTCCGTGCGCAGGCGCTTTTGCTGAACCATCTGGGCATCGAAACATTGGAGGCCGTGGTCGGCGGGTCGATGGGCGGGATGCAGGCATTAAGCTGGGCGGCCTTATATCAAGAACGCGTCCGTTCGGCGGTCATCATTGCATCGACGGCGCGGCATTCGGCACAGAACATCGCCTTTCACGAGGTTGGGCGTCAGGCAATTATGGCGGACCCGCGCTGGAACAATGGCGCTTATTATGGGCATGAAGCGCCCGCTGCTGGGCTTGCCGTGGCCCGCATGGCGGCGCACATCACCTATTTGTCGGAAGCCGGCCTGACCGAGAAATTCGGTCGTCGTTTGCAAAATCGCGATGCCAAAAGCTTTGGCTTTGATGCTGATTTTCAGGTCGAAAGCTATTTGCGCCATCAGGGCCTTAGCTTCGTCGATCGCTTTGATGCCAACAGCTATCTCTACATTACCCGCGCGATGGATTATTTCGATCTGGCCGAGCCGCATGACGGCGTGCTTGCCAAGGCCTTTGCCGGCACTAAAACGCGTTTCTGCCTCATCAGTTTTGACAGCGACTGGTTATATCCAACAGCGGAATCGCGGCGTATTGTGCATGCCCTGAACGCCGCTGGCGCGGCGGCGAGTTTTGTTGAACTATCGAGTCCCTTTGGCCATGACGCATTTTTGTTGGAAGCGCCCGAAATGAACCGCATCGTCGACGGCTTTTTGCGTGCAGGTGAAAGCCGGTGACAGCGCTGCGCTCCGACCTTGCGATTATCGCCCGCGAAGTGCGCGCAAACGCACGTATCTTGGATGTCGGCTGCGGCGATGGCCTGTTGATGGCGGCCTTGCGCGACAGCAAAGATGCCGATGCGCGCGGGTTGGAGCTGGATGCCCGCGACGTTGCGACTGCGGTCGCGCGCGGCCTATCGGTGGTTCAGGGCGATGCGGATACCGACTTGGCCGATTATCCCGATGGTAGCTTTGACTATGCGATTTTAAGCCAGACGCTGCAGACCACCAAAAGGCCCGATCTGGTCTTGGACCATCTTGTGCGGATCGGGCGGCAAGCCTTTGTCTCCTTCCCCAATTTTGCGCAATGGCGCATGCGTTTGGCCCATATGTTTGGCGGACGCATGCCCGTGACGGAGCAGCTTCCCCACCGTTGGTATGACACGCCCAACATCCACCATGTGACCATTGACGATTTTCGCAGTTTTCTGGCCGAGCGCGATATTCGCATAGAAGGCCAATGGTTTTTGTCGGGTGATAAGCCGCGCAATGAACGCCTCGCTAATCTGTTGGCGGAACATGCTGTGTTCCTGCTGCGGCGCGATTAGGCCGCGGCGAAACCATAATGCCTGTTGCGCCTGCCTACACGCTTTGCTAGGGGCCGCCTCCTACCTGTCTAGGCGCGTGCGGCCATGGCGGAATTGGTAGACGCGCAACGTTGAGGTCGTTGTGGGCGAAAGCCCGTGGAAGTTCGAGTCTTCTTGGCCGCACCATTTTTCAATCTGTCGATCGTAGGCAAAGATATTGCCTCAAGGCGTTGATCGCCAAATGTTACCTTCGGCTTATCCTAAATGGATTAGTCTGCTGCGCGCAGCAGCTTTGTTATTTCGGCATCATCCCATTCAACGCCGCCCGTAAGCCGCCAAACCTCTTTGCCTGCGCTGTCGTACAAAATGGTCGTGGGTAGCCCGAGGCTGTTGTTGAACGCGGCCAAAATCGAGTTGTCAGCGTCGGTATAAGGCTCCAGATTCTGGACCTTAGTCTCGTTGAAAAAGGCCAAGACAGGCGCGCGGCCATCAAGGTCTTGGGATACTGCGATGACCGCTATCCGATCCTTTTCCAGCTTTGCCAGCGCGTCCAGCGTCGGCATTTCGGCCCTACATGGTGGACACCACGTCGCCCAAATATTCAGCAACAATGGCTTGCCTTCAAAATCTGCCAAAGTCACATCCTGCCCGTCGGCGTCCGCAAAGGGCGCAGTCGGCGCCATTTGCCCAGCGAATTTGTAACTCAGCATCGCGCGGGCGCCATTTGCACTTTCCAGCATGATATCGGCCTTGCCCGCGATATCAGAGTTTTCAGCAGATGCGGGTTGCGCTTGCCCCTGGGGTAGGGTTTCTTTATCGCACCCGGTTAACACCAGAAGGATTAGGGCAATTACAAAGCGCATGTCGAATTCCAATAGCATGTGGGGCGGCCGGTTCGGCGAAGGCCCCGGCGCAATTATGCGCGAGATAAATGCCTCCATCCCATTCGACAAGCGTCTTTGGCAAGAGGATATAGCGGGCAGCAAAGCGCATGCCGATAACTTGGCCGCGAACGGCATCATTTCGGATGCGGACAATGCCGCTATCCAAAAGGGGCTCGACGCAGTCCACGCCGAATATCAAGCCAATGGCGTGCCCGTTGATCTCACGCTTGAAGATATTCACATGGTCACAGAAACGCGCCTGCGGGAGCTGATCGGCGAACCTGCTGCGCGCCTGCACACCGCCCGATCCCGCAATGATCAGGTGGCGACCGATTTCCGTCTGTGGGTGCGCAATGCCACTCTGGAGATTGATGCGGGCCTACGCGCGTTCCAATTAGCGCTCGTCGCCCGCGCCGATGAACATGTCGGCAGCATCATGCCCGGCTTCACGCATTTGCAAGTGGCGCAGCCCGTGACACTGGGTCATCATTTGATGGCTTATTATGAAATGGCAAAACGCGACCGCAGCCGCTTTGCCGATTGTCGCAGCCGCCTGAATCATTCGCCTTTGGGAGCTGCCGCCTTGGCGGGCACATCCTTCCCCATTGATCGCGCCGCCACCGCCGCTGCGCTTGGCTTTGACGGCCCGATGGGCAACAGCCTGGACGCCGTATCCGACCGTGACTTCGCTTTGGAGTTCCTGACGGCAGCGGCGCAAACCGCCTTGCATCTGTCGCGTCTGGCCGAAGAGATGATCTTATGGGCATCGCAGCCCTTTGGCTTCATCGCCTTGCCCGATGCGTGGTCAACGGGCAGCTCGATCATGCCGCAAAAGCGCAACCCTGACGCGGCCGAGCTGGTGCGTGGCCATGCCGGGCGGATTATGGGTTGTATGAATAGCCTGATGATCACCATGAAGGGTCTGCCCTTGGCCTATTCCAAAGATATGCAGGACGACAAACCTCCGGTGTTTGAAGCGTATGACCTGCTCGCTTTATCAATTGCGGCGATGACGGGCATGGTTGCCAATGTGACGTTCAACACCCCGCGCATGCGCGAAGTCGCAGATACCGGATTTTCTACGGCAACCGATTTGGCAGACTGGCTGGTGCGCGCATTTGCCATGCCCTTTCGTGATGCGCATCATGTGACCGGAAGCGTCGTGAAGGCGTGCGAGGCGCGCGGCATGGGCCTGTCGGAGATTACCGCTGACGACCTTGCCGCGATCAACCCCATGCTCGCAGGCTGTACTTTGCCGGACCTGTCGATTGATGGTTCTGTCGCCAGCCGCACCAGCGCGGGCGGCACCGCGCCCGTGCGCGTGAAAGAAGCGATAGCGGCTGCAAAAAAGGAACTTGAGGCATGACATTGCAACGCGTCCTGTTGGTGTTCGGTATCGCATTAACGACCACCGCGTGCGGCTTGGTTGGCGACCTTGAACCGCGTTCGGGCAATGCCATGCCGCCGCAGGCCTATGGCCAGACAGCCGAGCAAAGCGCGGGCGGGTTAACGACACCATCGGTGCAGGCGCGGCCCGGGCGTACCGATGAATTGCTGAAACGTTCAGAACGGCGAGAGGATGATCCCTTTGACATCGCACCGGGGGAGCAGCCCAAGCCTTTAAACCCCGAAGCGCAAACGCCACCTTCCAAAACTGATCCTGAATAGAACCCAATGAACCATTTTCACCTTATCGATGGCGTGTTGCACGCCGAAAACGTGCCGTTGGCCGACATTGCGGACGCCGTTGGTACGCCCGTCTATGTCTATTCACGGGCCACATTCGAACGACATGCGCAGGTATTTCGGGCTGCTTTGTCAGGACTGGATAATCCGCATTTGGCCTTTGCGGTAAAGTCGAACCCGAACCTTGCCGTCTTGAAAGTTCTGGCGCGGCAGGGCTATGGCGCCGATGTCGTCTCAGGCGGCGAAATGGACCGCGCGCTGGCCGCCGGCATGGCAGCCGAAGATATTGTCTTTTCCGGCGTTGGTAAAACTGCCGAAGAAATGACCCGCGCCTTGAAGGTGGGCATTGGCCAGTTCAACATTGAATCCGAAGAAGAAGGGCAAGAGCTGGCAGCGCTAGCCGCGGCGCTCGGCCTAACCGCGCAGGCCGTATTGCGTATCAACCCCGATGTGGACGCAGGCACACATGGCAAGATTTCAACGGGCAAGGCGGACAATAAATTCGGCGTCGGCATTGACCGCGCACCGGGCATTTACGCACGGCTAAGCACTTTACCGCATCTGCACATGCGCGGTGTCGCGCTGCATATCGGCAGTCAGTTGACGAGCCTTGAGCCGCTTGAAACCGCTTTCCAAAAGGTGGGCGTGCTGTTGCAAGAATTGCGCGGCGCAGGCCATGAGGTCACGCATGTCGACTTGGGCGGCGGCCTTGGCGTGCGCTACCGTGACGGTGACAATCCGCCGGAGCCTGCCGCATATGGCGCTATGGTTGCGCGCGTGACCAAGGATTGGGGCGTGCGGTTAATGTTCGAACCCGGCCGCGTGATCGCGGGCAATGCGGGCGTCTTGCTGACGCGGGTCATTCGCGTGAAGCCCGGCGCCGGTAATGCGCCATTCGTTATCGTTGACGCTGCGATGAACGACCTCGCCCGCCCTGCGCTCTATGATGCATGGCATGATTTTGAGGCGGTCGCACCCAATGGGCAAAAGATGATGGCCAATATTGTGGGCCCGGTATGCGAAACCGGCGACACCTTCGCCATGGGCCGCGAGATTGATCCGGTTGTCGCCAATGACCTTGCCATTTTCCGGACCGCCGGCGCTTATGGTGCGACGATGGCAAGCACATATAATAGCCGTGGATTGGTGCCCGAAGTCCTCGTCGATGACGACAAATTCGCGGTCGTCGCAGAACGCATTGCACCCGAGACGATATTGGCGGCGGAGCATGTGCCCGACTGGCTGAAATAGGAACGCGCTTTGGACCAGCTACCGATTTTTGTGAATTTGAAAGGCCGGAATGTCATATTGGTCGGTGCAGGCGAAATGGCGGATGCCAAACGGCGGCTGATCGAACGCGCGGGCGGTATATCTGTGGATGCGGGTGATACCGACGCTCGGATTGCTTTTGTCGCCATCGCCGAAGAAGACGAAGCCTGCGCTGCTGCCGATGATTTGAAAGCGCGCGGTTTGCTCGTCAATGTCGTGGATAGGCCTGAAATATGCGATTTCAACACGCCAGCGATTGTCGACCGGACACCCGTTTTGGTGGCGGTCGGCACCGGCGGCGCGTCGGCGGGCATGGCAAAGGCCATTCGCCAACGCATCGAGACCTTTTTGCCCGAAACCTTAGGCCCGCTGGCCAACGCGATATCTGGCGCGCGCGACAAAATCCGCGCACGCTGGCCCGAGGGACCACAGCGCCGCCGTGCATTGGATCAAGGATTTGCCGCAGGTGGCCTGCTCGACCCGTTTGGCCATCACGCGCCCGACACTGTCGCGCATTGGTTGAAAGTCGCCGACGAACCCAAAAGCGACCGCATCATTGAAATCACGTTACTTTCGGATAATCCCGATGACCTGACCTTGCGGACCGCGCGTTTATTGGGTGAAGCAGACCATATTTTCCATGACGCCAATGTGCCAGCGGCTATCCTCAACCGTGCCCGCGCTGACGCGGTACGCCACGCAAGCCCGCCACCTTCACCCGCGCCCGCGGGCCTGTCCTTGTTCCTACGGTTGCCGTCCACGCAGGGATAGGGCATGAGGTTGGCTTGAACAGTAGCAAGGTCGTCCATTTGTCCGCTTTTCCATCCAAAATCTGTTTCTACGGCTGCGGCAATATGGGCGGCGCGATGCTGCGCGGTTGGCTGGCTGCGGGCGTGTCGCCGGACATTTTCCATGTGGTTGACCCTGTCGCCACAAATCTGCCCGCGGGCGTTGCGATTTCACGGTCGCCGCAAGAGGTGCCGCAGCGGTTCGATGTACTGATATTAGGTATAAAGCCCCAGCTTCTATCATCGCTCGCCGCCGACATTGCGCCATTGATTGCCCCCGGCGCATTGGTGATTTCTATACTCGCGGGCACCACAACGCATACTTTGTCGGAAGCCTCTCCTAATGCGCGGATCGTCCGGCTGATGCCCAATTTGGCGGCCGCTATTGGTAAGTCCCCCTTGGGCGTGTTTGCGCCCAATGAAACGGCATTGGCCAAGACGGACATTGCCGCGTGGCTCACGCCATTGGGGACAGTCATCTGGATCGACGATGAAGCGCATATGGATGCGGTCACGGCGCTGGCGGGGTCAGGCCCTGCCTTTATCTACCGCGTCATTGATGCGCTGACCAAAGGCGGGGAGGCAACGGGACTGCCACCAGCGGTTGCCGCGCAACTGGCTATATCCATGACTGAAGGCGCCGCGATTTTGGCCGCAACGTCGCCCGAAACACCGGAGGCACTCGCCGCGCGCGTCACCAGCCCGGGCGGCACAACCGCCGCTGGCCTTGCGGTGCTGGACGCAGATACGGCTTTAGATAGATTGATGACGCAGACCCTGCGCGCGGCACGCGACCGGGGGGCGGAATTGGCCAAGGGAGAGGTCAAATGAAATTGAAATTCATATTGGCCCTATCTTGCGCTTTGGCACAGCCAGCCACCGCATCGCCAGCCACCCCGCCATCGACTGCACAGGCCAATATGAATCTGGCCAAAGCGGGACCCATGGACAGTCTGGACCTGTCGCAACTGGCAGACGGCATCAATGATGGCACGTTCAACAGCGAAGCGGTAACCGCCGCTTACCTCACGCGGATTGCTGCCATTGATGACAGCGGGCCGACGCTGAACGCGGTCATCGCCACATTCCCCGACGCGCTCGACCAAGCCCGCGCCATGGACGCCGAATTGCGCGCGGGCCGTTATCGCGGTCCGATGCATGGCATCCCCATTTTGGTGAAGGACAATGTGGAGGTTGCAGGCCCGCTCCCAACGACCGCCGGATCACTGGCACTTGCGGGCAATATCACCAATCGTGATGCGCCCTTCATTGCGCGCTTACGCGCGGCGGGAGCCGTGATTTTAGGCAAAACCAATTTGAGCGAATGGGCCAATATCCGGTCTCGCAGTTCCACCAGCGGCTGGAGCGCGGTGGGCAGCCTAACCAAGAACCCGCATGCGCTTGACCGCAACAGTTGCGGCTCCTCCAGCGGCAGTGGCGCGGCGGCAGCAGCGGCTTTGGCGGCGGGCACGATTGGTACGGAAACTGATGGCTCCATCACTTGTCCCGCTGGCGTCAATGGCGTGGTTGGGTTCAAACCGACCGTCGGCTTGGTCTCGCGCCATTTTGTCATACCGATCAGCCACAGCCAGGATACCGCAGGGCCGATGACGCGCTCAGTGCGTGATGCGGCCATCATGCTCACGGCTATGGCGGGTACAGATCCGCAAGACGCCGCAACCGTAGATGCGGACAAATGGCGCGGCGATTACAGCAACGGTCTATCCATTGACGGCCTGAAAGGGATGCGCATTGGCGTCCTGCGCGCACCCAATGCCGACGCTGTCTTATTCGACGCTGCCATCGCCACATTGAAGACTGGCGGCGCGGAAATCATCCTGCTCGATGCCAGCAAAATTGACCGGCAAAAAATCGGACAAGGTGAATTTAAGGTCTTGCTGACAGAACTTAAAGCGGACCTTGCGTCTTATTTGCAGGGCTTGCCGGACGGTTTAGTCCCGCACAAAACGCTCGCGGACATCATCGCGTTCAACAAGGCGAATGCCGACAAGGAATTGCAGCATTTTGGACAAGACACGTTTGAGGCGGCGGACAAGGAAAAAGGGCTGGATGACCCAGCTTATCTGGAGGCGCTCGCAACGTCACGCGGGCTTGCGACCGATGCGCTGAACCAGATATTTGCCAGCAACAAGGTCGATATCATCATCGCGCAGACCAACGGTTCTGCCTGGGTGTCGACATTGGGCAAGGGTGATGCCTTTTCCGGGCCAAGCGCCAGCCAATTGCCCGCCGTTGCCGGCTTTCCGCATTTGACCGTGCCCATGGGCCTATCTGGCGGACTGCCGATTGGCCTCAGCTTCATTGGCCCAAAATGGCATGACCATGCTGTTCTGAAAACGGGCTTTGCGTATGAGCAGCTTTCAAAGGCGCGCGTGTCACCAAAATTTCGACCAAATGTAGAGAGCCGTTAAATGACGACCGGAACAACCGACATTGGAACCCTAGCCCCTAATGGTGGCGGCTTTGACCCTGCCTTGGTGAACAAATTGATGGGTAAATTCGGCCATGGTGGATTTCTCAACATGGAATATGTTGGCCATGGCGATGACTGGGTTGAGCTTGCGATTGATTGGCGCGAAGACCTTGTTGCGGACCCCGAAACCGGCATATTGGCTTCCGCGGTGATCATCAGCCTCATGGATAACGCCACCAGCATGTCGATTTGGACCAAGCTGAATGAATTCCGGCCGCAAGCCACGATGGACCTGCGCATCGATTATCTGCGCCCGTCACCATCTGGACAGCGCGTTTATGGCCGGGGCATCTGCTATCATTTAACCAACAGCATCGGCTTCGTGCGCGGATATGCCCATAATGGCAATCCTGACCAGCCATTGGCCCATGCCAGCGGCACGTTCATCAGGACTGGTGGGCAAGCGGCGTGAGTGCATTATATACCGCGTTGCCCCCATATGCACGGGCGCTCGATATGACCGTCGTTGACGAAATTAATGGCGCGCCCGTGATCGGCATGCCCTTTGCCGACCGCGTTCAGGGCCGTCCCGGCCTTCTACATGGTGGCGCGATATCCGGCATGCTCGAAATTGCTGCCATCGCCGCCATTCATCAGGCGCTTAGGGCCAAAGGTAGCGATTCCAATATTAAACAGGTCAATGTCACCGTCGATTTCATGCGCGGTGGCCTAAACCAAATGACGTTTGCCGTTGGCGAAGTGACCCGCCTTGGTCGAACTATGGCCAATGTAGAGGCCCGAGCATGGCAGGAGGACCGGGATAAGCCCATCGCCATGGGCTATATGCATTATTTGATTAAGGCAAAACGCGAAGGTTAGCGCCCTCAAGCTTCGCCATGCGTTTCGATAAGCGCACTGGCGATAGCCTCTTCCGGCGTTTTATCACCCCAGATGATGAATTGAAACACGGGATAGAAACGCTCACATTCGTCAATCGCAACGTCAATGATGGTCTGTGCTTGGTCGACACCCAACAACCCATTGGAGGCCATCAGGCTGCCATGGCGGAACAACAATATGCCATTGGCCGACCACATGTCAAAATGGCCAAGCCATAATTGTTCATTGATCAGACCAAGCGCCGTGTACACACTCGCCCGCTTGTCCGTGGGAACCGTGATGTCCGGCAAAATGATCAGTTGAAGCGCATTATCTTCCTCACGCCAGATCGCGCGCAGCTGATAGCTCGCCCAACTGCCCTTATATTCGGCGGTGATTTCGTCTTCACCATCCAGTTCAAATGACCATCCGCGCGCTTCGAACAAAGCCGCAAGCATGTCTACGGGCGCGGATTCATCGCGCTCGAATTGCTCATATTGTTCGTCTGCGTCGTGCATGATGATCGCGCCTGTCGTGTTGGTTCGAGTCTGCCCCCTGACGGACTCGCACGCAAGGGCCTTGCGGCAACGCGCAACATTAGGCTGTGGGCCCACTGTGGAAAAGTTTAGGCGGAGCGCTTTGCCGACTTGGTCGCTGGCTTCGCCTTGGCCGGGGCGACGCCGCCTTTTGCCTGCAACGCAGCTTCTAAGGCAGCGACCCGCTTACCAAGCGCATCGGCTTCGGCGCGGGCGTTCGCTGCCAATGTTTTGACGGCGTCAAACTCTTCGCGGGACACAAGATCCAGTCCGCCAGCCCATTCGCGTGCACGTTCGCGCATGCTTGCCTCAGCCTCACGGCCCATGCCCGCCACGGTTCCGGCAACGCCGTTCAAAACCTTAGCTAAATCATCAAGAATGCGCTTTTCGCTTTGCATGTCATTCACTCCATTGCGGTCAGGGGATGGACCAACATCACCCTATTTGGGAAGTTACAGCCGGAACGTAAAGGCTTTCCGCGTCAGGATTAAGCTGGTCAATTTGAAAATTCAAAATGGCTGCGAAGCTGATCCACACCAAATAGGGCACCATCAACCACGCCGCAGCCTTGCGCACCCGCGCAAAGGCAAAGGTCGTCGCGATGGCAATACCCAGCATGACGAGGATAATGAAAAAGGCAGCTGTCACCTGATGCGCACCAAAAAATATCGGCGACCAAGTGAGGTTTATCAAGAATTGGGATACAAAGAGGAGAATGGCCTTATTGCGATCCCGCGTCCCGCGCGCGTTCAGTACCATCGCCAATGCCAACCCCATCATAAGATATAAAGTGGGCCAAACGACGCCGAATACCCAACCTGGCGGCTGAATATCGGGCTTAAGCAATGTTTGATACCATGCGTTGTCGGCCGTTGATCCCGACATGGTGCCGGAGAGAAAACCCAGAAACATGATCGTCGGGATCACAAAAAGCGCCCAACGTGCCAAGGACATCCGTGACTGCGTTGGAGGAACAAACTGGTTCATGACGTGGCCCCGATCTGGGTCATCGCGATTCGGAGGAACCGCGTTCGGACTCAACATAAGCATTGCCGCCATATAGAACAAGGCCGCCTACCCGGTGGGATAGACGGCCCGTCAATTGCGTATCAGCGCAAACCGCGCGCTGCAGCCTTTACTTGCGTGTGCCGGTCAAGCCCATCGAACCAAAGGCACCAGCCTTGACTTCGCCGGTCATGGCATCGCCCGACACGGTAGCTGTCGCGTTCAAATGCATCGGCATAGGCACAGTGATGTCCATGCCCCAGCTCAACGTATCACCATCGACAGTGCCGCTGGCGATATCCATGGAACCCAGTCCACCGGACATCTGCCCTGAAAAGCTGCCGCCGTCGCTGTTGACGGTCAGCACCGCTTTTTGATCACCCATGGGGCTTTTGATTGTTACGTCCCAATCACCATCAACTGCTGCCATATCCTTGCTCCTTATTTAGCATTGTTGCTTGCACTGGTGTTAGCAGCTTCCTTCGCCATTTCAATTGGCAATCCTAGTGCTTCCAGCTGCGGTTTCACCTTCGCCGCATCGCCCACAACGAGCCAAGTGACCTTCGAAGGATCCACCTTGACCCGCATGGCGTCATTCAATGCCTGCGCGGTCAGCGCATTATAGCGGCCCGCCAATGTTTCGGCATAATTGAAAGGCCGTTTGTTCAGGCGGTCTGCCTGCATTTGCCCCAGCACCGCCGAAGATTGTTCGAAGTTACCGGGCAGTTTGAGGACATTGCCCTTGATGGTCTTTTCCAGTTCCGCCGCCGTGACCGGCTTGGCGCCGTTAAAGTCCTTCAATTGATCGATTAAGACTTTGACCGATGGCCCGGTCTGGTTGGTCTGCACTGGCGCGAACATGTAAAATGGTACGCGGTCCTCGGCACCATTGATTTGGCTGCGCACGCCATAGGACCAACCCTTGGTTTCACGCAGGTCCATGTTGATACGCGACAGGAAGTCACCGCCGAAAATCTCGTTCGCCGCGCGCAGGGTCAGCAAATCGTCCGATCCCTTTGCATCGAGCACAAGGCCAGCAAGCACCAAGGATTGCGGTGAATTTGGACGGTCGATCAGCAGAATTTTTGATTCAGGTGCTGGCAATGCAACCGCGAAATTCTTCGCCGGCGCGGCGGCTGCTTCAGGCTTCCATTTGCCAAAACGCTGCTCCAGCATGGGCTTGATTTCTTTCAGGCTGGTATCGCCGACAACAAAGATTTCCGCCTTCGATGGGTGCATCCATGACTGATGGAAATTGGCAACATCGGCGCGGCTGATTGTTGCAACGGTTTCTGCATATCCGCTACCAGTCTGTGGTCCACCATATGGATGCGCTGCGCCATACAGCAAGGGCGGCAGGCGGCGCACGGCAATGCCCTGCGGCTGGTTATTCTCCGACTTGATCCGGGTCAGTTGCTGAACGCGGACACGCTCCAGTTCCTTTGTGGCAAAGGCCGGATTTTTGATAACATCCGCAAGCAGATCAAGCGAAAGGCCAAGATTTGGTTTGACCGCACGCAGGCTTGCGACTGTCCGGTCGAGTGATGAACCGACACTGACGTCAGCGCCCAATTTCTCTTCGGTTTCGGCGATTTGGGTCGAGGTCAGCGACGTTGTGCCTTCCATCAGCATGGTCGACATCATGGACGCTATGCCGCGCTTGTCGGCTGCGTCAGCCGCATAGCCCGCATTGAAACTCACCGCGACCCGGACCGTTGGTACCGCAGCGCGGCGCGCGAAGAACACCTTAATGCCATTGCTTAAGGTTGTTTCTTCCACTGTCGGAAAATCGAGCGCAGGCGTGCTTGTCGGTTCAGGGAATTTGCTGCGATCCTGAAAGGCGACGGGTGCCGATACCAATACATCGTCGGCACCTGGAGGCGCATAAAATGCAGGTGCCGTTAACGTGCCTGTGCGGCTACCTGATCCCGCAGCGACTTCTTTATAAGCTTCGCGCTCACCGGGTTCGACGCGAATTTCGAGCACAGGGCGCGTCAGCCATTTCTGCATCGCGGCCTTCACCGTTTCTGGCTTTGCCGAAGCAAGACGCTCCAGTTCCTTTTTGTAGAAGGACGAATCCCCCACATATAGTTCGCCTTCGGCCAAAGCGACGGCTTTGCCGCCAAAGCCACCGACTTGTTCGAGACCATCGATTTGCTGGGCAATGTTGCTTGCGGCAACGCGCTGCACCTCTTCGGCGGTTGGGCCGGTTTTGATATAATCGGCCAAGATTTCATCGAGACGCTTCGCTACCGCATCGGCATCGCCGCCGGGTTTCACATCGGCTTGAATGTTGACCAAGCTGCCATGTACGAACGGAATGAGGTAAGCAGAAACGCCCACAACGCTCTGTTCTTGACGCACCAAAATATTATCGAGACGTGAGCTCGACAGGCCGCCCAGCGCGCTCATCGCAATGAACAGCGAATTGGCATCGGGGTCAGCAAGACCTGGTACAACCCAGTTGCGATAGATACGCGTGGTCGGCACCTTGTCCTTCATGACGATCTTCACGTCTTTTTCGAGCGTTGGCACGGGTGCATTAACAGGCGCAACCTGCTTGCCACGCTTGATGCTTCCGAACCATTTTTCCACCAAAGGCTTTGCTTGCGCCGCATTGATGTCGCCGGCCAAAACCAAAATCGCATTGTTCGGGCCATAATGGTCGATGAACCAGTTTTTCATATCATCGAGCGACGCCGCTGACAGGTCTTCTAAGCTACCAATCGTGCTGTGATGATATGGATGGCCCACGGGGAAAAGCGTCCCTGACTGCGTGTAACTGACCAAACCGAAGGGCTGATTGTCGCCCTGACGCTTTTCGTTCGAAACAACGCCGATCTGGTTATCCAGCTTTTCCTTCGTCACGGCGTTGAGCAAAAAGCCCATACGGTCGCTTTCGAGGAACAAAGCAGATTCAATCGCTGTTGTCGGCACGGTCTGGAAATAATTGGTACGGTCTAACCATGTGGTTCCGTTCAAGTCGGTCGCGCCGATTTTCTTGGTATATTCAAAATAATCGCCCGGCGCATTTTCGCTGCCGTTGAACATGATATGTTCGAACAAATGGGCATAGCCCGTTTTGCCCTTTGGTTCGTTCTTGGATCCGACGCCATACCAGATGGACACGGCCACAATCGGGGCCTTGCGGTCTTCATGCACCAAAACAGTCAGGCCGTTGTCGAGTGTGAATTTTTCATGCGGAATATTGACCGCCTCGACCAATTTCGAAACGGGCGCCGCCGACTGCGCGAAGGCGGGTGTCTGCGCGGCGAGCACCGAGCCCGACATCATAAGGGCGAGGGTTAATTTACGGATCATATTCTGCTCCTATAGCTAAAAATCATTGCCGCTAAAGATAGCGGCGACACAGGCAAACACAATGTAAGGCCAAAAAATTTTCGACAAACGGCGTTCAGGGCCGATAACGGCGTTTTGCATTCTTGACGGCGTCGGCCCATTCGAAATGTACAGGCTTATACCCGCCAGCAACGAACAATTTCATCTGGTCGGTATAATGCGGCGATTCGGGCCGTGTGGTCGCTGAACCATAAGGCTGGATCGATTCCGATTGCACCTTGCCCTCCTTGTCCCATCGCATCAGCATGATGTAACTATCGCCATGCCGGACGCGCATTTTGCCATCGGCTTGCTCGGCATCCCATATTGTTGTGGCGCGCAACGCGTCGCTGCCGCCAAGCATCGCCAAATCGACATCGCCGCGCCGCAAGCGTTGAATGTCGGCAAGCGGCGGATCAATCCGTCCGAAGCGATCTTTAAACTCTGTGACAGCCTCCTGCAGCGTTTCGCGGGGATCGGGCATTTTTTCCCCGCGCCAATTTCGCCGCGCGCCAAAGCGGATGATACGTTCGGCAAGGGCATCAGCGCGGCCCTTGCCATCGCTTGACCAATCCCAACTGTTGAGCAGCTTCTGCGCTTCGGCAAGCTCGGGCGCATCTTTCAAATCCAGCGCAGCAAAGGATGCCATCCACGCCCCGACCCAGCTTTGCTTGCTGTACATCATGTCCATCTTGATCGCGAGCAGCTCTTGCGGCGTGATCAATGTATCGGCGGCCAACAACTCGGTTGCACGTAAGCCGCGGTTGGTCATGCCAAGCTCAATGCCCAAATACGGCGAGTAAGCCGCAGGGTTCATTTCCGAACCCGGACCCGCCGCCAGAAACGGGGTGTTATTGGCGTTCTGAACAAAGCCCGATGCAGGATTCACAATCTTGGGATAACGGTCAAAGCCAACCGGCCCTTTCCACATCGCCGCCGATGTGTCGCCCGGAAGCAATTTGGTATAATCATAGCCCGGCTTACGGTCGGGGAAGAGGGCATTGTAAATATAGGCAACGCGGCCAGTCTTATCGGCATAAATGAAATTCGTTGCCGGAATGCCGCCAATCGCCATCGATTGGGTCCATTCATCCCAATTCGTCGCCTTAGTGTTGCGATAATATTGTTCAACGACTTTGACATTATCGATGCCCGCATAGCGGATCGCGAAATAGCCCTTGTCATTTTTGATGACCGGTCCGTGGATGGAGCGATATACCGTCTGCGGCACGGGCAGGTTGAATGGCCCCATTTTCACCGGCAACCAAACCCGCTTCGACGACAAAGGCATCCATTTGCCATCATAACGATATTGGTCGCCTGCTTTGTTCATCACCAATTTATAGACATCGATCAGGTCAGGGCGGTTGACGGTATTGGTCCAGCCCAAATGACGGTTGTGGCCAAGCAGGACAAAAGGCGATCCGGGGAACAAGGCGCCTGCCATATCCAGCCCCTCACCCGAATGGGTCACGGCTTCGTACCAAGCAACTTGCCCTTCATAAGGCTGGTGCGAATTGGAAATCAGCCAGGTCTTGCCATCGGCCATACGCTTTGGCGCAATGGCAAAGGCGTTCGAACCGTTCATTTCCGGATCGCGCCCGATGGGGGTCATCGGCGCAGCACTTTCCTTTGGCAACGGTTTGCCTTCGGTCAACGCGCCAATGGCGGCATCCAGGCCATAAAAGAACGGCGCGCGCAGCACGAAACCTGTAACAATATCTTGTCCGGTTACGGGAAACAGCTTCGACAGGCGGACTTCTTCGGGATGTTTTGACGCATAATGGTTCACACCTGCGGCATAAGCCTCTGCCACCGCGCGGACTTCGGGCGACAATTCCATATAGCGCGTCTCGGCAGTCTCCCGTGCACCCAAAAGATGCATCACATAATCGACCTTGGCCCCATCGGAGCCTGCAAGCGCGCCATAGCGCCCACGTGTCATGGCAACGACATCCTGTATCGTCGCAAAATCATCTTCTGAATGGGCAAAGGCGAGGCCGTAAGCGGTGTCGGCATCGGTCTTGCCGTTAATGTGCGGCACGCCAAATTCATCGCGCACAATTTCCACATCATAGCTGCGCTTTGGCATGTCATATCCGGTGGCCGCCAACGGCTCCCACAACGCGCCTGCACCCGCAACGACACCGACAAGCGCCAAAGACGCCCACAAAAATTTCCGCATAAAACTTCCCCCCCTGCAATGAGACCTTGTCACATCGGTTCATTTGCTTACATAACTGGCATAACCAAGATTTACGGAAAGGAAAGTCCCTCTATGTTTCGCAGCTTCTTAGCCCTTGCACTGGCAAGCGCCGCAATCACTCCCGCATTTGCGCAGGCCGATGTCATTGGATCGGGGGTCGCACCGTCGACAGCTGCGCATTCGCAAACACGGCCCATCAATTTTGCGGCAACAGCGCCAACGTCCGGCGCTTTGGTAATATTGATGCGCAATGCGACATTGCCAGCCAAACTGGTTGATGCAACCACGGCGCAAGCATTGAACGCGGCAATCGCTTCGGCAAAGTTTGAAGGCAAAGAGGGCAGTTCCTTGTCGCTACGCGGCATTGGCGGTTATGCGCGCATCCTATTGAGCGGTGTTGGCGAGGAAGGTGACCGCATCACCCATATCCGCAACGCATCGGGCAAAGCCGCACAGGATTTGCGCGATGAAGCCCAGCCCGTCACCATCACAGGCGGCCTCAACCAAGACGAAGCCGCGGCCGCCGCTTTGGGCTATGCTATGGGCCAATATCGGTTTGACCGCTATAAAACCGCCGACCGCAAAACGCCGCCCACAAACCCCGTGACCATCGTGAGCAGCGATGCGGGCAGCGCCGAAACTTTGTGGAAGTCGCGCCATGCGGCCTTGGCCGAAGGCGTGGCCTTATCGCGCGATCTGGCAGCTGAGCCTGCGAATGTGATTTACCCCGAAACCTTTGTGGAGCGCGTACGCGCCGCATTTGGCAACACTGCCAATGTCAAAATCGAAGTTCTAGACGAGCCGATGATGCGTAAATTGGGCATGGGGACGATACTTGGCGTGGGCCAAGGGTCGCGCCGTCCATCCCGGATGATGATCGTCGAGTATCGCGGCGCTGGTGATACTGCGCCATTGGCGATGGTCGGCAAAGGCATTACTTTTGATTCCGGTGGCACATCGCTCAAGCCCGGTGCGGGCATGTGGGAGATGAAGGCAGACATGTCTGGCGCGGCCAGCATCATGGGCGCTGTGTTGTCACTTGCAAAGTCAAAGGCATCGGTGAATGTCATCGGCGTTGCCGCGCTGTCGGAAAATATGCCCGGCGGCAATGCGCAGCGTCCGGGCGACGTCGTGCGCACAATGAGCGGCAAGACCATTGAGATCCTCAACACCGACGCCGAAGGCCGCTTGGTAATGGCCGACGCCAATGAATATGTAATCGCCAATAAAAAACCCGGCGCTTTGGTGAACATGGCAACGCTGACAGGCTCAATCGTTGGCGCCCTCAACGACGAATATGCAGGCCTATTCAGCCGTGACGACAAATTGGCCGCAGCGGTTACCGCAGCGGGCACCGCAACAGGTGAAGATGTGTGGCGCATGCCGCTCCATAAAAATTATCTCGATGATATGAAATCCGACATTGCCGACATTAAAAACGTCGTTGAGGGCGGAGGCCCCGGCGCAGGTCTAGGCGCGACCTTTGTTGGCTATTTCGTCGATAAAAATATTCCTTGGGCGCATCTTGATATTGCTGGCGTCAACTGGGCGGACAGGTCCGGCCCAGTGACGCCGAAGGGCGCATCGGGCTGGGGCGTGCAATTACTGGATACGCTCGCCCGCAATTGGAAATAATATCGACGTCGTCGCATTTCCGCTGAATGGTCGCAGCACTTGTGTTGCGAAAATGCCGCACTACATTCTGTGTAGATATGGAGTCTTTGTGAACAAAGGCTCCATTGGCTTTTAGGAAATAGCGCATGAACCTCGAAAAATTCACGGACCGCGCCAAGGGTTTTCTCCAAAGCGCGCAAACCGTCGCCATCCGCATGAGCCATCAGCGGATCGGGCCTGAACATCTCTTAAAAGCTTTGCTGGAGGATGAGCAAGGCATGGCGTCTGGCCTCATCAAAGCCGCTGGCGGCGACGCGGCGACGGCTTTGCGTGAGACCGACGCCGCGCTCGCGAAGGTCCCTGCCGTATCGGGTGGCGGCGCACAGCAGACCCCCGGCCTCGATAATGACGCGGTGCGCGTGCTCGATGCCGCCGAACAGGTCGCGCAAAAGGCCGGCGACAGCTATGTCACCGTTGAACGGCTTTTGCTGGCGCTGGCACTCGCCAAGACCAGCACAGCAGGAAAAGCGCTGGCCGTCGCGGCCGTCACCGCCGAAGGGTTGAACGCCGCTATCAACGCACTGCGGGGCGGCCGCACCGCCGACACATCGGGCGCAGAGGACCGTTATGACGCGCTGAAGAAATTTGCCCGCGACCTGACCGAAGTCGCGCGCGCCGGAAAGTTAGACCCCGTCATCGGCCGCGACGAAGAAATCCGCCGCACGATCCAGATCCTTGCGCGCCGCACCAAGAATAACCCCGTGCTGATTGGCGAACCCGGCGTCGGCAAAACCGCCATTGCCGAGGGGCTGGCCTTACGTATCGCCAATGGCGACGTGCCCGACAGCCTGAAGCATCGCAAATTGCTGTCGCTCGATATGGGCGCATTGATCGCCGGCGCAAAATATCGCGGCGAATTTGAAGAGCGTCTCAAGGGCGTGCTGGATGTGGTCAAGCAGGCCGAAGGTGACATCATCTTATTCATCGACGAAATGCATACGCTTGTCGGCGCGGGCAAAGGCGAAGGCGCGATGGATGCCGCCAACCTGATCAAGCCTGCTTTGTCGCGTGGCGAATTGCACTGCATTGGCGCAACGACGCTGGATGAATATCAAAAACATGTCGAAAAAGACCCTGCCCTACAACGCCGGTTTCAGCCGATTTTTGTCGGCGAACCTACGGTCGAGGACACGATTTCCATCCTGCGCGGGTTGAAGGAGAAATACGAGCTGCACCATGGCGTGCGCATTACCGACGGCGCATTGGTGAGCGCTGCCACGCTGTCGCACCGT
The DNA here is from genome assembly GCF_945862485.1 of Sphingorhabdus sp. EL138. Lineage (GTDB taxonomy): Bacteria > Pseudomonadota > Alphaproteobacteria > Sphingomonadales > Sphingomonadaceae > Sphingorhabdus_B. The sequence goes on from NZ_CAMAYF010000013.1 coordinate 25,863, forward strand.
TATATTGCCGACCGTTTCCTGCCCGACAAAGCCATCGACCTGATGGACGAGGCTGCATCGCGTCTGCGGATGGAGGTGGAATCCAAGCCGGAAGAGATTGAAACGCTCGACCGCCGGATCATCCAGTTGAAGATTGAGCGCGAAGCGTTGAGCAAGGAAAGCGACGCCGCATCCAAAGACCGTCTAGCCAATTTGGAGGGCGAGCTTGCCAATCTAGAGCAGCAATCGCTGGAACTGACGCAGCGCTGGCAGGCCGAAAAAGACAAGATTTCTGCCGAAGCCAAAATCAAAGAACTACTTGATGGCGCGCGCATCGAATTGGAACAGGCGCAGCGGTCGGGTGACCTCGCCAAGGCAGGCGAACTGCAATATGGCACGATCCCGGGCTTGGAAAAGCAACTAGAGGACGCAGAGGCAGCCGCGGGCAATGCGATGCTACGCGAAGAAGTCACCGCGCAAGATATTGCCAGCGTTGTCAGCCGCTGGACCGGCATCCCCGTCGATAAAATGTTGGAAGGCGAACGCGACAAGTTGCTCAATATGGAGCAGCTTATCGGCGCGCGCGTCATTGGCCAGAAGGACGCAGTGGAAGCCGTGTCCAAGGCGGTGCGCCGTTCGCGCGCGGGGCTTCAAGACCCGAACCGCCCGCTGGGTTCCTTCCTGTTCCTTGGGCCGACGGGTGTCGGCAAGACCGAATTGACCAAGGCACTCGCGTCTTTCCTGTTCGATGACGACAATGCAATGGTCCGCATCGACATGTCCGAATATATGGAAAAGCACAGCGTCGCACGGCTGGTCGGCGCGCCTCCGGGCTATGTCGGTTATGAAGAAGGCGGCGTCTTGACCGAAGCAGTTCGTCGGCGGCCCTATCAGGTCGTCTTATTTGATGAAGTCGAAAAGGCCCATTCGGACGTTTTCAATATCCTGCTGCAGGTATTGGACGATGGCCGCCTGACTGATGGCCAAGGCCGCACGGTAGACTTCTCCAACACGCTCATCATCCTGACATCCAATCTGGGCAGCCAGCATATGGCCGCATTGGAAGACGGGCAGGATGTGAAAGACGTGGAACCACAAGTCATGGAAATCGTGCGTGCCCATTTCCGGCCTGAGTTCCTGAACCGCTTGGACGAGGTCATCTTGTTCCATCGCTTGGGCGCCGACCATATGGCCCCAATTGTCGATATTCAGGTGCAGCGCGTGCAAAATCTGCTCAAGGATCGCAAGATTACCTTGTCCTTGTCCGACGAAGCCAAAGCATGGCTGGGACGCGTCGGCTATGACCCTGTATATGGCGCGCGCCCCCTGAAACGTGCCATCCAACGCTATTTACAGGACCCGCTGGCGGATATGCTCCTGCGCGGCGGCATCCCCGATGGCGCCATGGTGACAGTGGAAGAGGGCGATGGGGGGTTGGTATTGGCGGTGTAAGCGGCATGTTGTACCGAAAACATTCGGGTTGCTGAGGCATGCGCTGGCCACCCCGAATACACCAAAATAGTCAGGCACCGGCTTTTGAGCGTCGCAAATTAATCTCCGGCATATTTCTGGTAAAAGCGGCTTTACTGACCGCCGGGCCGGGAGGTTCCATCCTCGACCAAGCGACGGGCGAGTTCATTGCCGGAATCTGTCATCTGGCGCCACTGCGCCAATGTCTTGCACACCTTCCCTTTTTTCACCAGCGACCCAGTCACCCGAACGGTACGACAGCTGATGGTTTGGTCTGGATCGGAAGCTTTGTCACTGGATGCGTTGGAGCCGTTATCGGTTCCCGATGCCTGAGCTGGTGCTTGGGCCGAAGCCGATGACATTAAGCCAATAGACAATATTGCAAGTAAGAGAGTGCGCATGAAATATTCCTTAATTATTTCTGCTCACTAACACATCTTAGGAGCACCCTCAACGCGCAAGTTTCAACCCTGTTGCGTCAGCGGCCGTGTAATAACGGGCGATGACGTTTTGTTCTGCGACCGTTAAATGCGGATTCCATACGTCAAAGATAAGAACGGCACGATACTTATCGCTATCATTCCACGCTTCATGTTCGATGGTATCATCAAAGGCAAAAGCCTTCCCCACTTGCCATTCACGGGTTTCCCCGCCGACGCGGAAGCCGCAATTTTCCGGCACGATCAACGGTAAATGCACAATCGCACGGGTATTCGTCACGCCTGTATGTGGCGGAATTCGGGTGTGCGGCTTCAATATGGAGAAAAACGCACTGGGCGCACGATCTGGCAGCGTGGTGGTCGGTAAGCGGGCCAAGGCAGCCGCTGTGTGCGGGCAGCGGTCCAAAACCGCCTGATTGGGTTGCCCATATTCCCATAAAAAGCATGCGCCCCAATCGAGGGACTGGTCGAGCGCAGACCATTTATTTTCCGGAACCCCTGAATCCATCCGAACATATGGCCGCAACGCATCACCCGGATCAGCAAGCAGCGCCTCTAATTCTTTGCGTATGTCGTCAGTCGCAGCTTCAATGGCGGGCATCCATGGGAAATGATGCCTGTCAAAAAATTCATCCGCCGGAAGAAAGGGATAATATAGGCCTTCGCATGTGTTTACATAGGTCCGTCGACGCCCCAATGCGCCGTCAACAAATGCCTTACTTCGGCGCAGCTCTGTCGCATCCATAGCAGCGGATAAGGGTGCGAGTTCGGTGCTAACCGCATCGGCAATCTGAAGCGTCGCTTGCGAAATAAATGCCTGGCCCTTTTGCAATGCAGCGGCAATATCCGGAGATAGGTCTGATGCATGCGCCGCCATTTGAAGTACGCCGCTCCAAGCGACCAAAGCTGGCGCCTTTTCACCTAGACGTTCATGCAATTCAGCCTTGCGGAGCCACCCCATGAAATCGCGGCGGTCGATGTTAATTGCGGCGTCTAGCGCCTGCATTTCTCCATCGTCATCGCCTTGCGCGCGCCGTGCGGTTGCAACATTTCGCCACAGCGCGCTCGACATAGTGTCATGCATAACCGCCGCCACGAACAGGCGCTCCGCCTCGGCATAATTTCCGGCGCGCAGTGCAAGCATGCCTTGGCTGTTCAGTTGGGCCGCTTCGGCCGGTGGTGCGCAATTGTTCATAAGGCGAATGCTTGCCATTTACCGTCAGAAACGGCAAGGTCGATGATGTCATGGCAATCAATAATAGCGACATTTGGAACGACGGCGCGTGGCTAGCGCATCGCTATGACGCGTCCGCAGATGCCTTTCATCTGCGTCATGTAAGCCGTCCAGCGCACAATGCCGCCACCTTCCTCACCGATGAATATCTTGGCGCGGAACAAAGCCCGATGGTCCTTTCGCGGCGCGACGCAAAAGGCCGCAGCGCACACAGTGCCAATCTGCATTTTATTTTGCATTCCGCCTTTTGTGCATCGACCATGTTCGCCAACGGGTTTGATTTGCCGGGTCTATCGATGGGTTTGAAGGAACCCGTTTTGCTGAACGACATTGTCGGCTTTCGCCGTCGCGGCGCGCCAACTCTGGCGGTGGCCGAACGGCTGGGCGATGCACTGGATATGCTCGCGCGTCCCTTTGCGGACGATTCTGCAGTGGTAGTAAAACCGTCCAATATCTTCAATGCGCTTGCCCCCGCATCGCTTGCCATGCGGCCGTCTAGCAAAGCCATTATCGTGCATGCCCCACTTTCGATGTTCCTTTTGTCTGTCGCCCGCAAGGGTCTTTGGTGCCGGCTATGGTGTCGCGAATTATTGGAGGGGCAAATAGCCGACGGCATTGTTGATCTTGGTTTTGAGCCGGGAGATTTTTTCCGGCAGACCGACTTACAAATCGCCGCGGTCGGTTGGCTGGCGCAGCAAAAGCTGTTTCATGACATGACGCAAAAGTTCGGACCTGAACGTATCGCGACGCTGGACAGTGAACGGCTGACCGCCAATCCCGGCAAGGCTCTTTCCTCTGGAGCGTTCCACTTCGAACTGGGCGAGCATGCCGCAGCGAATGACGCGCACCCCGCGTTCGGTACACATAGCAAATTTGGCGGAAATTTCCGGACAGAGGACCGGCACGCCGAATATGCATTGGCGCAGACCGCGCATGGCGATGAGATTGAAAAGGTCCTGATTTGGGCTGAAGCCGTTGCCAAATCTGCCAACATCCCACTGACTTTGGAACATCCGCTTCATTTTTAAGGCCGCTTGCCAGACCTATTAGGGGCCGGACTTTACCTAAACTCACATAACCCAGCATTGCGGGGCATGCTTGCGCGCCTTGGTTCGGCGTCATGTTATGGCATAACAAAAGGGGCGGGCATTGCTGCCCGCCCCCTTGTTCCTTTAACTGCTCTTCAGATTAGAAGCGCAGCTTTGCCGTTACAGCATAACGACGACCCAACGCATCATATGTCGATGGGAAGGTGTTGCCGCTGTTATACGATGTCGAACCAGCATTGTTGCCGGTTACTGGCGGCTCCTTGTCCAGCAAGTTCTGCACCGAGAGGGTGAGAGTCAGATTTTCGCTGGCATTAAGACGCGTCGACAGATCAAAATAATTATAGGACTTGATCTTGCCGAAGTTAATCGTCCGGCCGCCAACGCCCAAGACTGACGCGCCAATGGTTCCGTTGAAGAACGCACCACCGTCAATCACGTCAAGTGGCTCTTGCTCCATTCCGGAGATATGGCGCCACAACAACGAAACGTCGATCTTGTCGTACGACACTGTTGTACGCTGCGACCATGAATAGTCTGGTTGCAGTGAACCACAGTTCGAGCTGAAATATCCGGTGCAATCACGATTGATCGATTCCGGGTTGAGCACGAACGCGTTGAACGCCGATTTTAACGTGTAGTTGCCATTGAAGGACAATGCCAAAGCGATTTTGTCGGTAAGATCCGTCTTGTAGTTCAAGATCAAGTCGATGCCGTCAGTTTCAATCGCACCTGCGTTCGACAGAACTGAAGGCAGACCTGTGAAAACGTTCGGATCACCGCTCAGACCGCCATCGGCTGGGCTACGGCGAATGCTTGTACACGCCGACGTGGTCGATGCTCCAGCAGCTGGGCTGAATACGTTCGATCCAAAGCAAGCTGCAATTACGTCACCAGGGGTTGGCGACGAAATCGCACCCGTTACCTTGATGTTGTAATAATCGAGCGATGCAGTGAAACCAGGGATAATCGCTGGCTGGAAGATCGCACCAACAGTGAAGCTGTCCGACTTTTCAGGCTTAATGTTGACATTACCGCCACCAGTCGAGTTCACTTGGCCTGCGTTAGGCTGGGGAATCGAGTTGATGTTGCCCAAATTGGCACCTTGCGCCAAGCAGACAGCACGAAGCTCACCGGTTGGACCAGAAGCTGGACGTCCTGGCAACACAGCGCCAGCTGTCGTCAACGTCGCGCAAGGATCGGTACCAAGGTTGGTCAATCCAGTGTTCACTGGCGAGAACAGTTCACCAATGTTCGGCGCACGAACGGCACGCGCGAAGTTACCGCGAAGAGCGAGGCCTTCGACAGGCTCCCAAGTACCGCCAGCCTTAAAGGTTGTGGTGTTGTACGATGGGTTACCTGGTGCGTCGACTGTGTATGACGAATAACGAAGGCCGCCTTCAACAGTCAGGCTGTTAAAGAATGGCTTGTCGCTAACGACTGGCACAACAAGTTCACCAAAGGCTTCATAAACATCGAAACCACCTTTGATGTCTGGTGTTGCACCACCGGCACCACCAAGATCGCCGCCTTTGGCAAGCGCATCGGCACCCTGACGGGCAGTATATTTACGAAACTCACCGCCGACTGCAAATGCCACGGGATCTTCAGCAAATGGGCTGGTAACGCCCGCATCGCCGTTGATGGTTCCCTTAACTTGTGCCAGCGAGGTTTTCGTAAAGCTGGTGCTTTCCTGAACCAAGAACGGAATTGCTTGTGGCTGAATGGTACCAAAGACATTTGCGGCAACGCATCCATTTGATGTGTCGAAGCAGACTGGCGCCGCAGCTGTTCCGCCTGCGCGAAGCGACTGACGGAAACGCGAGTTCAAGGTGTAACCCTTAATCGTCTGGATGTTTTCACTTTGGCCATAGGCACCGGTGATATCCCAGTCGATTGAGTCGGTGATCGAACCACGGGCACCCAAACGGTAATCGAATACGGTCGTGACATATTCGGAAATACGTGGGCCGGCTTCAACTGCGCGACGGGCAAACAATGATTGCGGGTTAGGGTTGTAACCTTCACCTGCTTCAATCACACCATTGCCGTTAACGTCGAATGGCTGCCATGCTTGCAATACAGCAAGACCGTTGCCCGACGTCGTAGCAGTTGCAGACGCGCCACCGGTACCGATTTCAAGATAACCAGCCTGACCAGGACGCAAGTTGGGGTTAGCCGCGGCATCGCACTGCGCTTGCGTGAAGCGTGGGGTATAAACCGTCGCGCTTGGGTTCACGTCGAATGCGCAGAACTGGTTACGCATAGCGGCAGGCAAGAACGGGTTGTTCAAAGGAATGTTCACGCCGATGCTGAACGCGCCCGAAGGTGCGATGATCGTGTTTACAGTGTTCTTTGAGAACAAACCACGCGAGTAAACTTCTATCGCATCACTGACTTCGTAACGCGCTTGACCGAACATGTTGAAACGCTCGAACGGTGTCTGGAAGACGTTATAGGGGTTAAAGTTGAACGTCGAGAAGGTCGGAACGAGCTGACCTGCCTCGTTAATCTGGTTGGTACCGCCGTTGCCCGTACCAGCTACAAGACGACCGCCCGAGAAGCGCGACGGGAACGCCGTGCCTGAACCAAGCGCTGTACCAGCGTAGGTTTCTAGGGTAGTCAGCGATACATCGCGCGCGCCTTGATAGACTGGGTCAGCTTGCTGATAGCCAACGCCAAATACGGCATTACCGCGACCATCGTCGAAGTTTGCACCGATTGTCACATCAGCGCGGAAAACGTTGCCGTCACCTTTTTCGGTGAGCTGCTCCGAAACCTGAGCTTCCAAACCAGAGAAATCATTCTTCAGAATGAAGTTAACAACACCACCCACAGCGTCAGCGCCATAAGTCGTGGATGCACCACCGGTAAGAACGTCAACGCGCTCAACCAGAGCGAGCGGAATGTTGTTCAAATCGACCTGGCCACCAAAACCGGCGGGTACGATACGATCACCGTCCAACAGAACGATGTTACGGTTTGAACCAATGCCGCGCAAGTTAACGTAGGACGCGCCGCCGTTACCGTTATTGACCGCGGAACCGATCGAAGCAACAACACCTGGGATTTCACGAAGAACTTCTTCGGCCAAGTTGGACTGAAGCAGTTCCATTTCCTCGGAGGTGGTCACGTTCACCGGAGCCGAACGCTCAAGGTTCGGATTGGTAATGAGCGAGCCGGTAACGATGATTTCGCTTGCCGCCTCTTCTTCGGCTGCCGCATCCTGGGCGAACGACGGCGTTGAGATCAACGCCAAGCCCAATGCCAGCGGTGCCGCTGCATATTTCAAATTGCTGATACGTGTGTTTTTCACGATATAGCCCCTTATAAAAAGCCAAAGATTCACGGTTTCCCAGTAACCAATGGCGGTTCAACTCCCCAGCTTTTCCACCATCACTGCACGCGCCTTAAGCACGTAAAGCGCGATGGAAACCCTCCGGGTTGCGTTCGCTTTGACGGAAATCCAGTATTTGCGCAACAAATTGAGCATAAATTTCAATATTATTGCAATGGTGTATCAATTACGCAACAGTGCCCTGGTGGGCAGTCGTCTGAATCGATAGGCCTTGCGTCGCAGGCACAAAAATCGTTCATGACAGCGACAGCGTGGTTCGTTAAGGAGGCCTCATCCGGTTTTCAGAGGCACTTCATACATGTCCGTACGTTCTTTAGTTTCGAAGCTCCTATTACTCTTGTCCGGCATTCTTGCCTTTGCCGTTTCGCCGGCCTTCGCGCAGACGGCTGCGCCGGCGCCCGCCGCGCCAGACCTTGAGAATGTTTTGGTTTTGGATCTTTCCACGGGCGGCCGTGTGACGATTCAAATGTTTCCAACCGATGCCCCTGCCCATGTCGAGCGTATCAAGACGCTGACGCGGCAAGGCTTTTACAATGGCGTCGTCTTTCACCGCGTGATTGACGGCTTCATGGCACAAACCGGGGATCCAACAGGCACGGGGCAAGGCGGATCGGAGCTTCCCGACCTCAAGGCCGAATTTAACAGAATTCCGCATTTGCGCGGCACGGTCTCGATGGCGCGCACGAACGAGCCGGATACCGCCAACAGTCAGTTCTTCATCTGCTTCCAACCGCGCTTTAATCTTGATAACAAATATACGGTCTTTGGCCGCGTGACGTCGGGCATGCAATTTGTCGACGCTATTGAACGTGGCGAGCCGCCTTTGAACCCAGCCAAGGTGCTTCAGGCCTCTATCGCGGCCGATAATGTGCCGCCCCCTGCGTTTACGTCGGCACCGGCCGAAGCGCCCATCACCGTTGACCAATTAAACGCGGGATAAGCGCGCAGCACTCCCCCATGCGCGTCGATCTATTTGATTTCGAGCTTCCGCCCGAGCGGATTGCTTTACGGCCCGTGTCGCCGCGGGATTCCGCGCGCATGTTATGTGTAAGCGGAGACGCTGCACTGGCAGACCGCTCGGTACGCGACCTGCCGCAAATGTTGCGCAAGGGCGATTGCCTAATCTTCAATGACACACGGGTCATTCCAGCGCAGTTGCAGGGGAAGCGCGGCGATGCGTCCATCGGGGCGACCTTGCACAAACGGATCGACCTGCGCCGGTGGCAGGCGTTTATCCGCAATGCCAAACGCCTACATCCCGGCGATGTGATTGATTTTGGCGCAGGCGTCACGGCCATATCCGAAGAACGCCATGACGACGGCAGCTTCACTTTGTTTTTCGAAGGGGAGGAGGCCGTTGAAATCCTACTTCACCGCGCAGGCACCATGCCCTTGCCACCCTATATCGCGGGCAAGCGGCCGACCGACGAACGCGATGCGCAAGATTATCAAACGATGTTCGCGCAAAAGGATGGCGCGGTGGCCGCGCCGACAGCTTCCCTCCACTTCACGCCCGAATTGATGGCGGCAGTGCACGCAGCGGGCATCGAAACGGCGACCCTGACGCTGCATGTCGGTGCGGGCACATTCCTGCCGGTCAAGGCCGATGACACCACCGAACACCGCATGCACAGCGAATGGGGCAGCATCGACGCCGCAACCGCGCAGCGCCTCAACAGCATACGCGAGGCTGGTGGGCGTTTGATCGCGGTCGGCACAACGTCACTACGTCTTGTTGAAAGCGCGGCGGACGACAATGGCGTGGTTCATCCGTTTGAAGGCGACACCGATATCTTCATTACGCCCGGTTACCGTTTCAAGGCGATTGGCGGCCTGATGACCAATTTCCATCTGCCCAAATCGACTTTGTTCATGCTGGTCAGCGCCTTAATGGGGCGCGAGACCATGCAAGCGGCTTATGCTTATGCCATCGCCAGCGAATATCGTTTCTACAGCTATGGCGACAGCAGCCTGCTCCTGCCCTAATCGTGCCGCTGGCGCTTAATGCCCTTTTAATTCGTCACCCGTCAGGCGCACGATATGCAGCACATTGGTTGACCCCGGCGTCCCGAACGGCACGCCTGCCATGATGATGATCCGGCCACCGGCGACGCCCAGATGGTAGCGCAGCGCCATGCGCTTGCCCTTGGCGACCATTTCTTCGAACGAACCAATGTCCTTGGTGCGCACGGCAAAGGCGCCCCATAATAGCCCCAAGCGCCGCGCGGTTATCTGGCTTGCGGTGAGCACTAACAAAGGCACGGCAGGGCGTTCACGCGAAATCCGGCGCGCTGTTGAACCTGACGATGTGAAGCAGACGATGGCGCTGGTTTCCACGGTGTCGACAATACGCCCACTCGCCTCCGCCAAGGCATCGGCGGTCGTGCCATCGGCTGGGGTTTCGGTGAAATGGATGCGTTTGAAGAAATCCGGGTCGCCCTCCACCTGTTGCGCAATGCGGTCCATGATCGACACCGCCTCAATCGGCCAAGCACCCGCGGCCGTTTCCGCAGATAACATCACGGCGTCTGCGCCATCGTAAATGGCCGTCGCCACATCCGAAACCTCTGCCCGTGTTGGTGAGGGCGAAACGATCATCGATTCCAGCATTTGCGTTGCCACCACGACGGGCTTGCCCATGCGCCGTGCGGTGGACACAATCTTCTTTTGCAGCGGCGGCACTTGTTCGGGTGGCAATTCCACGCCCAAATCGCCGCGTGCAACCATAACCCCATCGGCCAGCTCAAGGATTTCTTCCAACCGTCGAATCGCCGCAGGCTTTTCGATCTTGGCCAACAAAGCCGCCTTGTTGCCGATGAGCTTCTTGCCTTCGGCCACATCCTCAGGCCGTTGGACGAAGGACATCGCGATCCAGTCCACCCCTTGCTCCAGCGCAAAGGCAAGGTCTGAACGGTCCTTCTCCGTCAACGCCGCAATCGGCACCACCACATCGGGGACATTCAGCCCCTTGCGGTTCGATAGCATCCCGCCAACTTCAACTATGGTATTAATATATTCAGCGCCAATCTCCGTAACGCGCAAGACCAGCTTGCCATCGTCGAGCAACAAGCGCGCGCCAACCTCCAACGCGGCAAAGATTTCCGGATGGGGTAAGTGAACACGATGCGCGTCACCCGGTGCCGTGTCGGTATCCAGTCGGAAATTGTCGCCCGTGTGCAACTCGACCTTATCATCGGCAAAGGTTCCGACCCGCAATTTCGGGCCTTGCAGGTCAACCAATATCGTCGTTGGCCGATTATACGCTTTTTCCAGTGCACGGATGTTGGCAATCAACTGCGCCTTGTCGGCCTGATCGCCATGGCTCATGTTGATGCGGAAAGCATCCGCACCGGCCCGAAACAATTTTTCGATCATCTCGGGCGTATCGCTCGCGGGGCCCAAGGTGGCCAATATGCGGACCTTGCGCATGCGGGGTTTATGATATTGCATGAAAATGGCTCCGCGATATGGATTTTAAACGTCAAACGCCCCATAACGCGGCAAGCCAGCAACGGGAAGGGCGCATAGCATGCAACAGGAAATACAAATCTCAGACGCCGCCGCCGCCGCCGCATTTCGCCGCCTTGTCGCGCATTTGCAGCACCGGCATGATGCGCAGAATATCGACCTTATGGGCCTTGCCGGCTTTTGCCGCAATTGCCTGGCTGATTGGGTGATGGAGGCGGACGGGCAGCTGACGAAAGATGAAGCGCGCGAAATCATACACGGCATGCCCGCCGCAGAGTGGAAGGCAAAGTATCAAAGCGAAGCAACGCCGGCGCAATTACAACGGATGCAGGAAAGCGTGGCGAAAAACGCCCCTTCGCATTAAGGCGCTGTCAACGTGATTCGGGGGTTTTGCCCCCAACCAACACCACAGGGAGAATATCATGGCTGAAGGCAATATCGCCGCTGACCAACTGCGTCTGTTCATTGAGCGCATCGAGCGTTTGGAAGAAGAGAAAAAGGGCATCGCTGACGACATTCGCGACGTATATTCGGAAGCCAAGAGCCAGGGCTATGACGCAAAAATCATGCGCCAGATCGTCCGCTTGCGCAAAATGAGCCAAGACGACCGTCAGGAAATGGAAGCGATCCTCGACACCTATAAATCGGCGCTTGGGCTGGCGTAAGGCCTAGGCTTTCCCAAACCTTGGTGCAGCAGCGTTAAAGCACATGGCTTGCCCAATGGCGTGTGCCTGATGTAAGGGCGCTGCTTCATATCCTTTAGCCAGAGAAGAGTAGAGCCATGGCAGGCCATAGCAAATTCAAGAACATTCAGCATCGCAAAGGCGCGCAGGACAAGAAGCGTTCCGCGCAATTTTCCAAGCTGTCGCGTGAAATTACTGTGGCGGCGAAGATGGGCATGCCCGATCCGGACATGAACCCGCGCCTGCGTCTCGCGGTCAATGCCGCAAAGGCGCAATCGATGCCCAAGGACAATATCCAGCGCGCCATTGATAAGGCGGCGGGCGGGGACGCCGAAAGCTATGATGAAATGCGCTACGAAGGCTATGGTCCCGGCGGCGTTGCGATCATCGTTGAGGCATTGACCGACAACCGTAACCGCACCGCGACCAATGTGCGCACCGCGTTCAGCAAAAATGGCGGCAATCTCGGCGCGTCCGGCGCGGTGAGCCACGGCTTCGACCGCATGGGTCTGATCACCTATCCCGCGAGCGCAGGCGACGCAGACAGCGTGTTTGAAGCTGCATTGGAAGCGGGCGCTGAGGATGTGGAGTCAACCGAGGACGACCACAGCATCTGGACCAGCATGGATGCGCTGCACGAAGTCGCCAAAGCGCTGGAAGCCACGCTTGGAGAAGCCGAAAGCGCCAAGCTTGCGTGGAAACCACAGCTTTTGGTCGAAGTTGACGAAGCCAATGCGGCAACCTTGCTCAAAATGATCGACGCTTTGGAAGAGGATGACGACGTCCAAACCGTATGGGGCAATTACGACGTGTCCGACGAGGTGATGGCGAAATTGGGATGATCATCCTTGGGCTTGACCCCGGCTTGGGGACCACCGGCTGGGGCGTTATCCGCAAGGAAGGCAATCGTCTTTCTCATATCGACAATGGCGAGATTGTAACCGACGCCAAGCTGCCATTGGCGAACCGCCTCGTGCTTTTGGACGAGAAGCTGAGCGTGGTGCTTGATCACTTTCGCCCCGATTACGCGGCCGTCGAAGAGGTGTTCGTTAACAAAAACCCGCAATCGACGCTAAAGCTTGGGCAAGCACGCGGCGTCGTGCTTTTGGGTGCGGCGCGCAACCGCACCCCCGTCACCGAATATGCCACGCGGCTCGTAAAAAAATCCGTCGTTGGCACCGGCAAAGCGGAAAAGGAGCAAGTTCAAGCCATGCTGCGCATCCTGTTGCCGGGCTTGAAACTCGCAGGGCCCGACGCGGCCGATGCATTGGCGGTCGCCATTACCCATGCGCATCATATCAGGCTTTGACCGGTTCACTTCGAGAAAAAGCTCCCCCCTGTTCACGCGATGTTCTCTTTTGCTTGCTGATTTGAAATCGAACAGCTAACCCACAAACATGATTGCAAAGCTGTATGGCCGGATTGATGAAACGGGCGTTGACCATCTGGTGATTGACGTCAACGGCGTCGGCTATCTGGTGCAGGCCAGCGCGCGGACGCTATCGGCCTTGGGCAAGACCGATGATTTCGCCACCGTCTTCACCGAAATGCAAGTGTCGGAGAACGACATGCGCCTCATCGGCTTTGCCACCCGCGAAGAACGCGACTGGTTCCGCCTGCTGACGGGCGTGCAAGGTGTCGGCGGTAAGGTTGGCCTCGCTATTTTGTCCGCGATCGAACCCGCCGACCTCGCGCTTGCCATCGGCAGCGGCGATGCCGCGATGGTCGCGCGCGCCAATGGCGTCGGACCAAAATTGGCCAGCCGCATCGTCAATGAATTGAAGGACAAGGTCGGCGCTTTGGCCGGCATCGGCGGCGGCGCAAAGCTGATGGCCACAGCCGCCGCAAACGGCAACCACGCACAAGACGCCATGTCCGCGCTTGCTAACCTTGGCTTCAAACACGGCGAAGCTGGCAATGCTGTAGCGCAAGCCGTCGAAGAACTCGGCCCCGATGCAACCTTGGATGCGCTCGTCCGGCTGGCATTGAAACGGGCGTCGCGATGACATCTTACCCCGCCGCGCAAAACCGTCACCCTGAACTTGTTTCAGGGTCCATCGCGCAATTATTCTTGCGCTATCGGCGGGAAACCCAGCCCAACCGCCAAATCCACCCAATACGGATTTTCGGCGTTAAGCAGATTGATTTTCCAAGCCCGATGCCAATTCTTCAATTGTTTTTCACGCGCAATCGCGGCCTCCATCGTGCCAAAAACCTCAAAATGCACCAGCCGGTAAATCGCATATTTGGACGCATGTCCTGGCGTCATGCCGCCCCGATGTTGCGAAAGCCGTTTGAGCAGGTCAGAGGTGACGCCGATGTACAGCGATCCGTAAAGCTTGCTTGCAAGTATGTATACACAGGGAGTTTTTTCATTTCTCACGCGTTGGACAGTGCGGCAAAATGGACCCTGAAACAAGTTCAGGGTGACGTAAATTGTTATCAGGGTGACGTAAATTCTGGCAAAATGTTCCGCATGAATTCAAACCTCCACGCCGTCACCCTGAACTTGTTTCAGGGTCCATCGCGCAATTCAAAACTGACGTTGAGATGCCCGCATGACTGACGACGACCGCCTCACTACACCCGACAAACGGCCCGAGGATATTGACGCCGCGTTGCGGCCTAAAACGCTTGCCGAATTTATCGGGCAAGCCGCCGCGCGCGACAATTTGCGGGTGTTTATTGAGGCGGCGAAGGGGCGGGGGCAGCCGTTGGACCATGTGCTGTTCTTTGGCCCGCCGGGTCTTGGCAAGACCACGCTGGCGCAGATTGTCGCAAAGGAAATGGGCGTCGGTTTCCGCGCCACCTCCGGCCCGGTCATCGCCAAATCCGGTGATCTGGCCGCCTTGCTCACCAATTTGGAAGATGGCGACGTCCTGTTCATTGACGAAATTCACCGCTTGAGCCCCGTGGTTGAGGAAATTCTCTACCCCGCTATGGAGGATCGTGCGCTCGATATCATGATCGGCGAAGGGCCTTCGGCGCGGTCGGTGCGGATTGATTTGCCTGCGTTTACGCTTGTCGGCGCGACCACGCGGCAGGGGTTATTGACCACGCCCTTGCGTGATCGCTTTGGTATTCCGGTGCGGCTGAATTTCTATACCCATGCGGAGCTGGAGCTGGTGGTCACCCGCGCCGCGCGGTTGCTCGATTTGGGCATCGCCCCTGATGGCGCGAACGAAATTGCCAAGCGCGCGCGCGGAACGCCGCGTATTGCCGGACGCTTGCTGCGCCGTGTGCGCGATTTTGCCAATGTGGCTGGCGAACCCGTTGTCACCGCCAAAATCGCCGATAGCGCGCTCAACCGGTTGGAGGTTGATGCGCTTGGGCTAGATGCGATGGACCGGCGTTATTTGCATATGATCGCCGACATTTATCGCGGCGGTCCCGTGGGCGTTGAGGCTTTGGCCGCCGGCCTGTCCGAGCCGCGCGACACGATTGAGGATGTGGTCGAGCCTTATTTGCTCCAGCTGGGCCTAATCGCGCGTACCGCGCGTGGCCGCTGCCTCAATGCGCCGGGTTGGAAACATCTTGGCCTCAACCCGCCCGCCGGGTCACAGGACGGATTGTTTGACGCATAGGACGTGCCGAGTCCCTCAAGCGACTAATCGCACGTTCGCTTGCTAAAACCCCTTCCCGCCGGACTCCACAAAGGTTAAGCAAAGAGCGCAATGTCCATGCCTCAACCCTATCAAGGCCATTTTGACGGCACGCGGCACCTGTTTGCCGTGCGCGTCTATTTTGAAGACACCGATTTTTCGGGCGTGGTCTATCATGCGCGCTATTTGCATTTCATGGAGCGGGCGCGTTCCGATATGCTGGCATGCGTCGGCATAGACCAGCGCAAGGTGCATGCCGAAGGGCAAGGCGCATATGCCGTGACCGACATGCACATCAAATATCGCCGCGCTGCCCATTTTGACGATGCGTTAGTGATCATCAGCACAGTGGAAGCCGTCCGCGCGGCCAGTTGCGACATTCATCAAACCGTCATGCGCGGCGACCAAATACTCACCGAGGCGCGGGTCACCGCGGCCTTTGTTTCACCCGACGGCAAGGCTCGCCGACAACCTGCGCATTGGGTTGCCGCGTTCCAGCCGATACTTCATCGACCCGCAGAATAGGATATCCATGAGCCTGCTTATCGCGACCCAAAATATGGGCTTTTCACCCGTTGATTTGTTTATGGACGCCGACTTGGTGGTCAAATCAGTCATTGTCGGCCTGGCGTTGTCGAGCGTCTGGGTATGGACAATCATCATCAGCTTCACGGTCAAAATGTTAGGCATCAACCGAAAAAGCGAAGCGTTTGAACGTGAATTTTGGGGCAGCTCGGACATTGCTGCATTTTCCAAGGCACATGCCCAAAATGAATTGCCGGTGGCGAAGGTCTTCGCTGCAGGCATGGCCGAATGGCGGCTGTCAACCAAGGGCAAGCACATTGACCGCGCCGGAACGCGGGAACGGCTGGCCACGGCGATGGATGCCACCATTGCCGCGGAAACCGACCGCCTTGCCAATCGCCTGAACTTTCTCGCCACCACGGGCTCGGTCGCACCGTTCATTGGCCTGTTCGGCACGGTATGGGGCATCATGCGCAGCTTTGCCGCGATTGCAGCTGAACAAAATTCCAGCCTCGCGGTTGTCGCGCCGGGTATTGCAGAGGCGTTATTTGCCACGGCCATTGGCCTGTTTGCCGCCATTCCAGCGGTTATCGCTTATAACCGATTCTCCCACCGCCTGAACCAATATGAAGCGCGCATGGGCCGCTTTGCCGACGGCTTTCATGGCACGTTGAGCCGCGAATTGGAGCTTGAGGCGTAAACATGGCGATGAACACCTCATCTGGCAGCAGCGGCGGCGGACGCGGGCGGCGGCGGAGCGGCCGACGTGCGCCGATGGCGGACATCAACGTCACGCCCTTTGTCGACGTCATGCTCGTTCTGCTCATCATATTCATGGTCACCGCGCCCTTGTTGGTAACGGGCGTGCCCGTTGAGTTGCCGGAAAGCCGTGCCAATGCGCTCGAACAGCAGGATGAACCCATCGAAATCGCGATTGACCGCGATGGCGTGACGTTCATCGATGGCACCGAGGTCGCGCCCGCGGACCTCGCCGTTAGGCTGGACGAAATCGCCGCCGCGCAAACCCAAGACAAGCCACGCCAGATCATGCTGCGCGGCGATACCGCGATCAGCTACGGCCAAATGATGCGCGTCATGGGCGAATTAAACCGCGCGGGATTGAACAGCGTAAGCTTAGTCACCACCGGTTCATCCAACGACACCTAAGCAGATGGCAATGGATCGCGCGGAAATATTGGGATTTGGCGCTGCACTTTGCGCCCATGCCTTATTATTGGGCGTGTTCGCGCTTGGGCTAATGGCCTCTACAAAAACCCCGCCTAAGCCAGAGTCTATTTCCGTTTCCCTTGTCGGTGAAATTGCCGATGTGTCGAGCGCGCCGGATGCCATCCAAGAAGAATCTGCGCCACCTGCTGCCGGCGAGACCGCGCCAGCAGAGCCACCGCCTGCCCCGACACCCGTTATGAAGGTCGAAAAGACAGTGGAGAAGCCGCAGCCCAAGCCACTGCCTAAACCCGCGAAACCAGAAACGGCCCCCACTGTGACTAAGGCCGCAGCCAAGCCCGTAAAAACCGCTACCGCCGCTCCACCCAAAACCGTCAAAGCGCCGACAGTCAGTGGCAAAGGCACGACACCGGCCAAGCCCGGCGGCCTCAGCCGCAGCTTTGAAGACAGCATCAACAATATCGGCAAGGCCCTGGGCGCGGGTAAAGCGGTGGGCACGCCCGCCACCAAAACCGCCACCGAAGTGCGGCGCTCCGTGGGCGTTAGCATCGCTGGCCAAATCCGCGGTCGCGTGCGTGCCTGCGCGCCATCTGGTGTCGACATCAACAAAATCGAAACCTTTGTGACGCTCAGCCTTGAACCATCAGGCAGATTGGCCTCCGTGCGTTTTGATAGGCAAACTGGCATAAATGAAAGCAACCAGCCGCAGGCGGGCCTGTTGAAGGATTGCATTCTGCAAGCGGTGCGCGCAGCATCACCCTATAACGGACTTGATCCTGAATATCATGACGTTTGGAAAAACCACGCGCTGCGTTTGCGCGCGACGGGATAAAGGAATGAGATATATGTCACTCATCGCGTTCAACCGGAAACTGGCGTCTTTCCTTTTGTTATTCCTCGGCACGCAAGCTGCGATGGCGCAGACACTGCCGCCTGCAACAGATGAACCGGAATTGGTCGAATTTGACACCGCCAAAACCCGCTCCATCGCGGTCCCTGCCTTAGTCGCGCCATCGCCTGTGGACACACCCGCCGGCAACAGCGCGGCGCTTGGCCGCCAAATTGCGGAAGTTATTTCCGCCAACCTGCGCGCATCGGGCGTGTTTGAAACCCAAGGGCCAAATGGCCTGCGCGTGATTGGCTTGCCCGAAGTGACCGCGCCGCAATTTGGGTATTGGAAAGCGCGTCCGGTGGAACAACTGGTGCAAGGCTTTGTCCGCGTTGGCGGCGATGGCAATTTGACCGTTGGCTGTTATTTGTATGATGTTGGCTTTGGCAGCGAAACCACACGGCTTGGCTTTAACGTACCGCCGCGCGACTGGCGCAGGGCCGCGCATAAATGCGCCGATGCTATTTATTCACGGTTGACGGGCGAACTGCCCTTTTTCGACAGCCGCATTGCCTATATCGCCGAAAGCGGGCCTAAGAATAAGCGGATTAAGCGGTTAGCGATTATGGATTCGGATGGCGCAAACCACCGTTTCATCACCAATGGCCAATCAACCGCACTGACGCCGCGCTTCTCGCCCAACTATAAATCGATCCTGTATTTGTCCTATGTCGACGGCAACCCGCGCATTTATGTCTATGACATTGATGCCGGACGGCAGCGCCTGATTACACAGTCCAAGAGCCCGACATTTGCGCCCCGCTGGTCGCCGGATGGCCAGACGATACTATATTCAATGGCGGTTTCGGGGAATACCGACGTCTACAAGATTTCGGCGAGCGGCAACGGCACGCCTGTGAAGCTCACCAGCTCGCCCGGCATTGATGTCGGCGGCAGCTTTTCTCCCGAT
The DNA here is from genome assembly GCF_945862485.1 of Sphingorhabdus sp. EL138. Taxonomy (GTDB): domain Bacteria; phylum Pseudomonadota; class Alphaproteobacteria; order Sphingomonadales; family Sphingomonadaceae; genus Sphingorhabdus_B. The sequence goes on from NZ_CAMAYF010000013.1 coordinate 44,652, forward strand.
GGCCGTCAGATTGTCTTTGAAAGCGACCGTTCGGGCAGCCAGCAAATCTATGTGATGAACGCCGACGGCAGCAACCAACGCCGGATCAGCTTTGGCGGAGGCCGTTATGCGACGCCCGAATGGAGCCCGCGCGCGGACTTGATTGCCTTTACGCGCATCGCAGGCGACTTCCGCGTGGGTACAATGCGGCCCGATGGTTCGGGCGAGCGGCTGCTGACCAATAGCTGGCAAGATGAGGCACCGACTTGGGCGCCCAATGGCCGCGTTATCCAATTCTTCCGCACGGCCAAAGGAAGTGGAAAAACAAGCATCTGGCAAGTGGACCTAGCCGGTTCCAACGAACGCCGATTGCCCACGCCCATCGATGGTTCCGACCCAGCATGGGGACCCGTATTGCCCTAACAGCGTTTCACACACATTTATATCCCGACCGAATGTCGGGCAAAGCCCAAGGAGAAGATCATGACGAAGAATACGATCAAAATGGAAGCCCTTTTGCTGGTATCGACCGCTTTTGTTGCGGGTTGCGGCAAGAAGGAAGTCGATACCCTGCCACCTGCCGCCGAAGGCACCGATTATGGCCAGACGCCGACGGCAGACCCGAACGCTAATGGCGCTGGCCAGATCACCCCCGGCAGTCAGGAGGATTTCCTGCAACAGCTTGGCCAATATGGTGACCGCATCTTGTTTGAAACCGACCGTTTCAACATTGATGCCGAAGATCAGGCGACACTCCAGCGTCAAGCGCAGTGGTTGGCGCAATATCCCAATACCCGCATCACCGTCGAAGGCCATGCCGATGAACGCGGCACGCGCGATTACAACCTTGCTTTGGGTGAGCGCCGTGCAAACTCCGCTAAGAATTTCCTCGTGTCCATTGGCGTCGATGCCAGCCGCATTCAAACCGTCAGCTATGGCAAAGAACGGCCATCGGCCTTGGGATCAGACGAGCAGGCCTGGGCACAAAACCGCCGCGCGGTGACCGTCACCGTTCGATAAAGAACTAGCTATTAGCGATGCGTCGGTTGGCTGCCGTCAGCCGCCGACGCGCCTTCCTTTTCGTTTCCATTGTCGTTCGCCGAACGCTGGGTTCGCGTTGTCGAACGGGTGATGCGGGCTTGCAGTCTGTCGCTAGGCATGACAGCTTGTAAGATAACAAAAATGGCAGGGGGGCCAATCCGTGAAAAATTACATTAAATCTGTCTTGCTGCTGAGCGCGGCTATCCTACCGACGAGCGCATTTGCCCAAGCGCCAGCCGCTGCGGACGACAAAGCGCCGAAATGGGATGTTGCCGCGCCGCCGGGCCTAACCCTGCGGCAGATCAACATCAACACCGATGAAGGTTCGTGGATGAACCTAGACGTCAGCCCCGATGGCAAGACGATAGCGTTCGATCTGCTCGGCGATATCTACACCATTCCTGTAACGGGTGGCACGCCCACGCGCATAGCCGAAGGCCTGCCCTTTGAGACACAGCCGCGGTTTTCGCCGGACGGAAACCGCATTGCCTTTACCTCTGACCGGGGCGGCGGCGACAATATCTGGATCATGAACCGCGACGGTTCGGACAAACGGCAATTGAGCAAAGAGGATTTCCGCTTGCTCAATCAGCCAAGCTGGAGCCCCGATGGCCGCTTCATCGCCGCAAAAAAGCATTTCACCACCGGTCGTTCGCTCGGGACGGGTGAAGTCTGGCTCTACCATGTGTCCGGCGGTGCGGGCGTCTTGTTGGTAAAGCGGCCCAATGAGCAGCATCAGAAGGAACTGGGCGAGCCTATCTTTGCGCCTGATGGCAAGCACATCTATTACACGCGCAACATCACGCCGGGCCCGATTTTCCAATATGCGCAGGATTCCAACGGCCAGATTTTCGATATTGAAAGCTATAACATCGAAACCGGCAAGACCGAAACAGCGGTATCAGGCGTCGGCGGATCGGTCCGCCCAACGCCTTCACCCGATGGCCAAAAAATCGCCTTTGTCCGCCGTGAGCGGACACAGTCCAAATTATATGTGAAGGACCTCAGCACGGGCGAAGAGCGCAAGATTTACGATGCGCTGGATCAAGATGTGCAGGAAACCTGGGCTGTAACGGGCGTCTATCCCAATATGGATTGGTCGCCCGACAGCAAGACCATCTATTTCTGGGCCGGTGGCAAGATCCGCAAGGTTGATTGGCCCAGCGGCGCGTCGAGCGTCATCCCGTTCCGTATTTCGGATACGCGTGATATGATTGACCCGCCGTTGCCGCAAATTGAAGTTGCGCCGACCAGCTTCGAAACCAAAATGCCGCGTGGCCCAGTCACCGCGCCAGATGGGCGTACGGTGCTGTTTGAAACCATGGGCAAATTATGGGTCAAGTCCGCATCAGGCGGCACCGCACGGCGCCTGACCTCTGCCGATACAGGTATGGAGGCCTATCCCACTTGGTCGCGTGACGGCAAAACCATTGCGTATGTGCATTGGACCGATAAGGGCCTTGGGAATATCCACACCATCAGCGCCAGCGGCGGCACGCCCAAAAAGGCAACGGCGCAGCCCGGCCATTATGCCCGCCCGCGTTTCTCCCCCGATGGCAAGACAATCGTCTTTGAAAAGCAAGAGGGCGGCGGACTGACGTCGCCCTTGCGTTCAGACCAATCGGGCATTTACCGTATGCCGGCAACGGGCGGCGCAGCGACACGCATCACCTCGGCGGGCACCACACCGCATTTCGGTGCGTCCAACGACCGGATGTTTTACACTGAATCGGGGGCAAACAAGCGCATGCTCGTCAGCGTGGATATGAACGGCGAAGCCAAGCGCACCCATGCCAGCGGCGAGCTAACCACGATTTACGAAGTATCGCCCGACGCCAATAACTTCGCCTTCCGCCAAAATTACGAAGCCTTTGTCATGCCGCTGATGCCGGGCACGCAGGACGTGACCGCTTCAGCATCGGGCAGCGCGCTTCCCGTCGTAAAGGTCAGTAAGGGCGGCGCGGATTATATGCATTGGAGCCGCAATGGTGACGCCTTGCATTGGGCGATTGGGCCAACGCTCTATTCGGCGCAGACCAACGCCTTTTACCCCAATGGCCCATTGGCCAAGGACGCAAAGCCCGTCAAATTTGCCCCGCCGAAGGAAGGCATTTCGCTTTCCTTGTCGGTTACCTCCGACCGGCCAACAGGCATCCTTGCCTTCACCGGCGCGCGCGTTGTGACCATGGCGGACAAGAGCGGCGGTATAATCGACAATGCCGTCATCTTGGTCGAAAATGACCGGATTAAGGCCGTTGGCAAGGCAGGTGACTTCGCCATTCCGGCGGGCGCAAAGACTGTTGACGTCGCTGGCAAGACAATCATTCCCGGTCTTGTCGATGCGCATGCCCACGGCCCTTATGGCGTGGATGAAATGACCCCGCAGCAAAATTGGGTGAATATGCTCAACCTCGCCATGGGCATTACCACACGGCATGACCCATCGAGCAGCGCCGCCACCGTGTTCCCAGCGTTGGAAATGCAGCGGGCTGGCTTGTTGCTTGGGCCCCGCTCCTTCTCGACGGGCGAGATTGTCTATGGTGCCAAGGCCGCGGACGTCTACGCCGAAATCAACGGTCTGGATGATGCACTGGCGCATGTCCGCCGGTTGAAGGCGCAAGGCGCGCACAGCGTCAAAAACTACAACCAGCCGCGCCGTGAACAGCGTCAGCAGGTGGTCGCCGCCGCGCTGCAGGAGAATATGCGTTCGGTGGCCGAAGGGGGTTCGCTGTTCGGGATGGACATGAACCTGATCGCCGATGGCAACACCACCGTCGAACATAATGTCCCGCTCGACATCTTCTATGATGATGTGCTGCAATTCTTCTCCAAGTCGAAGGTGGGTTATACGCCGACGCTTGTGGTGACCTATAGCGGCCCAGCGGGTGACCCGTATTGGCGGTCACACACCGATGTGTTCCGGCATCCGTTAATGGCAAAGCATTACCCGCCGACTGAGCTTGCGGCCAATAATGCCCGCCGCGAAATTGCGCCGGAAGAGGATTATGTCGACGACAATAGCGCGCGTGAGGCACATAAGCTTGCCAAGCTGGGGGTCCCTGTCTCCATCGGCGCGCATGGCCAAGAGGCCGGCATTGCCGCGCATTGGGAGCTGTGGTCCTTCGTCCGTGGCGGCATGTCACCTGTTGAGGCGCTGGCCGCTGGTACCATCGAGTCCGCCCGCTCGCTGGGCTATGACAAGGATGTAGGCTCCATCGCCGCAGGCAAGCTTGCGGATCTCGTCATCTTGGACGCTGACCCCAGCGTGGACATCCGCAATTCAGACAAGGTCGCAAAGGTCATGATTGGTGGTCGTCTTTATGACGCCGCCACGCTGAATGAAGAGGTGACAGGAACGCGCAAGCGCATGCCTTATTATTGGGAATAAGCATTTTTAGATAACTGCAATTTTCTGGCCCGGGTGCATTTCCCGGGCTGGAATCTTTTTGGATATCAGGCGGCGTCCTTCGCCGCGCGGCGTGCGGCAAGTTCCTCCACCGATGCCGCCCGCATGAACGGGTTGGTTGCGCGCTCCAGCGCAATCGTCGTCGGCACGGTCGCCTCGCCACGGTCGCGCAAAGCAATGACATCAGCCAAACGCGCGGCGAGATCGGCATTGTCCGGCTCGACTGTCACCGCAAAACGGGCATTGCTAAGCGTATATTCATGCGCGCAATAAATCGCGGTCTCGTCGCCCAAAGCCTCCAGCTTGCGCATATTGTCATACATCTGCGCCGCGGTGCCTTCAAACAAGCGGCCACAGCCCATCGCGAATAAGGTATCGCCGACAAAGGCGGCTTGCGCGGTCGCGAAATGATAGGCGATATGCCCCGCAGTATGGGCGGGCACGTCCAGCACCGTCGCGCGCAATTCGCCCAATTGGACGACATCCCCGCCGCGCACATGCACATCCAGTGTGGATATCCGCGCGGCTTCGTCCGCAGGCCCGGTGATGACGCAGCCCGTTGCGGCCTTAATCTCAGCATTGCCGCCGACATGGTCGGGGTGCCAATGCGTGTTCCAGATTTGGGTGATTGTCCACCCACGCGCCTCGGCCGCCGCCAAAACAGGCGCCGCCACCGCCGGATCGACAACCAAGGTCTCCCCACTATGCGCCTCATGCACCAACCAGACATAATTGTCCGACAACACCGGAACCCGCAGTATCTCGAGCATGCTCACCACACCCCAACATTGGGCATGCTCGCCCATGGTTCCGCAGGCGGAAGATTACCCTCTTGCAGCAGCTCAATCGAAATACCGTCGGGGGTCCGCACAAAGGCCATATGCCCATCGCGCGGCGGGCGGTTGATTGTCACCCCTGCATCCATCAGCCGCTGGCAGGTCGCGTAAATATCATCGACGCGATAGGCCAAATGGCCGAAATTCCGTCCGCCGTCATACACTTCCGGCGCGCTGCCATCTGCCGGCGGCCAGTTATGCGTCAACTCTACCTCGGCAAGGCCTGCCTGCCCCGGTGCCGCCAAAAAGATCAGCGTGAACCGCCCTGCTTCGCTGTCAAAGCGGCGCACTTCCTCCAACCCGATCAGCTTAAAAAAAGCGACCGTTGCGTCGGGGTCCGTGACACGGATCATGCTGTGCAGATAGGAAGTGGGCATTTTCATTCCATTCACAAAAGCGCGTTATTTGCCGCAACATCATGAACCTTGGCCGCTATCCACGCAAGGGGTGGCGCGCCTATCTGGATTGCGCCTCATCCTTAGGGGCTGGTGTCGCCGCCGCTAAAGCCGCAAGTTGCGCCCTTGCCGTTGTGGCTTGGCGGCTATTGGGCGCGATCTTAATCGTCTGTTCCCATTGCTTGCGCGCGGTGTCGTCATCGCCAGCGGCAATCGCGATATTGCCCGCCTCCAACGCCACCGCAGGATCACTGGGCAGCACCGCCGCCGCAGTTTGAATGAAGGCCAGCGCATCGGGCAATTTGTTCAATCGCCGGGCCAAGGTTGCCGACAGCAACCATGCCGCACCATTTTCGGGCGCCAACTGCCGCGCGGTTGCCAAGGCGGCCTCGCCATCGGCATTTTTGCCCAAGGCCACGAACGCCCGCGCGCGGTCCACTTCGCTATCGGCGCGTTCGTTATTATCGAGAGTATTCGATGCCAGCGCCTTGCCAAGCGCATCCACGGCAATATCCGCCTGCCCCGCCGCAATCGCGGCATTGCCCGCTTGTGCCCAAAAACGCGCGGCGCGTGGGTCGCCTTTTGCTTCCGCCAAGGTCGCCGCCTCGCTCAAGATTGGCACCGCAAGATCAAATTTAAAATCGGTCGCCAGCGCAAAGCCATGGCAGGCGCGGGCCAAATAACCGCCCTTTTGCTGCGCCCATAGACTAGCGCTGGAAATTGCGGACGCGGGATCTTTGCTAGCCAGCGTCAGGCATTCTGCAAACTGCACTTCGTCCAAAGTCGGGAGCGGTTGCGCAGCGACGAGAGAGGCGGCCTGGAGAAAAAAGAGGGGAAAGAGAAGCATGGAGAATCCTAAATAAGGCCGTCACCCTGAACTTGTTTCAGGGTCCATTGACCAACCTGAACTGCCAGTCGCGTGGTACGATGGATGCTGAAACGAGTTCAGCATGACGGGTTAAATCCTAATGGACCTTGCCAACTTACCAACAACATCGATCAGCAACGCAATATCCTGATCCCGGGAAAGCCGGTGGTCGCCATCCTTGACGCATATCGTCTGCACATCGGATGAACGAAGCGCCGCTGCGAGCTTCAACGACGTTTCCCATGGCACATCGGGGTCGCATTGCCCGTGAATCAACCGCACGGGACAATCAATCGCAACCTGCCCCGCCAACCGTAAATTGGCTTGCCCCGATTGCCAAAAATCTAGGGTGATGACCATGGCGTCATAGCCATAATCGCTGGGCCGTTCGATGCGGCCCGTGGCGGCAATGATCGCGCGGTCGGCGGCATCAAAATCCCAGTCGGTAAAATCGGGTGCGGCGGCAATGCCCACCATCGCGGCGACTTGGTTCCCAAGCTTTTCGGCCACCAATAGCATAAGCCACCCGCCCATGGACGAACCAATCAAGATAAGCGGCCCAATTTTGGCCTCCGCAAGCACCGCCAAAACATCGTCGCGCCAGATATCGAGCGTGCCGTCTTCAAACCTGCCGCCGCTCTCGCCGCAGCCGGAATAATCCATCCGCAGCATGGCCACGTCGTGCGCCGCCGCCCATGCCGCGAGCGCCTGCGCCTTACCGCCCTGCATGTCCGATTTATACCCGGGCAGAAAAACCAAAGTGGGTCCGCGCCCCGGCGAATATCGATAGGCCAGTCGAACGCCATCGGCGCGCGTGGCAAATTGTGCAGCTAATTCCAACAGCGTCAAATCACCCAGTCAACGGTCAGCATCTGCGTCACATCCTGCCCCTTGGCCCGGCGTTGTTCGACCATGATCATGTTCAACCTTTTCACTGTATCACTGCCCGATGTGATGCATAGGCCAGGGATGACCGCATGGACCAAAGCCTTCATCCCGCCCCATATCATCGTAAAGCCAAAGCGGCTGGCGACGCCAAAATGTGCACCGTAACTTTCATCGACGCTTTTGGGATGATCGACAAACAGGCGGTTGAACATATTAGGCTCCTTATCGGATGCTGCGGTGGGCGATTGGCTTTCGTGTAACCCGAACCTTAGTTAAAATCAAAGCCGAAGCCCGATTTCGCTTTGCGATCTTGCGCGCATTAAGAAAAGTCGTGGGTTACGGGAGTAGGATTTCAAGGCTTCGCCATGGTCTCCGCAATGGCGTTGCCATTGCTCCGGCTGAACAAGCTTCCAATCCAGCCCTTGCCACAGCCAACAAAAAACCCGGCACTAGGCCGGGTCTTTTGTTGGTTGCGGGAGTAGGATTTGAACCTACGACCTTCAGGTTATGAGC
>NZ_CAMAYF010000014.1 GCF_945862485.1 Sphingorhabdus sp. EL138
GGCCCTTTTAAAAGGCAGAAGCAAACACCCTATCGCGCCGGCCGTGCCAGCATGTTTCCACGCCAGCGTTCCCATCATCCCGACCCACGTTCTAGACCGCAGCCTGCATGACGCGAATCAGATAACCTATCTGGTTATTTGTAGGAAAGCAGTTTTTGCGCGGCGCATGAAAAAGGCCCGAACCATTGCGGGTCCGGGCCATGAGTTGGATGTTCGCGGGAGGAACATCGGGAGGCGGCGGGGCGTAAAAGGAGAGGAGAGAACGCCCCGCCGCCAAGTCGTAAAACTCAATAGTTGTAAGCCCGCTCACCATGCTCGGTGATGTCGAGGCCTTCACGCTCGGCGTCTTCGGTTGGACGAAGGCCAGTGGTGAATTTCAATCCGTAGAACAGAACAGCGGAAACTATAGCGGTCCACAAAACTGTGGTCCCCACAGCCCAAAGCTGGGTGATGACTTGGCCAGCCATATCATATTCGCCGGGGATCGCCGGGAACACAGTATAGTCGATCCAACCCTGACCGCCCAAGGCCGGATCCGCCACAATGCCGACGCCAATTGCACCGACAATACCGCCAATGCCGTGGACGCCAAAGACGTCTAGCGTATCGTCATAGCCAAGCTTGTTCTTCACATAAGCGACGAACACATAGCACAGGCCCGATGCCGCAAAGCCAAGCAGGATGGAGGTCATGGGCGCAGCAAATCCGCTGGCCGGCGTAATGGCGACAAGGCCCGCAACGGCGCCGGTGACTGCGCCCAGCAAGGATGGCTTACCATGGTGGAATTGTTCAATCAGGCACCATGCCACCGCAGCCGCAGCCGTCGCAACAAAAGTGTTAATGAACGCCAGAGCGGCCAGGCCATTGGCTTCCAAATTGGAACCAGCGTTAAAGCCGAACCAGCCCACCCACAAAAGCGACGCGCCAATCATCGTCATCGTCATCGAATGTGGCGGTGTGGCTTCTTTGCCATGGCCAACGCGCTTGCCGATGATAAGGCAGCCGACAAGCCCCGCGATACCCGCGTTGATGTGCACGACAGTACCGCCCGCAAAATCCAGCGCGCCCCAGCCCCACAACAGGCCCATATCCGTTGGTGCGTCGACCAAGAAGTCGGGCCCTGCCCAATACCAAACCATATGCGCGATCGGGAAATAAGCGAATGTTAGCCACAAAACCGTGAAGATCATCAACGGTGTGAACTTGATCCGCTCTGCAAATGCGCCAACGATCAACGCCGGCGTGATGCAGGCAAAGGTCATCTGGAACACCACAAAGGCATATTCGGGGATGTAGACATTGTTGCTAAACGTCGCCGCATATGTCGTCGCATCGACCCCTTGCAGAAATAGCTTAGAGAAGCCGCCAATGAAGGCATTGCCGCTGGTGAAGGACAGGCTGTAGCCATAAGTGACCCAGACAAGCGCTGCGACCGACACGATCATGAATACCTGCATTAACAGGCTCAACATATTCTTTGTGCGGACAAGGCCGCCGTAAAATAATGCCAAGGCTGGGATCGACATCAGCAGTACCAAAGCGGAGCTGATCAGCATCCAGGTCGTATCGCCCTTGTCGACCATGCCAGCCATTTGTTCGACCGTTGGGGCCTTAATCGGGCCGTCGGCAACAGCGGCTATGGTCGCAACTTCCGCCACAGCAGCGCCAGCCGCCGCCGCGCCGTCGGCTGCTTTCTCTACAGCCTCCTGCGCAAAGGAGGGCAAGGCGGCGAACATTGTCGCCCCCGCCGCGCCCAAAAATTTCAGTGTCTTTGACATTATCTGGTTCCCCTAGCTTGATGTGATCGCGTCAAAGCGCGGTTTCGTTGGTATCGCCGGTGCGGATGCGTAAGGCACCCGCAAGATCGAATTCGAAAATTTTGCCATCGCCAATCGCGCCCGTTTCGGCGGCATGCTGAATGGCCTCAATGACCGCAGGGGCTTGATCAGACGCGCATGCGACCTCAATCTTTACCTTGGGCACCATATTGGTTGCATATTCGGCCCCACGGTAGATTTCGGTCTGACCCTTTTGCCGACCAAAACCCTTAACCTCGGTCACGGTCATGCCCGACACGCCCAGCGCCGTCAGCGCCTCGCGAACCGGATCCAGCTTGTGCGGTTTAATCACGGCGATAATATATTTCATGCAGAACCCCCTGATGTTATTGCAGTGCAATATGCAAACGCCGTGCCAGAACGCGAAAATAACGCAAAAGCGACGGTCTTGGAGCATTTGGGTCATAATGCCGCGCGCCGCGGACATGATATATGCCTATTATTTAATCAGTGTTTTTTGACTGCTTAATAATTAGGCAATTAACCAATCTGCATGCTGGCCCATATCGGCAGATGATCCGACGCCTGTTTCGACAAGGCCGAAATATGACAATCGGCAGCGGTGACCGTGACCTCATGGCTGACAATGATGCGGTCAAGACATGCCACGGGGCGCGACGTGTGAAAGCTTTTGGGCGTTTGCACCAATCGGTGATGGTGAAAGGCCAACTCGCTCAGCGCGCCTTTGTCCGACCATTGGTTGAAATCACCCATCATGACCGTGGGCATATGTCGCGGGCTGGCATCAATGGCGGCCAATAAAGCGCGAATTTGCTTACGCCGCCACAGGCCCGACAAGTCAAGATGCACACCAATCACGCGCAAGCTATGCCCGTTTACGGACAGTTCCGCCATCACTGCGCCGCGCGGTTCCAGCGTGGGCATGTCGATGGGCTGGGCATGACGCACCTCAATGCCCTTGCGCAATAATATCGCATTGCCGTGCCAGCCAATGGCGGCGGGGCGAAAGTTCAACGGCACGGGCACATAAGGCGAATCCGCCTCCAGCATCGCCAAGGGTATCGCGCTGACGCGCGCGCCAAAGCGGCGGTCCACCTCTTGCAACGCAACGATATCCGCGTCGATTTCATTGAGCACTGACAGTATGCGCGCCGGATTGCGGCGTTGATCCAACCCCACCGCCTTGCGGATATTATAGGTCGCAACCTTGAACGCGTGGCTCATATCCGGATCATAGTGTTGGTCCGGCCATAGAGGTTTGCGGGCCGCATAAGCACCGATTAACCAGCCGTCCCGCCCACCGTCAACGCGCTGACCAATGTGGTGGGTTGCCCGACACCCGCAGGCACGCTTTGCCCCGCCTTACCGCAGACGCCAACGCCTTCATCCAGCGCCATGTCATTGCCAAGGCCAATGACCTTATTAAGCGCAGTTGGGCCATCGCCAATCAACGTCGCGCCCTTGATCGGGTCGCCCAGCTTGCCGTTCTTGACCAAATAGGCCTCGGTGCAGCTAAATACGAATTTGCCCGACACAATGTCCACCTGCCCACCGCCAAAGCTTTTGGCGAAAATGCCATTTTTGACGCGGCTCAGCAGTTCGGCGGGATCATCATTGCCGCTGCGCATGAAGGTGTTGGTCATGCGCGGCATCGGGGCATGGGCGAAACTTTCCCGGCGGCCATTGCCTGTGGGCTCCACGCCCATCAGGCGGGCATTCATGCGGTCCTGCATATAGGCGCGCAATATGCCGTCTTCGATCAGGACATTTTCCTGAGTCGGCGTGCCTTCGTCATCAATCGACAGGGAACCGCGCCGGTTTTGCATCGTGCCGTCATCGACCACTGTAACGCCGGGCGCGGCGACGCGCTGCCCGATTTTACCGGAGAATGCGCTGCTACCCTTGCGGTTGAAATCACCCTCCAGGCCATGGCCAACTGCCTCATGCAGCAAGACGCCCGGCCAGCCAGGCCCAAGCAACACGGTCATTTCACCAGCAGGTGCCGCGACCGAACGCAAATTGGTCAGCGCCTGCGCCAATGCGACGTCAATCGCATGTTCCCATTCCTGTTCTTCAAATAATTTGTCGTACAGATAGCGCCCGCCAAAACCGTAGTTTCCGGTTTCGCGGCGTTCGCCATCTTGCGCGACGATGCCAACATTGAGACGCACCAAGGGCCGGACATCAGTGGCGACAAAGCCATCGGCGCGGACGATTTCGACGACGCTCCAGCTACCCGACAGGCTGACGCTGACTTGCGCGACACGCGGGTCACGCGCACGCGCGGCGGCGTCGATTTGTTGGCACAGAGCCACCTTTTGCGCGAAAGGCACCAGCTCCAACGGGTTGCCATCGGTGTATAAATGCCGGTTGTTCTGGCGCGGTGGCGGCGCGGGTTGATCCTTAGTGGGATCAAGCAGCTTCAACGTCTCACCCGCACGGCGGATTGCGGCCTCGCTCATGTCATTGGCGTGGCTGAACCCTGTCATCTCGCCCGAAACGCCGCGCAAGCCGAAACCCGATCCGGTCGAATAATCCGCCATTTTCAGACGGCCATCGTCAAAACCAAAGCTCTCGGTCGCGCTATATTGAAGGTAAAGCTCGCCATCATCGCAGGCTTTCAACGCATCCCGTGTAATGCGCTGCGCCGCGTCGGGGTCCAGCAGGCCAGGTTGGTAAAGATAAGAACGTGGGTCTGTATAAGTCATGGCACCTATATGGGCTGGTGCGGCGGCGGTTGAAAGGGCAATTTGTATATTTGCACACCAATTCCTTCCCAGATGGTATCAAACACAATCCGCCACCCCGAAGGCAGGAATGACAAATCGGTTATCAGCCCCTAAAGCCTCCCCATGACCAAGCGATTCCAGTTTTCGATTTCCGCCAAGGATGGCAAAGCCCGCACAGGCAGCATTCAAATGCTGCGCGGCGAAATTCGTACGCCGGCCTTTATGCCCGTGGGCACCGCCGCCACGGTTAAGGCGATGCGCCCTGCCGAAGTGCGGGCGACGGGTGCGGACATCATATTGGGCAATACCTATCATCTGATGCTGCGTCCGGGCGCGGAGCGGGTGGCGCGATTGGGCGGCTTGCATCAATTTTCGGGCTGGGACCGGCCGATCCTGACCGATAGCGGCGGGTATCAGGTGATGAGCCTGTCGGCCTTACGCAAAATCACCGAAGAGGGCGTATCATTCCAAAGCCATTTGGACGGGTCGAAACATATGCTGTCACCCGAACGCTCCATGGAAATTCAGCGTCTATTGGGGTCCGACATCGTCATGGCGTTTGACGAATGTCCCGCCAATGGCGTGTCGCGGGACGAAGCCATCAAATCAATGGAGCTTTCGATGCGCTGGGCCAAAAGATCACGCGACGGCTTTGACAGCGGCGGCGAACATGCAGCGCGCGCGGCTTTGTTCGGCATTCAACAAGGGTCATTGGACGAAGAATTGCGCAAGCGGTCCGCCGATGCGCTGATCGACATTGGCTTTGACGGTTATGCCATAGGCGGCCTTGCGGTGGGTGAAGGGCAAGAGGCGATGTTCGGTTGTCTCGATTATGCGCCTGACCAATTGCCCGCCGACCGGCCACGCTATTTGATGGGCGTTGGCAAGCCCGACGATTTAGTCGGCGCGGTGGAGCGCGGTATCGATATGTTCGATTGCGTGCTGCCGACCCGTTCTGGCCGCAATGGGCAAGCCTTTACCCATCATGGCCCCATCAACATCCGCAACGCCAAATTTGCCGAAGACCAAGGGCCGATTGATGACCGCTGCACGTGCCCCGTATGCGCCACATGGACGCGGGCTTATGTCCATCATTTGATCCGTTCGGGCGAGATATTGGGCGCGATGCTGATGACGCAGCACAATCTGCATTATTACCAGATGCTGATGGCCGACATGCGCGCGGCCATTTCGGAAGGACGCTTTGCCTCGTTCGCGCACGATTTCCGGCGGGATTATCTCAAAGCATGAGCGCTGCGTCGATCAACGATGCACTGAAACGCGCGCAAACCCATAGCCCGTTCTTGGCTGGCCTGATGGATCGTAACGCGGACCTTATGCCGCTCATCCACGCGGGCGATTTTGACGCGGCGCTCGCAAACGCCCTCGCCCGCAGCGCTGTGTCTGTTGGCACGGCATTGCGGAAGCAGCGCCAAGGCGTTGCGCTTGTGACGGCCATCGCCGACCTTGCCGGAATTTGGGACCTGACGCGCGTGACGCGCATCCTCTCCGACTTTGCTGACCATGCGCTCGATCAAGCTATCGCCGCCGCGATTGAAGAACGCTTGCCGGGTGCGCCAAACCAAGGCTTTGCTGTCATCGCATTGGGCAAGCATGGCGGGCGGGAGTTAAATTATTCGTCGGATATTGACCCGATATTCCTGTTCGACCCCAAAACCCTGCCCCACCGCGAACGCGATGATGTGGCGGAGGCAGCGGTGCGTTATGGCAGGCGGGTGATTGAACTGCTCTCCGCGCTGGACGGGGATGGTTATGTCTTTCGCGTCGACATGCGGTTGCGTCCGTCGCCGGAAGTCAGCCCTATCGTTCTGCCGGTGGAGGCAGCTATCGGCTATTATGAATCGTCCGCCTTGGCGTGGGAGCAAGCGGCCTTCATCCGGTCACGGGTCAGCGCAGGCGACCGCGCGTTGGGCGATTATTTCCTAAATGCTATACAGCCGTTCATCTGGCGCAAATCGCTCGATTTTGGGCAGTTGAAGAATATCACCGCGATGACCGCGCAAATCCGCGACCATTATGCCAAGGGGCAGAAAATGGGCCTCGGCTTTGATCTGAAACGTGGTCATGGCGGCATAAGGGAATGCGAATTTTTTGCCCAAGCGCATCAGCTTATCCATGGTGGCCGCGACCCTGTGTTGCGAATCGCAGACACGCGTGCGGCCTTATCGGTGCTGGCAGCGGCTGGACCGATCAGCGCGCAAGAGGCGGAGATCTTGTCCTCGGCTTATACCCAGTTGCGGATGTTCGAACATCGCTTGCAAATGCACAGCGACCGGCAAACGCATGAGATACCCGCCAATCGCGACACCGCCGATGCTGTTGCGCGATTACATGGCCTAGCCGATGCCGACGCGTTGATTGCGGCGATTGCGCCGATCACGGCGCAGGTGGCAGCCATCTATGACCGCATGGTCGATGCAGGGGGTAGCGAGGGGCCGCGTTTGGCGGACGAAGGTCTACCGCTGGAGGAACAGCTCACTGATCTCGGCTATGCCGACCCTGCCGCTGTGATGCAGCGATTGGCCCGATGGCGCAGCGGCAAAATCCGCGCGATTCGTAGCCCATCGGCGCGCGATGCCTTTGAGGCCGTGTTGCCCGCGATCATGGCGGCATTGGCGCAAGCACCCGATTCGGACCGCGCCATCGCCCGTTTCGACAATATGATTGAGGCGATGCCCAGCGCGATAAACGTCTTCCGCTTGCTGGAGGCGCGACCCGGCCTTGTGCAACTGGTCGCGGATATCTTAAGCTACGCGCCGACTTTGGCCGACGATCTGGGCCGTCAAAGCCGCTATCTCGATGCGTTGATTGATACCAGCGCCATGCATTTGCCCGGCGACGTATCGGCATTGCAGGACGCGATGCAGCGCCGGATTGGCACCGCCGATTATCAATCCACCCTCGACATCGTCCGCGATTATGTCGGCGAAAAACGCTTTGCGCTGGGCGTGCAGTTGATTGAGGGACGCAGCGATGCGCTCGACATATCCCGTAGCTATGCCCATCTGGCCGAAGCATCTTTGCAGATGTTGACGGCCGCAACAGTGACCGAATTTGAAAAAGCACATGGCACAATAAAGGGCAGCGAACTCATCATTCTCGCTTTAGGCAGGCTGGGTGGTGAAGCGTTAACGCACGCATCGGACTTAGACATCATCCTGCTGTTCACGGGCAACCATCTGGCAGAATCGGATGGGCCGCGCAGTCTTGGCGCAACGCAATATTTCAACCGGCTGGCGCAACGGGTGATTGCGGCAATGTCCGTGGCAACCGCTTCGGGTGCCTTATATGAGATTGATACACGCCTTCGGCCATCGGGTGCAGATGGGCTATTGTGCGCGTCGGTCAAAAGCTTCGATCAATATCAACGCGAGAACGCATGGACGTGGGAGCATATGGCGCTCACTCGGGCACGCGTACTTTTTGGATCAGCCGGCGCGCGCGGCCAAGTCGCCGACATCATCCGCGATGTTTTGCATACACCGCGCGACACCGAGAAGTTGCGCCAGGATATTGCAACGATGCGCAAGGACATGGCCGCGCACAAGCCGCCAAAAGGTGCGCTGGATGTAAAGCTGTTGCCCGGCGGATTGGTAGATATGGAGTTCATCATCCACGCGCTGCAGTTGGAAACGCATGATGGCATGCAACCCCAGCTTGGCTCCGCGATTGATGCGTTGGTCGCAGCGGGGCACCTGCACGCTGACTTTGTCAAAGCCTTTGCCTTGATGGCGCGGTTGTTGGTCATGGTGCGCCTGATCGCGCCGGATTGCGCAGCGCCGCCCGAGGCGGCACAAAAGCTGATTGCGCACAGCTTAGGCTTTGACGATTGTGATGGATTGATGGACGCACTTAGGGATTATCGCGGGGTTGTCATGACCCAATGGCAGAGCCTATTTGGCCCACGCGATTTTTGAAAAGGAACGACACATGACCGATGTTAACGACACGCTGCCCAACGTGACCGTCGCCGATAGCGCAGGCAATCCGGTCAATCTGGCCGAGCTTTCCGGGCCGTTCGTGCTCTATTTCTACCCTAAGGCGGACACGCCCGGTTGCACCAATGAGGCGAAGGATTTTACAGAATTAGCAGCTGAATTTGCGGCGCTGAACTGCCCCATTTACGGCATGTCAAAGGACAAGCCTGCGAAGCTCGCCAAATTTGCCGCGAAATATGCGCTAAAGGTTGATTTGCTATCGGACGAAGCGAGTGATGCCACTGAACAAATGGGCGCTTGGGTCGAAAAATCCATGTACGGCAAACTCTATATGGGCATTGACCGGTCGACCTATCTGGTCGGTAAGGACAGCAAAGTGGCGCAGGTCTGGCGCAAGGTGAAGGTCAAAGACCATGCAGCGGAAGTCTTGGCTGCGGCGAAGGCTTTATAGGGTCACGCCCCCGAAAGGGACTTCGAACATGCAGCACGCATAAGCCGAATCCCTTTCATCACCTGCGGCGCGGCCGGAACAAATCGGCGCTGGCCGCGTTAAAAACATCGATAAACCGTCATTTTGTCAGGCGCCATAGCCTCAATTCAACGACTCAACGCGTTTGAGCGGCGGCTTGTCCCGCGATTATTCCACAGAACTTGCATTCATGTGAGCCATCGGACACCACCCTTTTATTAAGAAGTGGGCAGATTATCTGCCTTGGGTAATTTCGGGGCTGCGCCAAAATCGGTGCGGATCGCAACAAAAGGTAACGAAACACATGGTATCCAGCGCTTTGGCTTCGTGCCAATCACTGATCCTGAAAGCTGCCTCTGCGATTGGCATCTTGGTCGCTGTTGCCGCCGCAACGCCTGCTGTTGCAAATTCGTCCGCCGCTTCCTCCGACACTTTCCGCATTTCCCCCGAAGATTTGAAGGCAAACCAAACCGCGCTCGGCGTTTCGGACCCTGAATTTCGCGCATTGAACGACAGCTGGGGCAGCATCAACGGTGCCGTTAACAAGGTTGTCGTTGCCGTTCCTTCGATCAACCCTGTTGAGACCATGAAATTCTCCAGCGGTTTCGGCTTTCGTAATGCCCCCACACGTGGCGCCAGCCGCAACCATAAGGGCATCGACATTCCTGGTCCTGTGGGCACGCCCATTTTTGCGACCGAAGACGGCATCATCGGCCGCGCCGAATGGGTTGGTGGCTATGGCAAATTTGTTGAAGTCAACCATGGCAACGCGGTGCAGACCCGTTATGGCCATTTGTCGGCGATGAACGTGACCCCCGGCCAACGCATCCGCAAGGGCGACATTTTGGGCTATATGGGTTCAACTGGTCGCTCCACCGGAAGCCATCTGCATTATGAAGTGCGCATCGCTGGTGAAGCGATCAACCCAATTGCCTTCCTCGCTCCACAGCCATCAGACCCAACTGGCGCAAAATTCTTGCTTGCCTCAAAAACTGCTGATAGCAAAGCCATTGGCGGTCCTGCTGAAGGTGAGTAAGCGGACAGGCTAACGCATCACCTTTGGGAGAGGGTGTAATCTTGGGGGCTGGCATGGGATACTTTGCCGCCCCTTTTCTTTATGTGCGGCATGGCCTACATGAGCTTTATGACCGATACTGAAGTCATCTCGATGACCCCCAACGCCGCGCGCCGCGTGGCCGAAATTGCCACCAAATTGGGCAAAGATCCTGTGCTGCGCCTGTCGGTTGAAGGGGGCGGCTGTTCGGGCTTTCAATATCGCTTTGGTTTGGCCGACTCGATTGAGGCCGACGACATTCAAGCGCAAGGTGACGGTGCATCGCTGGTTATCGATCCCATGAGCCTTGATCTCGTGCGCGGGTCTGCTGTGGACTTCGTAGAATCGCTTGGCGGCAAAAGCTTCAAGGTGACCAACCCGCAAGCCCAAGCGGGTTGTGGCTGCGGATCCAGCTTTTCAGTTTAGGCGGGCGTGGCCCATTAACGCCACAGTTAACTCCACACACAACTTCACCCTGAACTCGTTTCAGGGTCCATTTCGCCGATCAGCTCAGGTCTTTGCTGCACAATGGATGCTGAAACAAGTTCAGCATGACGTAAGGGTGAGAAAGTAGGTTCAGTGTGAAAGCGTATTGCGCTACGAGGCCTCATGCGTATTGCGACTTACAATATTAACGGCGTCAAGGCGCGCCTGCCCCGATTGCTCGAATGGCTGGAGGAAACGCAGCCCGACATTGCCTGTTTGCAAGAGGTGAAGTCGCAAGATGAGGGCTTTCCCATCGCCGACTTTGAACGCGCTGGCTATGGCGCGATCTGGCATGGGCAAAAATCGTTCAATGGCGTCGCCATCCTCGCCAAAGGCGCGCAACCGATTGAGGCGCAGCGCACTTTGCCCGGCGATCCCTTGGACGAGCATGCCCGTTATTTGGAGGCCGATATTTTTGGCATCCGCGTCGCGAGCATTTATTTGCCCAATGGCAACCCGCAACCCGGCCCCAAATTTGACTATAAGCTGGCATGGATGCAGCGGTTATTTGCCCGAGGGGCAGAATTGCTGGCGGCGGAAATCCCTATGGTTCTGGCAGGTGACTATAATGTCATCCCACATGCACATGATATCTGGGCGCCGGCTGCGATGTTGGACGATGCGCTGCGTCAGCCTGAGAGCATAGCCGCCTATCGCGCATTGCTTGGTCAAGGCTGGACCGATGCGCTCGCCACACATTATCCGCATGGCGGCGTGTGGACCTTCTGGGATTTTCAGGCCGGCGCATGGCAACGCGACCATGGCTTTCGCATCGACCATCTGTTGTTAAGCCCCGCCATAGCCGACCGCCTCCATAGCTGCGGCGTCGACAAGGAGCATCGCGGACGGGAAAAGGCGAGCGACCATGCCCCGACTTGGGTGGAACTGGCAGATTAAAACGGATATTGTAGCACTCGCTACATTTTCTTATAAGGACGCTTCCAGATTTAGGAGCCGAACCATGACTTTGTTCCGTATATTTCTTGTCACCATCATTGCCGTTATCGGTGCCTACACCGGCATTGTCATCACGAACCATGGCATGGGGCTATATCCAATATTTTTCGGCGACATTGCGGATATGACATGGCGCGGGCAGTTTAACCTCGACTTTTTGGGCTTCCTTATCATGTCTGGCGCCTGGGTCGCGTGGCGGCATGCATTTTCGGTGGGCGGTCTAATTTTGGGATTTGCGGCGTTCAACCTTGGCGCACCGTTTTTGGCGGCTTACCTGCTTGTCGAAAGCATCCGAAATAAAGGCGACAGCGCCGCCATTTTATTGGGCAAAGCACGGGCCGCAAACCGGCGTTAAAGCGCCTTGGCGTTTACGTCATCCAACCCAATGCTTTTCAGAAACAGCATGCCTTCCATGCTGACCAGCAGGCGCGCGGCATCTACTTCCAGTTGCTCCGCGCTGTCCGCTTTTAACTGCATTTTGCCCCAGTCCAGAAAACCACGGCCAATCTGTTCGCCGACGCCACGATAAAAGGCATCCCCCATCGCCGCACGCGCCGCAACCTGAAGCCAGATGCGCATATACGGCCATAACGCGTCCTCAAACAAAAGCGCGGATAATTGGCGGCGCAGTTCCTCCAGCGGCAATGGCGCAGACGCGGTCCGTTCGGACATCAGCGCCACCAACCGCGCCGAAATTTGCTCTAGCACCGCGGTGATAATCTCCGCCTTGTCGGTAAAATAATAGAGCAGCATCCGGTCGCTCGTCCCCGCCGCCTTAGCCAATGGACGCAGGCTCGCCGCCGACAATCCCTCTGTCAGGACATAATCGGTCAATCGCTGGATAATCTCCGCGCGGCGGGTGTCGTTTTTGGTCACGCGCACAGCATAGCGCGTCAAAGGCAAAGGTGGCAACTGGACAGCACGCGCCAGTATCTCTATCGGCAGACCATGCCAGAATCCAAAACACAAGCGCGCCCTTCGGACTCCATCCTGATCATCGATTTCGGATCGCAAGTCACACAGCTTATCGCCCGCCGCGTGCGTGAAGCCGGCGTCTATTCCGAAATCGCCCCATTCAATAATGCCGAGGCGGCGTTCGCGCGGATGCAGCCAAAGGGCATCATCTTGTCGGGTGGCCCAGCGTCCACCACGCAGGCCGGCTCGCCGCGCGCGCCGCAAGTCGTGTTCGACAGCGGCCTCCCCATTCTTGGCATTTGCTATGGCCAGCAAACGATGATGATGCAGCTCGGCGGTCATGTTAGCGAAGGTGATGGGGGCGAATTTGGCCGTGCGTTTATTGAGGTCGAAAAACCTTGCGCCTTGTTCGATGGCCTTTGGCAGACGGACGAAAAGCATCAGGTATGGATGAGCCATGGCGACAAGGTGACCAGCCTTGCCCCGGGCTTTGAAGTTGTCGCCACCAGCGATGGCGCGCCTTATGCCTTTATCGCCGACGAAGCGCGGCAATATTATGGCATTCAATTCCACCCCGAAGTCGTGCACACCCCCGATGGGGCAAAGCTGATCTCCAACTTTGTGCATAAGGTCTGCGGGCTGGCTGGCGATTGGACGATGGCGGAATTCCGCGCAACGAAAATCGCCGAGATCCGCGCGCAGGTCGGCTCCGGCCGCGTTATTTGCGGTCTTTCGGGCGGCGTCGATAGCTCGGTCGCCGCGATCCTGATACATGAAGCCATTGGCGATCAACTCACCTGCGTCTTCGTCGACCATGGCTTGCTGCGCATGAACGAACGCGCACAGGTCGAAACGCTGTTTCGCGACCATTATAATATCCCGCTTGTTGTTGTGGACGCCGAAGAACGCTTTATGGCGGGCCTATCCGGCGTCACGGACCCCGAAAAGAAACGCAAATTCATCGGCGGCGAATTCATCAACGTCTTTGAAGAAGAAGCGAAGAAAATCGGCGGCGCGGATTTCTTGGCGCAAGGCACGCTCTACCCCGATGTGATCGAAAGCGTCAGCTTCACCGGCGGGCCATCGGTCACGATCAAAAGCCACCATAATGTCGGCGGCTTGCCCGCGCGGATGAATATGCAACTGGTCGAACCCTTGCGCGAATTGTTCAAGGATGAAGTCCGCGTTCTGGGCCGTGAGCTTGGCCTGAACGACCAGTTCGTCGGCCGCCACCCCTTCCCTGGCCCTGGCCTTGCGATCCGCATTCCGGGCGAAGTGACCAAGGAACGTTGCGACGTGTTGCGCAAGGCGGACGCGGTCTATCTCGAAGAAATCCGCAATGCGGGTCTATATGACGCGATTTGGCAGGCATTCGCCGTTCTCCTCCCCGTCCGCACCGTGGGCGTGATGGGCGATGGCCGCACCTATGACAATGTTTGCGCCTTGCGCGCGGTGACCTCCAGCGACGGCATGACGGCGGACATTTATCCGTTCGAAAGTGCCTTCCTAAGCCGTGTCTCTACGCGCATCATCAATGAGGTGAAGGGCATCAACCGCGTGGTGTATGATTACACGTCGAAGCCACCCGGAACGATTGAGTGGGAATAAGCGGTAAACCGAAATGCCTAGCCCGCTGTCACCCGCGCAGATAAGCGAGATCGTCGAAATGGCGCTGTCCGACCATATCAGCTTCACCCAGATTTCGGCGCAGCACGGAGTCACGCCCGACGAGATTAAAGTCATCATGCGCACCGAATTAAAAACCGGAAGCTATCGCGCATGGCGCAAGCGTGTCCGCGATTTCGGTGACCGACGCGCGCATTATAAATGATATCCATGGCACATAACGGACCCAGCAAATGACCTTAACTCTCTACGGCATCCCCAATTGCGACACTGTCAAAAAGGCACGCAATTATCTTGAGGCGCGCGGCCTGAGCTATCAGTTCCACGATTATAAAAAGGCGGGGGTGACGGCGGCGGACTTGGAACGCTGGAGCGACGTTGTTGGCTGGGAAAAGCTGCTCAACAAGGCGGGCACCACGTTTAAGAAGCTGTCCGATGCCGATAAGGCCGACATAGATGCGGCCAAGGCGATTGCGTTGATGGTCGCCAACCCGTCGATGATCAAACGGCCGGTAGTTGAGGGCAGCAAGACTTTGCTCGTCGGCTTTAATCCAACCGAATGGGACGCGCTTTTGTCGCAGAATTGAAACGTCGCGGGAGCAAAGGGGCATTATGAGACACCTACACACCCTCTTGATCGCCACCCTCTTATTGTCGCCCTTCTCCATTTCGGAAAGCCACGCCATGGAACAACCGCTTGAAGGCAACGTCATCGTCATCGCCCATCGCGGCGCGAGTGGCGAGCGGCCCGAACATACGCTGGCCAGCTACCGCCTCGCGATTGAACAGGGCGCCGATTATATTGAGCCGGACTTGGTGCTGACCAAGGATGGCGTTTTGGTCGCGCGGCATGAGAATGAGATTTCGGAAACCACCGACGTTGCGGACAAGGCGAAATTTGCCGACCGCAAAACCACCAAGACCATTGATGGCCAGAAAATAACGGGCTGGTTTACCGAAGACTTTACCCTCGCCGAATTGAAGACGCTGCGCGCGAAAGAACGTCTGCCGCAATTGCGTAAGGCCAACATGGCCTTTGACGGGCAGTTTGAGATACCGACCTTTGACGAAGTCCTGGCGCTGGCCAAAGAGGCAAGCGGCACGACGGGTCGGACGATTGGCGTCTATCCTGAAACCAAGCATCCCAGCTATTTCACCGCTATTGGCTTGCCGCATGAGGGCCCGTTATTGGCAGCGCTCGCCAAATATGGCCATGTCGCAAAAAGCGCGCCTGTGTTCATTCAATCGTTCGAGGTCGATAATCTGAAGGCTTTGCGACCCAAGACGAAATTGCGCCTGATCCAGCTGATGGCGGAAACAGGCAGCCCGCCCGACCGCAGCGACCTGACCTATGCCGCGATGGCGACGGCAGAGGGTTTGAAAATTGTCGCAACTTATGCCGATGGCATCGGCCCCAATAAGGCACTCGTCATCCCGCGCACTGTACTCGGTAATCTGGGCGATCCGACGCCCCTTGTCGCGGATGCACATAAGGTCGGTCTTGCGGTCCACCCCTGGACATTCCGCCGCGAAAATTACTTCCTGCCATTGGCCCAAAAATCCGGCATCGATCCGCATGGGACAGGCGATTTGGACACAGAGATAAAAGCCTTCTTGGCCACCGGTGTCGACGGCATTTTCAGCGACAATGTGACAGAGGCGGTCGCAGCGCGTCAATAAGGCGGGGACTCTATTTGCTTTTGCCCACGGCGTTTAGCGGCTAAGCCATTGCGCTATGTCTACACATCCTAAAACGCTCACTTTCGATACCTCCACCAGCCGTGCGAACCCGACGCCGTCGCCTATGAAGCGCCTGACGGTGCCGCGCATCCGGCAGCAAAAGGGCAAGGAACCGCTGGTGATGTTGACGGCCTATACTGTCCGCATGGCGCAGTTGATGGACCCGCATTGCGACATGCTGCTGGTTGGTGATTCGCTGGGGCAAGTGATTTACGGCCTGCCGCACACGGTTGCGGTGACGATGGAAATGATGGCGGCGCATGGCGCGGCGGTTGTGCGCGGCAGCTATCACGCCGCTGTCATCGTCGATATGCCCTTTGGCTCCTATGAAGCCTCGCCGGAGCAGGCATTTGTTAACGCATCGCGGCTATTGAAAGAAACCGGCGCGGCAGCGGTGAAGCTAGAGGGCGGCAAAGTGCTCGCGCCCACGGTGGAATTCCTGACCTCCCGCGGCATTCCGGTGATGGCGCATGTGGGGTTGACCCCACAGGCAGTGAACATATTGGGCGGCTATGGCGTGCGCGGCAAAAGCCCGGAAGAAGCGAAATCGATTGTCGATGATGCGGTTGCCATGTCGGACGCGGGTGCTTTTGCGATGGTTATTGAAGGCGTGCTGGAACATATCGCCATCGAAATCACGCAGAAAATCGTCTGCCCAACCATTGGTATTGGCGCATCGGCACAATGCGACGGCCAAGTATTGGTGGCCGAAGACATGCTGGGCCTGTTTGACCGCGTGCCGAAATTCGTCAAAAAATTCGGTGAGATGGGTGTTGGCGTCGAAGACGCCGTGCGCGCTTATGCCGCTGGCGTCCGTGACCGCAGCTTCCCCGGACCCGACCAGCTGTATCAGCCTGTATAAAGCAGGCTGGCCTATCGGTCCGAGTCGGGCTAAGGACGGCTCTAACCAGTTTTGACTAAACAAATTCGGAGGCCCTTTTGGCTTTGACACCGACTGAAAAGCCCGCGGATAAAGACCGGAGCGGCAGTGACGAGGCATTTTTGCGTGAGGTGGACGATGCCGTCCGCGCAAGTGACCTCAGCAGTTTTTGGACACGTTATGGCCGCTGGCTTGTGGCGGCGGTGGCGGCCGGGCTTTTGGCTTTTGCTGGCTGGATCGTCTATCAGAACCAAGTGCAGGCCGCCGCAGACTTACAAAGCGAAGAATTTGTCGACGCGATGGACAAGTTGCGCGCCGGGCAAGAAAAAGAGGCGCGCGCCAAATTGGCAGTGCTCGCCAAAGCCGATCAAGCCGGATATCGCGCGATGGCGCAATTGGTGGAGGCAAATCTTCTGGGCGAAGATGGCGAAACCAAGAAGGCCATTGCCATTTATGCAAAGGTTGCAGGCGACGACAGCCTACCACAGACGTTCCGCGATCTGGCCCTTATCCGCCAAGTGAGCGCAGAGTTTGATGCGATCCCGCCGCAGCAAGTGATCGACCGGCTGAAGCCCTTGGCCACCGCTGGCCACCCTTTTTTCGGCAGCGCAGGCGAATTAACCGCCTTAGCCTATATGAAAATGGGTAAGGACAATTTGGCTGGCCCCATTTTTGCGCAGATCGCAAAGCAGGAAGACGCGCCGCAAACCTTGCGCAGCCGTGCACAGCAAATGGCAGGTGCGCTTGGTATTGATACCGTTCAGCTTGACGCAAACCGCAATGCGACATCGAAGGCTGGCGCTACCGCGGCCAAAGGAGAGTGACTTTGAAGACCCTATCCAAATTGCTTCTGGCGCTCGCCGTGACAACTTCGCTTGGTGGCTGCGCCGTCCTTGACGGTGTGCGTGGTGATGCCGGTAAGAAAAACAACACACCAACCGTCGGCGCACGCGTTAGCATCTTGGGTACAGAGCGTGACACCGAAGTCGATGCGTCCTTGGTGGATGTAGCCGTCACCTTACCGCCCGCGTCGGTTAACGAAGCATGGGCACAGCCCGGCGGTAATGCATCAAAATCGCCCGGCCATGTCGCACTTGGTCAAAACCTGACGCGCATTTGGACCGCAGATGTAACCGGCGCCAACCCGCGCGCACGCCTTGCAGCGAGCCCGGTGATGAGCGATGGCCGCGTCTATGTGGTCGACACCACCGCCCGCGTTACGGCATTTGATGCGAACACGGGCGCACAAATATGGTCGAACGCGCTTGAGGTTGACAGCGACGGCAAGCCTTCCCGTTATGGTGGCGGCGTGAGTGCCACCAGCAACAATGTTTTTGCCACCAATGGCGTCGGCGATGTCGCCGCGCTTGCGGCGGACACTGGCGCGCTTGTGTGGAAAAAGCGGCCAGCTGGCCCATTGCGTGGTGCCCCGACATTGTCCAACGGCAACCTATATGTGATGACGCAGGACAACCAGATTTACGCGCTGCGCCAAAGCGATGGTGAGCCACAATGGAAAGAAGCCGGTCCTGTGGCGGCATCGGGCATATTCGGCGTTGGCGCCCCTGCCGCGGCGCAAGGCACGGTCATCGCTGGCTATTCCAGTGGTGAGCTGGCCGCCTATCGCTATGAAAATGGCCGCAGCCTGTGGAATGATACCTTGTCGCGCACCGCGATGTCGACATCGGTGTCGACGCTGACCGATATTGATGCCGACCCTGTCATCGACCGCGGCCGCGTCTTCGCATTGGGCAAAGGCGGACGCATGGCGTCCTATGAGCTGGTAACTGGCCAGCGCATTTGGGAAATCAACATTGCGGGCATTTCGACACCCGTGACGGCGGGCGAATGGGTATTCGTCATGACCGACGAAGCACGGTTGCTGAGCGTATCCCGTTCCAGCGGTAAAATCCGCTGGATTGCGAAGCTGCAGCGTTACAATAATGAAAAGAAGAAAAAGGGCCCGATGAGCTGGTATGGCCCGATACTCGCAGGCGGTCGTTTGATTATTGCCAATTCGCGTGGCGCAATCTGGACGGTGGCGCCGGAAGATGGCACCGCGACTGAGGTTGCCGACCTGAAATCCGATGTGTCGCTTGCGCCAATTGTCGCGAACAACACCTTATATATTCTGGATGATTCGGGCCGTATTTCTGCGTTTCGCGGCTAAGCCCTAAAGGAGAGTGCCGGCATGTTGCCGACGGTAGCCATTATTGGTCGGCCTAATGTCGGCAAGTCGACTTTGTTCAACCGGCTGGTTGGCAAGAAACTCGCGCTGGTAGATGACACGCCGGGCGTCACGCGGGATCGTCGTGAAGGCGAAGGCCGCTTGTTCGATTTGGAATTCACCATCGTCGATACGGCGGGTTATGAGGATGAAGATCCTGACACCCTGCCCGGCAGAATGCGGATGCAAACGGAAGCGGCAATTTCGGGCGCGCAAGTTGCCTTGTTCCTGATCGACGGCCGCGTTGGCGTGACCCCGCTTGATGAAGAAATCGCCCGCTGGTTGCGGAGCAGCTCAACACCGGTCGTACTTGCGGTCAATAAGGCCGAAGGCAAGCAGGGCGATAATGGCATATTGGAAAGCTACGCGCTTGGCTTTGGTGACCCCATTGCCATCAGCGGCGAGCATGGCGAAGGCATGGCCGACCTGTTTCAATCTTTGCTGCCGCATATTGACGGCGGCGCTTTCGAAGTGCCTGACCCCGAAGCGCCCGACGCCATTTTAAAGCTGGCGATTGTGGGGCGCCCTAATGCCGGTAAGTCGACGCTGATCAACAAATTATTGGGCGAAAACCGCCTGATTACCGGCCCTGAAGCCGGCATTACCCGCGACAGTATTTCGGTGGACTGGATCTGGGCAGACCCAAGTCCCAAGCAAGGCGAGCCCGATGAAGAGGGCAATATTCCGCCATTGCTAACCGAGCGCCGCGTGCGCTTGATTGATACCGCCGGTATGCGCAAGCGCGCCAAGGTGCAGGACAAGTTGGAAAAGCTTTCAGTCGCCGACGCGCGCCATGCGATCGACTTTGCCGAAGTGGTCGTGCTGCTGCTCGATGCGACCAAGGGTTTGGAAGTGCAGGATCTGAAAATCGCCGACCATGTTATTCAAGAGGGCCGCGCGCTGATCATCGCGATCAACAAATGGGATGTTGCGGTTGATGGCAGCGGGCTGTTCAAAGGCATTCGTGCTGCGTTGGAAGAAGGCCTATCGCAGTTGAAGGGCGTTCCGATGATCGCTGTCTCGGCCTTGACGGGCAAAGGCCTAGACCAAATGATTTCCGCCGCGTTCGATGCGCGGGAGGCTTGGAACAAGCGCGTGCCAACGGGCATATTGAACCGCTGGTTCGAAGCCGCAATTTCGGCAAATCCGCCACCGGCCCCTGGCGGTAAACGCATTAAGCTGCGGTACATGACGCAAGCGCGTAACCGTCCGCCGACCTTTGTCATCTTTGGCAACCGGACCGACGAACTGCCCGCCAGCTATGCGCGCTATTTGCTCAACGGTATCCGCCGCGATTTGGATTTTGGCGCTGTTCCTGTGCGGATCAACTTCCGCTCGTCGAAGAATCCTTTTGCCGACAATGGCTAACCGTGCCCCGATTTAAGTTCAGTCCTCTATAGGTTTTGACTGCAGCTGGACGTAGTTCTCGATGCCCATGCGCGCAATCAAGTCGAACTGCTTTTCCAGCATATCGACATGCTCTTCTTCGCTTTCCAATATGGACGCAAACAGATCGCGACTGACATAGTCGCGAACGCTTTCGCTGTGCGCTATGGCATCCTTCAACAGAGGTAGCGCTTCATATTCGAGCTCAAGGTCGGCTTTCAGGATTTCCTCAACGGTCTCGCCAATGCGCAAACGACCAAGCAATTGGAAATTGGGCAAGCCATCCAGAAATAAGATGCGCTCCGACAATTTGTCGGCATGCTTCATCTCGTCAATTGATTCGTGCCGTTCAAAATGTGCCAGACGCGAGACGCCCCAATTGTCGAGCATGCGGTAATGCAGCCAATATTGATTGACCGCAGTCAGTTCATTCTTGAGCGCCTCGTTCAAAAATTCGATGACTTTTGCATCACCCTTCATCGCCATGTCCTTTAGGTTAGGTGCGCCTATGTTAGCGCGTTAATGAATGACCGTGAAGGCGGAAAATGGCTGAAAAGCTTATTTTTTCGACGCGCTATTGCTAAGCGGTTGCAGGTCCAGAGCTGATAATGTTTCGCGCGAACGTCAGGCACTGGCCGCATTTTGGCTTACGCCCAAGGCGCGCATATACGTCATTCGGACGTTCCGAGACACAACGCACCGCAGCGCGAAGGTCTTTTTCCTTGATAGCATTACAGATGCAAACGACCATGGATTAACTCCTATGGCATAGCCTTACCGTTAATGCGAACTGATTGCAATGGCATTAACGACGCATAGCTTGAATTTTTCCACGCGCTAAGCTCCGCCACAGCCATTCCAACGGGCCGTAATGAAATGTCATCAAACATTGTTTTGACCACAGCAACATCACGGCCCACGCGCCCAGCACAAACAGCCACAATCCTGCACGGCCAACATTGCCAAAAAGGCCAAAGCCATAGCCATAGAAAATTGTTGTCATGGCGATACTGGTGCCGAGATAGTTGCTGAACGCGGCGCGGCCAGCTGCGGCGACCCGCGCGAGCATCGGATGGTTGCGATAGTGATCAATGAGCAGAAGCAAGAGCGCCGCATAGCCAATCGTCAGCAACATACGCGGTATCCCGCCCCAAAAGTAAAAAATCGCCAGCGCAGTGATCCGGTCAAAGTCAACCGCGACCATCCAAACGGCCAGGGCCAGCGTCAGCAGCAACCCAACTGGGACCATCCGCATAGCCCAGCGCCGGTAATCGGCCACAGCCCACGCACCGGTCAGGAAGCCGCTTTTTTGCATCGCCATTCCGATCATCATCAGCGGCAAAGTTTCACTCGCCGACTGAACCACCAAAAGGAGTGGCTCGGCCCAATCGGCGAGCTTGCTCATTGTTATCGCGGCATAGCTGCCCCGATGCAAGGCGAGGTCAGGCGCAACATTAAACGCAAGGTCCGCACTGTCCATCAGCTCGCGAAACTGGCGGGCCATGTCTGCGCTCGCATCGGCCCGTGTTGCGAAATATTGAAAGAGCTGCAGCCCGCCAAATTGTAAGCCCCAAAGCGCCAGCCCAAGCACAAAGATTATGAGAGCAACCTTGATCAGCTTTGCTGGCGCCCAATTTCGGAAGCGAAAGGCGATCATGCCAATGATTGCATAGAGAAACAGGATGTCACCGAACCAGATGAAGAAATAATGCGCGAGACCAAATAAAGCGAGCCACGCCATGCGGCGATAATGAATCTGCGCCGCACTCTCCCCCTTTGCCGCGGCGCGGTCGATGATGAGCATCATACTCGCGCCGAACAAAAGCGAGAATAGCCCACGCATTTTGCCGTCTATAAGGACGAACGAAAATGCCCATGCAATTTTGTCAGCCAAGGTGTCGGTGCCATAGGCCGCGGGCGAGATATAGGCCCATTCGGGCATCGCAAAGCCGATGATGTTCATCGCCAATATGCCCATCACCGCAAAGCCGCGCATCGCGTCCAAGCTGATGTGCCGTTGTTCTGAATTCTGCATGGCCAACTCCCTGAATTACAATATTAATACAGGGGGTTGGCATGCACGTCCAGTGCGTTTAATGTTTCTTATTGACACTGGTGTAGGTAGTTTTTATCTCAAACTTAACTCTAGTGTTGGATTTGACATGACTGAACTATATTTTTCGCACCCTGACCGCCCGACCGCCAAAATGCAGCCGCTAAAAGCGTGGCGTCATTTTCGCAAGCTTATAGCCAATAAAGAAGACACTGAGCAGGTCTTTCACATCATTGCGGCCTTAAGCGGCCGCAAGTTCGCAAAGATGGCGCAGAAATTTTGGCAAACGCCCAAGGGCAGAGCGTTGCTTGAAAGCAATGAGCGCCTGATTGACATGCTCGATGATCATGACAGCATTAAGAAGCTTCCCGCGGATACGGTTGGCCGCGCTTATGTTGAGTTCATGGAGCGCGAAGGTCTGAGCGCTGCGGGTCTTGAGGCCGAATATGCCCAGTTCCGGACGACCTATCCTGTGTTTGGCGATGTGGTTGAACGCTATGGCGACCGCTTGCGCGACACGCATGATATGCTGCACATCCTCACCGGCTATGGCCGCGACGCGCTGGGCGAACAATGTGTGCTGGGCTTTACCTATGCGCAGAACCACAATCTTGGCGTCGGCTTCATCGCCTATGCTGGGGGATTAGAGTTGAAATACCGCGTTACGAAATCGGCGCCGATTATGAAAGCAGTACACGAAGGCTATCGTATCGGCAAAGCGGCGAAGAACATCGCTCAGGAAGACATCGCAGCCTTATTGCGCGAACCGCTGGTCGATGCACGCAAGCGCTTGGGGATTGCCGAACCAGTGACCTACAAAGCGGCCCATGCCGCGATGCGGTCCGAAGGTATCGATCCGTATAATTTGCTGGCTGCGGCGGCATAAAAGCAAGGTTTAAAAGCCTTCGTCGCCTGCGGCGGGGGCTTGCCCTTAGCTTTCCATCCAGTCCTTGAAGAAGCTTTCATGCGCCGCGCGTAATTCCGCGACGGCGACGGAAAACCGGGGTCCAGCGACAGCGTCACCGCTTACGGTACCGATGCGTGTCATTGGAATGCCCGCCGCCTGAATGTGATCGGCATGCGCGCTGGTGACAACATAGCGCGCCTGATCTTCACCAAAGGCCGTAAAGGCATCGCCGATTTCCTGAAGCACGCAGCCACGACCGCTAGCGAGCGCCATTTCAGTGAGCGCAACCAGCAAGCCGCCATCGGCAACATCATGCACAGCGTTCACCTTGCCGTCCTGAATAAGGCGGCGGACGAGTTCTGCATGCGCGCGCTCTTTGGCGAGATCGACAGGCGGCGGCGCGCCGTCTTCGCGGCCATGTAATTCACGCAGCCATAAGGATTGGCCGAGATGCCCGTTGCTATCGCCAATGACGAAAATGCCGTCGCCTTCGTTCTTGAACGCGATTGTCGCCATCTTGCTGACATCTTCCAGCACACCCACGCCGCCAATAGCAGGCGTTGGCAAAATCGCACTGCCACCGCCGGTGGCCTTGCTTTCATTGTATAAAGACACATTGCCCGAGACGATGGGGTAATCGAGCGCGCGGCAGGCGTCGCCCATGCCGTCCAAACAGCCAACAATCTGCGCCATGATTTCGGGGCGCTGCGGGTTGGCGAAGTTCAGGCAGTTGGTGATTGCCAGTGGCGTTGCACCAACCGCGCTGATGTTACGATAGGTTTCGGCAACTGCTTGCTTGCCGCCTTCATATGGATCGGCATAGCAATAACGCGGCGTGCAATCTGTGCTCATCGCTAGTGCGCGGTTGGTGCCATGAATACGCACCACGGCGGCGTCCCCGCCCGAAAGCTGCGCCGTGTCGCCCCCGACTTGGCTATCATATTGCTGCCAGATCCAAGCGCGGCTCGCAAGATCCGGGCAGGCCATGAGCTTGAGCAAATCCGCGCCAAGGTCATGGCTGGCGGGAACGTCACTCAGTGGCTGAACCTTGGCCCATGCCTTATATTCATCCTTTGACGCGGCGGGACGGTCATACAAAGGCGCGTCTTCCGCCAATGGCCCAAGCGGGATGTCGCATACAATTTCGCCCTTCCACATTAGAACCATATGACCCGTGTCGGTGACTTCGCCGATGACCGCGAAATCCAGTTCCCATTTGTCGAAAATTGCCTTGGCAAATTCTTCACGGCCGGGCTTGAGCACCATGAGCATACGCTCCTGGCTTTCGGATAGCATCATTTCATAGGGCGTCATGCCTTCCTCGCGGCACGGCACCTTGTCCATGTCGAGGATGATACCCGCCTTGCCATTGGTCGCCATTTCGACACTGGAGGACGTCAAGCCCGCCGCGCCCATATCCTGAATCGCAACGATGGCGTCCGACGCCATCAGTTCAAGGCACGCCTCAATCAGCAACTTTTCCGTGAAGGGGTCGCCCACCTGCACCGTTGGCCGCTTCTCCTCAATATCCGCGCCAAAATCCGCAGATGCCATTGTCGCGCCATGAATACCGTCGCGACCGGTCTTTGACCCGACATAGACGATGGGGTTGCCGAGGCCCGTGGCCGCAGAATAAAAAATCTTATCTTGGTCCGCGACGCCAACGGTCATTGCGTTCACGAGGATGTTACCATCATAAGCTGGGTGGAAATTGGTCTCACCACCAACGGTCGGCACGCCTACGCAATTGCCATAGCCGCCAATGCCCGCAACGACGCCTTGCACCAAATGCTTCATCTTCGGATGGTCGGGCCGTCCGAAACGCAGCGCATTCATATTGGCTACGGGCCGCGCGCCCATGGTGAACACGTCGCGCAATATACCGCCCACGCCCGTCGCCGCGCCTTGATAGGGTTCAATGTAAGACGGGTGATTATGCGATTCCATTTTGAAGATAGCGGCAAGCTTGGTGCCATTTGGACCGTCACCAATGTCGATCACGCCGGCATTTTCGCCGGGACCGCAAATGACCCAAGGGGCCTCAGTCGGCAATTTCTTCAGATGGATGCGTGAAGATTTATAAGAGCAATGCTCCGACCACATCACGGAAAATATACCAAGCTCTATTATGTTGGGCTCGCGCCCCACGGCGCGCAAGATGCGCGCATATTCTTCTTCATTTAGACCATGGTCGGCGACGATTTGGGGCGTGATTTCGGACATCAGAGGGCTTTAGCGAGACCGCGGTTTGTACGCCACATAAAATAAATGGGCGCTGGCATCGCTACCAGCGCCCACTGCGTCTGACTTTGGAAATCCGTGGCCACAGGGACCATTTTTTCCTCTATCTGACGTCCAGCTCCCCAATGTCACCCGAGGGTTTCTTTGGTTTGCCTTGGTACCTTGGGTATCCTATCCGGCGTTGCGTCACTTGCGTGATGCCGCACTCGATATTCGTTTTCTTCGTACCCACCATCTTGGCTACATCTCCTGTCTTGCGACCGGCTGCCATCCAATTTGGCGATCCTGCTTTCTGTCTCCTCCGCTCCGCTTTCCCGTTTCCGGTCTGGCTTTGCTTCAAAGCATTCCTGCCTGATGCGTTGAAGGTCTCATAACTTTCGAGTCGCGCAAAGCGTGATTTGCTGAGTTATCCACAGAAGGCATATTTCGTGGTGGACAAAATGGAGGACAAGTTTGGAGCCCAAAACGATACGGCCCCCATGCAGTGCATGGAGGCCGTAAAAATTGTCCGGGGGCGAGGGAGAGAGGAGGAGAGAGCCGCCCGGTCAATGAGTTTCGGCAATCACTTGCCGTTGACGTCCAAATAGAGACAGGACAAAAATGCTGCAATTGCGAAAAGAAAAGGGCCAGTTGCGCGTTTTGCAACTAGCCCTATTTCTGTTGGAAACGCGTTAATTGCGGTTCCAAATCATACCAAAACTTGTCAATTAAGGCGCAATTCCATTACCTGGCAGCGACGCATTGACGATGCCGCCATCGCAGGCGATGGTTTCGCCCACAATATAATCGCCAGCGCGCGCCGCGAGGAAGACAGCAAGCCCAGCCATATCCGCCGGCGTTCCGACCCGTGGAAACGGGATATTCTTGCCCACCGCTTCTGCATGGTCGCGGGCATCCTTGTTCATGTCCGACTGGAATGCGCCCGGCGCAATGCTCGAAACCAAGATATTGTCTTTGACGAGCTCAGCGGCCAGGCGGCGCGTCAATTGGATGACCGCGGCTTTCGAGGCCTGATAGCTATAGGTTTGCCACGGGTTGATGCGCAGGCCATCGATCGATGCAATGTTAATGACCTTACCGGGACGATCAAAGGTTGCGGCCGCCTTCAACTGCGGGTGCAAAGCTTGCGTCAAAAAGAACAAAGATTTGACGTTCAGATCCATCACACGGTCCCAACCGCTTTCGGGAAACTGACCAAATTCCGCACCCCATGCGGCCCCGGCATTATTCACCAGAATGTCCAACTTTTCCTCACGCGCCGCAATTTGTTCGGCAAGCGACAGGCAGCCGTCCACAGTCGACAAGTCGCAAGGCAGACCGATGACCTGATTGCCGAATTCAGCGACGGTTTCCTCAATCTGGTCGATCTTACGCGCGCTGATATACACGCGTGCTGCGCCAGCCTTGAGATAGCCTTCGACGATCATCTTGCCGATGCCGCGCGATCCACCGGTGACCAACGCCACGCGGCCATTGAGGTTGAATAAGGTTTGAATGTCCATTTGCGGTTTCCTTTTAATAACCGTTCATCGTCGCCACGCGGTCTGCGTGGTAATAAGCATCGCCGAAAAACTCGTTCAAGCTGCGGTCGCGCTTCATATACAGGCCGATGTCATATTCATCGGTCATGCCAATACCGCCATGCATTTGCACGCCTTCCCGCACCGAAAGATTGCAGGCAAGTCCAGCTTTCGCCTTGGCCGCAGCGACATAAAGTTCGGCTTTTGCATGGCCTTCGTCCATTAAGGATTGCGCCTTCAGCACAATCGAACGCGCGCCTTCCATTTCACCATAAAGATGCGCAGCGCGGTGTTGAAGCGCCTGAAATTCGCCAATGACGCGGTCGAATTGCTTGCGCGTCTTGAGATATTCAAAAGTCATGTCCATCGCGCCCGTGCCAACACCGACCATTTCGGCGGCAGCGCCCACGCGTCCGGCGTCGAGCATCTTGGACAACACCGCCCAGCCGCCATCGACTTCGCCAATCACGGCGTCGGCATCCACCTGAACACCGTCCAAATTCACATGTGCAGCGACTGCAGAATCGACAAGCCGCGCCGCCTCCATCGATAGGCCCGCCGCGTCCTTGTCCACCGCGAACAAGGTCAGGCCATCGGTTTCGCCAGCGGCGCCAGCGGTACGCGCCGCGACAATGAGCATGTCCGATGATGCGCCTTGCACAACAAATTGCTTTTGGCCTGTCAGCTTAAAGCCATTGCCGCTGCGTTCCGCAACGCAGGCGATTTTCTCGGGCCGGTGCTTGACGCCTTCTTCGATCGCGATGCCGATCACGGTTTCGCCCGCCAAGATGCCGGGGAACCAGCGGTCACGCATCGCCTTGTCCGCCAGCTTCAACGCCTCAACGGCCGCCACTGCTGTGGTCAGGAAAGGGGATGGCGACAAGTTACGGCCAATTTCTTCCAGCACGATTCCCGCCTCAATCTGCCCCATGCCCATGCCGCCATCGGCCTCGGGAATCAGAATTCCGGTGAAGCCCAATTCGGCGAATTGCTTCCACAAGCCATGGCTGAAACCGTCCTTGCACCCCATGTCACGAAATTTGCGGAAATGGGTGACGGGCGCTTCGCTCGCCATGAAATCGCGCGCGGTGTCACGTAGCATATTTTGGTCATCGGTTAAGGTCATTGCCATGTTAAATACCCTTATTCATATCCTCGCCCCAGCGCAGGCTGGGGCCTATGTCGTCTCTCGGTCACGACTAAAATGCGTGATGGGCTCCAGCCTCAGCCGGAGCGACGATATCAACCGCCCGGCATCTCAAGAATGCGCTTCGACACGACGTTCAGCATCACTTCGCTGGTCCCGCCCTCAATCGAGTTCGCCTTAGTCCGCAGCCAATTGCGTGCCTTTGACCCGCCATTGGTGCGTTCGCTTTCCCACTCAAGCGCTTGGCTGCCGCCGATCGACATGACCAGTTCATTGCGTTTTTTGTTCAATTCGGTCCCGACATATTTCATCAGGTTGGAATAAGCGGGGTGCGCCTTACCCGTTTTCCATTCGTCCATGAAACGTTCGCCATGGGCGCGGAAGGTCAGGTTATCGACATCGAACAACGCCATTTGCGCGCGCAGCACCGGTTCTTCGGCCAAGGTCGCCTTCATCGCCGCGCCAATCGAGGTGACGCCGCCATCCCCGCCCATGCCGGAGATCATCTCGCGCTCATGACCAAGCAGATATTTCGCCACATCCCAGCCACGATTGATTTCGCCAACAACTTGATCCTTCGGCACGACCACATTGTCGAAAAATGTTTCGCAGAAGGGCGAGTTGCCCGAAATCAGCTTAATTGGTTTTGTGGAGACACCGGGCGTTTCCATGTCGAACAACAGGAAGCTGATGCCGTGATATTTGTTCGCCTTGTCTGTGCGGACCAAGCAGAAAATCCAGTCGGCCTTGTCAGCGTAAGACGTCCAGATTTTCTGGCCGTTGACGACCCAATGGTCACCTTTGTCTTCGCCAAAGGTCTGCATCGACACAAGGTCGCTGCCTGAGCCTGGCTCGGAGTATCCCTGACACCAGCGGATTTCGCCCCGCGCGATCTGGCCCATATAATGTACTTTTTGTTCTTCAGTGCCAAATTTCAGCAGGGCCGGGCCAAGCATCCAGATGCCGAAACTGTTGAGCGGCGAGCGGCAGCCAAGCTTTGCCATTTCCTGACGCAGTATTTTTGTTTCCTGCGGGGAAAGACCAGCGCCGCCATACGCCTTGGGCCAATCAGGCACGGTGTAGCCCTTTGCGACGCAGCGTTCTAGCCAGACCTTCTGCGCTTCGGATTGAAAAACAAAATTGCGTCCGCCCCAGCAGACGTCTTCGTCACCTTTGGCCGGTATGCGCATTTCGGCGGGGCAGTTTTCCTCCAGCCAAGTGCGCGCCTCGGCGCGGAATGTTTCAAGGTCGGACATGACGCTCTCCTGTTTAATTGCTTGATGAATTTTTGGGCGGTCACGCACCGAAACGCAAGTCTTTATCGGTGAGCGATGCATGCCGTAACGTCATTTGCATCCCGATTGACAGGCTGGGTAGCGCGCCTAGCATAAGGGTGGGATATAGGAGAGAAACATCGTGCGATTCGCCGGAAAACACGCCTTTTCGCATTTTGTGATTTAACCCGATATGGCACCCGTCGTCGCGCTTCCCCGATCGTTAAAAGTCATGCACGGCCTTGGCTCGGTTGCCTATGGCGTAAAGGACAATGGCTTTTCCGTATTTCTGCTGATTTTTTATAATCAGGTGCTTGGGATTGATGCGGGAATCGTTGGCACCGTCATCATGGCCGCGCTGATATTCGATGCCTTTGCCGACCCGATTATTGGCGAATTGTCCGACCGCACACAAAGCAAATGGGGCAGGCGCCTGCCATGGCTATACGCCGCCGCCATTCCACTTGGCATTATCTGGCTGCTGCTGTGGCATCCGCCCGCAATGGGCCAGACAGGCACAATCATCTGGCTGTTCTGCACAGCGGTCTTGGCGCGCACCTTGGTAGCGATGTGTGAAGTGCCGTCCATCGCTCTCGTGCCCGAGCTGACCGGCGATTATGACGAACGCACGCGGTTGATGCGCTATCGTTTCCTGTTTGGCTGGGCGGGTGGATTGCTCATGCTGATCTTTGCCTATGGCATTTTCTTCACGGGCGAAAAGGGCGTGAGCGACCCTGCGGGGTATGATTCCTATTCTGTGTGGGGCGCGCTGATGATGAGCGGCGCAGTACTCATCTCCGCGCTTGGGCAACATCGGCACATCGCTAAGCCATCCCCCCCTGCCCCGCGTGGTGCTGGCCTTGGTCATGCTTTTGCTGAAGTTAAAGCGACGCTCTCCAATCGTGCGTTTCTGTGGCTCGTCTCCGCGGCTTTATTCGGGCTCATCAACCAAGGGATGACCTTTGCGCTCACCAATTACCAGCTCGCCTTTCTTTGGCAGCTGCAACAGATGGAAATGCTCTATTATGCGTTAACTCTATTTTCGACGGTCATCATTGCTTTCATCATTGTTCCCCCTGTCTCGGCGCGATTGGGCAAGAAGCGCGCTGCGATCCTATTCGCGATTATCTCGCTGACCTTCACGGCGGCATTATACGGTAGCTGGCTGCTCGACCTTGTGCCCGGGGCGCCAGCGGACCCTTCAATCCTGTTCATGTTTGGCTTAATGACCATCGCCAATAGCGCGGCGGTGAGTATGATGATGCTGACATCCTCGATGATGGCCGATGTGGTGGAGGCATCGCAGCAGGAAACCGGTAGGCGTTCGGAAGGGCTATTCTTTGCGGGCTATTTCTTCATGCAGAAATGTGCCGTTGGCATCGGCACCTTTGCCGCCGGTATGATCCTGAGCTTTGCCCGTTTTCCACAAGATGCCGCGCCCGGCGAAGTCGATGTCGCCGTCCTCGATGGGCTGGCGCTTTATTATATGGGCACGGTGGTAGTCATTGGCATTATCGGTATTCTGATCCTGCGCCATTTCCCGATTTCGCGCGAAAGTCACAATGAACGCTTGCGCGCCTTGAACACGATGACAGAGTCTGCCAGTTAACCAGTCAATTAAATTTGAAAGAGGAATGTGTCATGGATTTCGATCTCAACGATAAGCAAACATATTGGCGGGACCGTATCCGCGACCATAATGAACGCTTCTTGCGTCCACGCGTTGCCGATTATTATGCCGAGCAGGCAGTAGGCGACCGATGGAAAGTGCTGCAAGTCGTTGAAGAGGAAAAGGCACGGGCCAAGGCTGCAGGCCTTTGGAATCTCTTCATGCCGCCAACGTCGGGCCGCGTGCATGTCGATGACAGCGTGCATTTTGATGGCCCGGGCCTCACCAACATGGAATATGCCCTGTGCGCCGAAGAAATGGGCCGCATCGGCTTTGCATCCGAAGTCTATAATTGTTCGGCACCGGACACGGGCAATATGGAAGTGTTCCTGCGCTATGGCACGGCGGAACAAAAAGAAAAATGGATGATCCCGTTAATGAACGGCGAAATCCGTTCAGCATTTTTGATGACGGAGCCCGCGGTTGCGTCATCTGATGCCACCAACATCGAAACCTCGATTCGTCGTGAAGGCGATGAATATGTCCTCAACGGCGTGAAATGGTGGTCATCCGGTGCAGGCGACCCGCGCTGCAAAATCGCGATTGTCATGGGCAAGACCGATTTTGAAGCCAAGCGCCATGCGCAGCAATCGATGGTGCTGATGGAGCTGGATTCCCCCGGCGTGAAAATTCTGCGCCATCTGCCGGTCTTTGGTTATGACGACGCGCCGCATGGTCATATGGAAATCGCATTGAAGGATGTCCGTATTCCAGCATCGAACATGTTGCTGGGCGAGGGTCGCGGGTTCGAGATCGCGCAAGGCCGCCTTGGACCAGGCCGCATCCACCATTGCATGCGCACCATCGGTGTTGCCGAAGAAGCACTGGAGAAAATGTGCAAGCGCCTGCAATCGCGCGTCGCCTTTGGCAAGACCGTTGCCGAGCATAGCGTCTGGGAAGAGCGCATTGCCCGTGCCCGTATCGACATTGAAATGACCCGTCTGCTCTGCCTGAAGGCAGCAGATATGATGGACAAGGTCGGTAACAAGGCGGCGGCGGCGGAAATCGCGATGATCAAGGTGCAGGCACCTAATATGGCCTTGAGCATCATCGACAATGCTATCCAAGCCCATGGCGGCGGCGGCGTGTCCGACGATTTCGGTCTCGCCTCGGCTTGGGCGCATCAGCGCACCTTGCGTCTGGCCGATGGCCCCGACGAAGTGCACGCCCGCGCCATCGCACGCATGGAATTGGGCAAGCATGGCGGCCGTGGCAAAGACGGCATGTCCAGCGGCGATATGGGGGCAACACGGTGAAGGCTGCCGTCCTGATTGAAGCGGGCAAACCGCTTCAGATTGAGCAAATCCATATCGCCAATCCCGGGCCGCATGAGGTGCTGATCCGCACTGCGGCCTGCGGATTGTGCCATAGCGACTTGCACTTTATCGAAGGCACCTATCCGCACCCCCTTCCCGCGATCCCCGGGCATGAGGCGGCAGGTATTGTCGAAGCCGTGGGCAGTGAAGTGCGCACGGTGAAGGTGGGCGATGCCGTTGTCACCTGCCTCAGCGCTTTTTGTGGCCATTGCGAATATTGCGTCACTGGGCGCAT
The DNA here is from genome assembly GCF_945862485.1 of Sphingorhabdus sp. EL138. Taxonomy (GTDB): domain Bacteria; phylum Pseudomonadota; class Alphaproteobacteria; order Sphingomonadales; family Sphingomonadaceae; genus Sphingorhabdus_B. Next base: position 32,590 of record NZ_CAMAYF010000014.1, read on the forward strand.
GTCCTTGTGCCTTGGCGGCGACACACGGCGCAAAGCAGGTGAGGCTCCGCGTCTCACGCGGCCCGATGGTAGCATCGTCAATCAGATGCTCAACCTATCGGCTTATGCCGAAATGATGTTGGTGCACGAACATGCCTGCGTCGCGATCCATCCGGATATGCCATTGCCACAAGCGTCCGTTATCGGCTGCGCGGTGACCACGGGTGCAGGCACAATTTTCAACGCATGCAAAGTAACGCCCGGTGAAACCGTTGCCGTTATCGGCTGCGGCGGTGTTGGCCTTGCCACGATCAATGCGGCCAAAATTGCTGGCGCTGGCCGCATCATTGCTGCTGATCCAATGCCGGAAAAGCGGGCGCTTGCAATGAAGCTGGGTGCGACGGATGTTATCGATCCAATGGATGCTGATGCAGCCAAGCAAATTCAGGAATTGACAAAAGGCGGTGTCGATCATGCGATTGAGGCTGTAGGTCGTCCCGCGTCGGGCGAGCTTGCTGTCAAGTCGCTGAAGCGCGGCGGGACAGCCACAATCCTTGGTATGATGCCTTTACAGCATTCGGTTGGCCTATCTGCGATGGACCTGTTGTCGGGTAAGAAATTGCAAGGCGCGATCATGGGTGGCAACCGCTTCCCTGTGGATATTCCGCGTCTTGTGGATTTTTATATGCGTGGCCTTTTGGACCTCGACACCATCATTTCGGAGACCATTCCGCTGGAGCGGATTAACGAGGGCTTTGAACAAATGAAGCGCGGCGATTCGGCGCGTTCGGTCATCGTTTTTGATCAATGAGCGCAGCCCCCACCCCGATTGACGCGCAAAGGGCCTTTACCGGCACCGTTGCGCCGACCGGAACCGACATCCTCGACGCCGAAAAATTGGCGGCATGGATGTCGGATAACGTCACAGGCTTCGAAGGCCCGGTCGAGGTTCTGAAATTCGCCGGTGGGCAGTCAAACCCGACCTATCGGTTGAACGCCAAAAGCGGTTCCTACGTCCTGCGCCGTAAGCCGTTTGGCGTGCTATTGCCTAGCGCGCACGCGGTTGACCGTGAGTATAAAGTCATTGCTAGCCTATATCCCACGGGTTTCCCGGTAGCCAAGCCCTTTGGCCTGTGCACCGACGACAATGTCGCGGGTTCCATGTTCTACATCATGGACATGGTTGAGGGTCGCACTATTTGGGACGGCGCCATGCCCGGGTCAAACCCGCCTGAGCGCCGCGCCACTTATGAGGCGATGATTGATACCCTCGCGGCATTACATAATGTCGATGTCGAAGGTGCTGGCTTGTCCGACTTTGGCAAACCCGGCAATTATTTCGGGCGGCAGGTGGAACGCTGGACGAAGCAATATCAGCTCGCCGAAACCGAGACGATGCCCGAAATGGAGCGGCTGATCGAATGGTTGCCGAAGACTTTGCCCGAGCAAACACGGACTAGCGTCGTGCATGGTGATTATCGCATCGACAACATGATCTTCGATGCCAAAGAGGCAAAGGTCGTCGCGGTGTTGGATTGGGAATTGTCCACCTTGGGCGACCCGCTGGCCGATTTCACTTATGTCGCAATGGCATGGGTGACACAAAATGAAGGCCGGTCGGGCGTTATGGATTTAGACCGCGCCGCTTTGGGTATTCCCGAACTCGATGCGATGGTGGAACGTTATTGTGCTGCCACAGGTCGCGACGGCGTGCCCGACATGAACTGGTATTTTGCCTATAATTTCTTCCGCCTCGCGGGGATTATTCAGGGCATTAAAAAACGCGTCATCGACGGCACCGCAAGTTCGTCCCATGCGCAAGCCATGGCCGAGCGCGTTTTCCCGTTGGCGGAATCGGCATGGAAGTTTGCCGAGAAGGCCGGGGCGTAAGTTAGCTTAAATGGGGGAGTGCGATGTCGTTATTTGACATGAGAGGGCAGGTCGCGGTTATCACCGGATCATCGCGCGGCATCGGCAAGGCAATCGCCGAAGAAATGGCCGAGCAGGGCGCGAAGGTGGTCATATCCAGCCGCAAGCTTGATGTGTGCGATGAAGTTGCCGCAGCGCTTAATGCGAAATATGGGGAAGGCACAGCAGTCGCTATGGCCGCCAATATTTCGTCCAAGGAAAGTCTGCAGGCTTTGGTTGATGGCAGTCGCAAGGCATTTGGTAAAATTACTGCTTTGGTCTGCAATGCGGCCTCAAACCCTTATTACGGTCCGATGGCGGACATTGGCGATGATGCGTTCAGCAAGATCCTGACCAACAATATCGTCGCCAACAACTGGCTCATTTCGATGGTTGTGCCAGAGATGATCGAACGCGGCGAAGGGTCAGTTACGATTATATCTTCAATCGGCGGCCTGAAAGGATCGTCAGTCATTGGCGCTTATTGCATTTCCAAAGCAGTGGACATGCAGCTGGCACGCAATCTGGCGGACGAATATGGACCAAAAGGTGTGCGTGTGAACTGCATCGCGCCAGGGTTGATCAAGACCGATTTTGCAAAAGCACTGTGGGACAACCCGGAAACATTGAAACGCTCGACATCGACCGCATCGCTAAAGCGTATTGGTCAGCCCCACGAAATTGCAGGCGCAGCAGTATTTCTAGCTTCTCAGGCTGGCGGGTTTATGACGGGGCAGACAATGGTAATTGACGGCGGCGTAACAAGCGGCGGCGGAGGAGTGGGTTAATGAGCGCATTAACAGGCAAAGTAGCGATCATCACCGGCGCTGGCTCAGGCATTGGCCGTGCATCCGCCATCCGCTTTGCGGCCGAGGGTGCCAAGGTCGTTTTGGGCGACATGGCCGCTTCCGTCCATGACACCGCCGCGATGATCGGTGATGCGGCTACCGCCGTGCAAATGGACGCAGGCGATGAGGCTGATGTCGCGGCTTTGGTCGCCAAGGCCATCACGCTACATGGCCATCTCGACATCGCTTTTGCCAATGCGGGCATTTCCGGCGGCATGGAGGGGATTTTCGACAACACCGTGGAAAATTTCACCAGCGTCCTGCGCGTCAACCTCATCGGCCCATGGCTGATGGTGAAACATGCCGGCAAGGTCATGGCCGATGCAGGCAAGGGCGGTTCGATCATCCTGACGGCAAGCGTTGCTGGCATCCGTTCAGGGGCCGGCGGTCCGCCTTATTCGGCGTCAAAGGCGGGCGTCATCAATCTGGCGCAGGTCAGCGCGCAGCAATTGTCGGGCACGAATGTCCGGTGCAACGCGATTTGCCCGGGCCTGACCGAAACTGGCATGACCAAGCCGACTTTCGATTATGCCCGCGAAAAGGGCGTGACAGAAAAAATCGGTCGCCTGAATCCCTTGCGCCGCGGCGCACAGCCGGAGGAACTGGCGAATGTCGCCTTGTTCCTCGCCAGCGACCAAGCCTCTTATGTCAACGGCCAAGCCATTGCCGTTGACGGCGGGCTGTCGAGCTCGCACCCGGTAACGCGTCAGCTAACAGGACAAACCGCAGTATGAGTGCCAAAGACCTAGGTTTCGTTCCCGACCGCCTCGCGCGGATACCCGCATTTATTCAGGCCAATTATCTCGACAATGGCAAATTGCCCTTTGCGTCGGTGCTCGTTGGGCGTGGCGACGATATCGCGTTGCAATGGAGCTCGGGCGTTGCCGAAGATGCTATCTTCCGTATCGCGTCAATGACCAAGCCGATCACTTCAGTCGCGTTCATGCAGTTGGTGGAACAGGGCAAGGTCGCGCTGACCGATCCGGTCGCCAAATATATTCCTGAATTTGCGAAATTGGGTGTGTTTGTGGGCGGCGGCGGCAATGTGCCGTTTATGACGCGCGCACCATCCACCCAAATGCGGGTGGTTGACTTGTTGCGGCATACAGCCGGATTCACCTATAGCTTTCAGGAACAAGGCAATATCGATGCGGCCTATCGCAAGACCGATGTTGAAAGCTGGACCAAAAATACATCGCAAAGCGTGATTAATACACTCGCGCAAATCCCGCTGGAATTCGACCCGGGCACGCAGTGGAATTATTCAGTTGCCACTGACATAGTCGGCATATTGGTAGAACGGATTAGCGGACTATCCCTGCCCGAATATTTCCAGACACATATTTTTGCACCCATGGGCATGATCGATACATTTTTCCACGTGCCCGCCGACAAGGCAGCACGAATCCCCGAAGGCTTTGGCTTTGACCCCGAAGCGAAAATGAAACTGCTCGACAAGGCCGGAGCCGACAGCATGTGGGCAAAGGGCTGGTCATTTAACTCCGGCGGTGGCGGCCTTGCGTCGAGCGTTGCGGACTATCATCGTTTCTGCCGGATGCTGCTGAACGGCGGCGCGCTTGATGGGGCACAAATCCTCAGCCCCAAGACGATAGAATTGATGACCGCCAACCATATTCCAGGCGGCCAAGACCTGACGCAAATGTCGAAATCTTTGTTCAGCGAGGCCGAAATGGCCGGCATTGGCTTTGGCCTTGGCTTTGCCACGACGATCGACAGCGCCGCGACACTTGCGCCTTGCTCCAACGGCGATTTTTATTGGGGCGGCATGTATTCCACCGCCTTTTTCGTCGATCCAGTTGAGGACATCATCATGATTTTCATGACGCAATTGCTGCCGTCAACCACCTACCCCGTGCGCCGCGAGATCAAGACGATGATTTATTCCGCGCTGGCGGCGTAGACTAACGGTTCTGCACATAAACCACGTCATGCTGAACTTGGTTCAGCATCCATCGTGCCACGCGAGCCGAAGGGTCTAGAGGTAAAATGGACCCTGAAACAAGTTCAGGGTGACGCAGCCATGGGTTAGCAAAAAAGCTTTCGGCACACCCCCGCTCTAAACCGTCGCAATCTCCACCTGCTTGACGGGCTCCGGCTTTGCTCGTGCCGCAATCAGGCTTCCGGCTACGATCAATGCCGTGCCCAAAAGCACAGGCCATGTCACTGGTTCGGCAAAAAACAACCAGCCGAAAAATGCAGCCCAGACAAAGCCGGTATATTCGACCGGAATCAAAATCTGTGCTTCCGCGCGGGCATAGGCCCAGCTCAGGAACAATAACGATATAATCGCCAAGGCAGCCGCGCCGCCAATCATCGGGGCATCGGTCAGGCCGATGGGCTGCAAAAACCATGGCGCGACAAGGCCAAGCGTTGCCGCCACAAACAGATTCTGGAAAAAGGCGATTTCAATGGGCCCAGCAACCTGCGCCTGCCGCCGTGCCAAAATCAGATTATACGCAAACACCACGGCCGAAAATAACACCGCCGCAGCGCCCCAGAGATGCCCGCTGGTATAATGTCCGCTCAACCGGCCAGCCATGATGATGGCGACCCCACCAAGCCCCGCCAGCGACGCCCAGATGGCCGGACGGCCGATCGTTTCCCCCAGCATAACGGCGGCGAGATATAGCGCGATAACAGGTGCGATGAAACTCAGCCCAATGGCCTCGGCCAGTGGCAATTGCGTCAACGACCAGAAAAAGCTGACCGCCATGATCGACACGATTATGCTGCGCCATATATGCATTTTAAGGATATTGACTGGCGGCCATTTCTGCCGCGTTCCGACAAACAATAGCGCCATGAATAATGTGCCCAAGCAATTGCGCCACATCACCGCGTTATAGGCCCCAAGCGATAAAGCGATGTCTTTCATCATCGCATCCATCAGGGAAAATGTAGCAATGCCTGCCGCCGCCATCATGAACGGGATGAACGGACGCGGATGCAGTTCAGCCATGCTTACACGCTATGCGTGGCAAGGGTTTTGAGCGCCGCGTTGTCAACGCGATAGACGGTCCATTCGTCCATCGGTACAGCCCCCAGCGCCTTATAAAAATCAATCGCGGGTGTATTCCAGTCCAGCACTGACCATTCGAGCCGCGCACAATCACGCTCAACCGCAAGCGCCGCAAGCTTACCCAGCAACGCCTTGCCAAGCCCCGAGCCGCGTGCATCGGGCCGGACAAACAAATCCTCGAGATAGATGCCCGGCCGTCCTTCGAAGGTTGAGAAATTGTGGAAGAACAAGGCAAACCCTTGCGCTTCGCCGTCAATCTCGCCAATCAAAACCTCGGCATAAGGCCGCGGCCCAAACAGCTTTTGCGCCATCACCGCTTCATCAAAACGCACGGCATGGGCCAGCTTTTCATATTCCGCGAGGTCGCGGATGAACTGGCCAATGAGCGAGATGTCCGCTGGCGTTGCCGCCCGTATCGAGAGGCTCAAGCCGCTTTCCCGTGCAGCGTATCCATGCTGACGCTGGTGCCCGCGTCAATCTCTGCGGCTTTGGCTTCGACCAGACGCACGATGTGGCTTATCATGTCGTCATCCTCGACATGATGGTCGGTGACGCCCGACAGATAGACCATATGCTTACCATTGCCGCCACCCGTGATTCCGATGTCGGTCTCGCGCGCTTCGCCGGGGCCATTGACGACGCAGCCAAGGACCGAGAGCGACATGGGTGTCTTGATATGGCCAAGCGCATCCTCCAGCTTTTGCACCGTGCGGATGACGTCAAAGCCTTGGCGGGCGCAGCTTGGGCAGCTGACGACGCGGACGCCGCGTGTGCGCAAGCCCAGCGCTTTTAAAATTTCATAGCCGACGCGGACTTCTTCTTCAGGCTCGGCAGACAGGCTGACGCGGATAGTGTCGCCAATCCCTGCCCACAACAAATTGCCCATGCCGATCGAGGATTTGACGGTTCCGCCAATCAACCCGCCCGCTTCGGTGATGCCCAAATGCAAAGGGCAATCAACGGCGTCGGCCAAGCCCATATAGGCGGCAACAGCCAAGAAGACGTCAGACGCCTTCACCGCGACTTTAAATTCGTGGAAATCATGATCCTGCAACAGCTTGATATGGTCAAGCGCGCTTTCAATCAGCGCCTCTGGGCAGGGTTCGCCATATTTTTCGAGCAGGTCTTTTTCTAAGCTGCCGGCATTCACGCCGATCCGGATGGCACAGCCATTGGCTTTGGCGGCGTTGACAACTTCCTTCACACGTTCCGATGAACCGATATTGCCGGGGTTGATCCGCAAGCACGCCGCGCCTGCATCCGCCGCCTCAAGTGCGCGTTTATAATGAAAATGAATATCGGCGACGATGGGTACATTGGCCGCGCGGACAATCTGTTTCAGCGCCGCTGTGCTCTCCACATCGGGGCAGGATACGCGGATGATATTGACACCCGCATCCTCACACCGGCGGATCTGGTCAATCGTAGCAGCAGCATCGCTGGTCAGCGTATTGGTCATGGTTTGCACCGAGATCGGGGCATTGCCACCGACAGGGACTTTACCGACCATGATCTGGCGGGACTGACGGCGCGCAATGTCGCGCCAAGGGCGAATAGAAGACATGAAGGTGATATAGGCGGCTTGGGATTTTCCCGCAATCATCATCCTGCACTGTTTTTAGGACGACGCTATACCTTAATCAGTCCAGACCGCCGAACCACGCCAGCGCTTGCGCTGCGGCGATACTCCCTACCTCGGCTAGCACAGCCTGATCGGCGTCGCGGGTCTGTTCATATTTTCCGTCCGCTTCATAAAAGGCCGTCACAATGACCGGAGGCCGCGCGGATGGCCAGAAAATGGCAACATCATTAATCTTGTTGTTGAAATATGCGCTGTTGGCGGTTCCGGTTTTATCGCCACTTTTCCAAGAGGCGGGGATGCCGCCTCGAATCCGCTTCATGCCGGTAGCGGTATCGACCATCCATTGGATCAACAAATCACGCGACGCCGGTTTCAATAAACGGTCTCCGGTCAAAAGCGCTGCCATCGTCCGCGCAAATGCGCGCGGCGTGGTCGTATCGCGAACCTCACCGGGCGGGACATTGTTCAAATCCGGCTCGTACCGGTCAAGGCGCGTGACGTCATCGCCCCAACTACGGAAAATGGCGGTAATGGCGGCTGGTCCGCCCAGATGTTTAATCAAAAGATTGGCCGCCACATTATCGCTGGTCTTTTGCGTAGCTTCGGCCAAATCGATGATGCGCATCGCACCTTTTGCCAAATTCGGCCCTGTGATGGGGGCATGCGCAACCATATCCGCTTGCGAATAAGGCAACGCCGCATCAAGTTTCAGCCTGCCTTGATCCGCCTGTTGCAGAACAGCTGCGGCGAGCGCGAGCTTGAAGGTGGAACACATGGCAAAGGCTTCATCATAATGATGCCCCGTCATACGCCCCGATGCCGTGTCGAGCACCAACGCCCCTAGCCGCCCAGCAACGCGCGCCTCCAGTGCCGCCAACGCAGCATTGGCGGAAACGGACGGGATCACTTGCCGCGGCCCAGCGCAGCCTGCGATCGTCAACGCCGCAGCACCTGCCATGAGCCCGCGTCTATCAATATCCATCGCCCGCCTCCCAATGTTTTCGCTAGTGGCACCAAATCGCAATGCATGCGCCTACCGCTTTGATTTACGCATGGATACAAACTAAGACGCACTTATGAAACGCTTCCTTATTTCGATCGCCCTTTTGTTCGCACCATTGGCGCCTGCCCAGGCATATTGGGAATATGGCCATGAAACAGTGGCGCACATTGCCCAAGCCAACATGTCGTCCAAAGCACGCGCGCATATGCAGCGCCTGTTGCGCGCGGCACCGATGCTTGGCACACCGAAATGCCCAATGCGCAATATCGCGGACGCGAGCGTTTGGGCGGATTGTATCAAGGGCGACAGAGTTCGCTGGGGCTACACCAACAGCTGGCATTACCAAAATGTCGACATCTGCAAGCCGTTCGATTTGAAAAGCGCCTGTGCCGATGGCAATTGCGTTTCCGCGCAGATTGACCGCAACTTCGCCCTTTTATCAAACAAGGCGCTGCCTGCGCATGTCCGGTTGGAGGCGCTTGCCTTCCTGATCCATTTTGTCGGCGACATACATCAGCCATTACATGCTGGTGACCGCGCCGATCGCGGCGGAAATGACCTAAAAACCACTTATGGGGTGATGCCAGGATATAATCTCCATTCGGTGTGGGACGGGCTTTTGGCGGACCGTGCACTGTCCGGAGCGCCTGCTATTGTCCGCCCATTTTCGCCCGCGGAGAAAGCCGCAATCGCACAAGGCAATGTGCGCAGCTGGAGTGAGGAGAATTGGGCCGTATCAAAGAACCTTGCCTATCCGCGCGCTATGGATAGCGACGCCTGTGGCGCGAAACCAACCACAGCCGTCGTCATTGACGAAGCCGACGTTGCGGCGTCGCGTGGGGCGTTGCGGCAACAGGTCGAACGCGGTGGTATTCGTTTGGCCCGGTTGTTGGAGCAAGCTTTGAGCTAAGCCTTAAACTTGGCCTCTGCGTCTCTTCTTGGCCTCTTGCGCGCGCTTTAGTTTTAAAAGACTGTCCATATCGACAATCTCGCTTCGCGCTTTCATATACCGGATCATGGCAAAAACCCAAATGGCGGTCACAAGCAAAAATGGCAAAGTAAGAAATAGTAGTATTTTGCTATCTCCCCAACCCGCACTGTCAGCGGCAACAGTCACCCAAACAAAAATGCCCGTTGCACCAAAGAATGCAACCATCCAGACAGCAAATGCCCGCCAGCCAGCGGCGTTGCGTGGGGATATTTTAAAGCCAGATCCCGTCTTGTAATAGACAAAGGGCTTATCTTCATCGCGCATTTCAACTCTCCTTCGGTGGTCGCCCGCGTTTTGGCGTTTCGCTGACCCCGACCTTCACGCCGCGCTTGGCCAATGCCTCCCGCAACAGCACCTCAATTTCGGCATTAGCGCTCCGGAAATCGGCAGCCGCGCACCGTTCGATGCAGGCAAATAATGCCGGATCGAGACGGAGCGGAAAAGCCTTTTTCGATGGAGCGGTCACGCCGGCGACCTAGCTGTACAATGTACCGGCGTTGACCACTGGCTGCGTATCGCGTTCACCGCACAGGACCACCATGAGGTTGGAGACCATCGCCGCGCGGCGTTCGTCGTCCAGTTCAACCACATTTTTCGCCGACAGCATTTCGAGCGCCATTTCGACCATGCCAACGGCGCCCTCGACTAAGGTCTTGCGCGCCGCGACCACTGCCTCTGCCTGTTGGCGGCGGAGCATGGCACCCGCTATTTCCTGCGCATATGCCAAATGGGTGAAGCCGCATTCGTCGACGGTAATGCCCGCAACGCGCAAGCGCTCCATCAACTCCAGACGCAATTCGCCACCGACTTGATCGTGATTGCCGCGCAGCGTCACTTCCTGATGCGTAAAGTCATCATAAGGGTAGCGTGCGCCGATGGTGCGAACCGCTGCCTCGATTTGCGCAAGCACGAATGCCTTATAATCATCGACATCAAACAAAGCCTGCGCCGTATCCGTCACACGCCAGACCACTTGCGCGGCCATCTCAATTGGGTTGCCGCGCAGATCGTTGACCTTAATTTTTTCGGAGATCAAATTGTTTGCGCGCAGCGACACCTTGGCTTTGCCCATCCATGGCCATGCCCAGCGCAGCCCTTCATTCCGGTCTGTGCCTTTATAGGCCCCGAACAAGGTCAACGCGACGCCTTGGTTTGGCTGCAGCATATAAAAGCCTGCGGAAACAAATGTGAAAATGGCGATACTCAGGCCCATACCGAGGAAATCAGCATTTGGACCACCGGGTATGACCGAGGTCATCGCCCAACCGAACCACAACATGCTGCCCAAAATCACAAGTAACATCAAATAGCCGTTGAAACTGCGCGCTGCAATTTCTCGGCTCGCATTGAGTAGGTTATTCGAATCGTCTGTCATTAAGACCTCCATAAAATATGATATCATATTTATATCTTATTTGACGCAAGTCAACAAAAAGAGCGGCGCAGATTATTGCCTGCGCCGCTCCCTTTTTGATGCAATTACAGTGTCTTATTCGCCGATCCGGCATGGGATATCCTGCTTGATCTCAAGGCGGCGGCGCAAGAGGGGCAGCGCGTATCGGTATCCAGCCTCTGTATCGCCGCTGCGGTGCCGCCGACGACGGCTTTGCGATGGATTTCTGCCATGACCGAAAGCGGCATGCTCTTGCGTCGGCAGGACCCAGCCGACGCACGGCGCGTGTTTATTGAGCTTTCCTCCGAAACTTCCGCAAAAATGGATGATTATTTTGCAGCGATCAGCACCCGTTTTGCGCCAATCATCTAAATGGCCTTGCCAAATGTGATTCGGTTTGGCAAAGGCCCGTCTCCCGAGAGGGCGCTTAGCTCAGTTGGTAGAGCATCTCGTTTACACCGAGAGGGTCAGCGGTTCGAGCCCGTTAGCGCCCACCATATTTTCAATGGCGTAACTGCCATTATCTGCGCAATTCGCAGCGAAATTTCATTTTTAGCAATAATCATGCAAGGCGCCCGCCATCTTTTGATACGGCTATGATTTGACGTCACGGCTTTGGTCGCTCGGCGTCACGCCGATTCGCGTTCCCATATCTTAGCCAGCGCAGCGTTCCGGTTCAGCTTTGCGTTGCCTTAGGTCGGACACCTTGCAGCTCAAAACGCCGCCCGGCGCATCGTGCGGCGCCGGGTGTGTTACCGCAAATATCAGGTTTTGGCTTTCAAGCTCTCTGCGGCTGCGACCCCATGCCGCTCAAGCGCTTCAACGATTTTGCCTGCGCCTTCCAACTCGCCCCAAAACATGGGGCCGCCGCGATAAATCGGCCAGCCATAGCCATAGATCCACACCACATCGATGTCAGACGCGCGCTGGGCTTTGCCTTCTTCGAGAATTTTATAGCCTTCATTGACCATAGGATAGAGCGTGCGTTCGACGATTTCCTGATCGCTGATCTCGCGCTTGGGCAGGTTTGAGGTGGCGCGAAATTCCTCAATGATCGCCAATGCTTCGGCACTAGGCGTACCCACACGCTTTTCATCATAATCGTAAAAGCCCTTGCTGTTCTTCTGACCAAAACGGCCAGCGGCACACAGCGCATCGCGGATGGTCTCGACCTTTGCCGGGTCACGGTGCCAGCCAATGTCGAGGCCAGCCAAATCGCTCATCTGGAACGGGCCCATGGGCATGCCGAAATCGGTATGCACCTTGTCAATCTGCGCAGGTGCTGCACCCTCCAACAGCAATTGCATCGCTGGCTGCTGCCGCGTGGACAGCATCCGGTTGCCGATAAAGCCATGGCAAACACCAGCGACCACAGCCACCTTGCCGATTTTCTTGCCAATCGCCATGGCCGTAGCGAGCACATCCGGCGCGGTTTTGTCGCCGCGCACGACCTCCAGCAATTTCATGACATTGGCAGGCGAGAAGAAATGCATACCGACCACATCTTGCGGACGCGCGGTGCTCGCGGCAATTTCGTCAATGTCGAGATAGGATGTGTTCGAAGCCAAAATTGCGCCGGGCTTACAAATGGCGTCCAGCTTTCCAAACACCTCTTTTTTGACGTCCATGCTTTCATAGACCGCTTCGATGACCAGATCGCAGTCGGCGAGATCATCCAGTGTCAACGACGGCGTCAGCAAAGCCATCATTCCCTCGACGTGTTCTAGCGAGAAGCGGCCCTTCGCGGCGCTATTTTCGTAATTTTTGCGGATAACGCCAATGCCGCGGTCCAGATTTTCCTGCACCATTTCGACGATGGTCACAGGGATACCCTTGGACAGAAAATTCATCGAAATCCCGCCGCCCATAGTGCCCGCACCAATCACGCCGACCTTCTTAATGTCGCGCAGCGCAATGTCTTTGGCCAATCCATCAATCTTTGCAGCCTGACGTTCGGCAAAGAACATGTGACGCTGGGCCGCTGATTGTGATCCGCCCATCAGCTTCACAAACTCTGCGCGTTCAAACTTCATGCCTTCTTCAAAGGGCAACCGCGTTGCCGCCTCAACACAGGCAAGATTGGCATAAGGCGCGTCAAAGCCTTTCCACTTCTTGGCATTGGCCGCCTTCAATTGTTCAATGATCCCGATATCACCACCCAGCGGACGATCCCGCGTTGGCCGTGGGCCAATAGCGATCAATTCGCGTGCATAGGCAATGGCGTCGTCAGCCAGGCTGTCTTCACCTGCCAAACGGTCGACCAAACCAATCGACGCCGCCTTCGTCGCCGACAAAGGTTCGCCAAGCGCACACATTGTAGCAGCGGCCTCGATACCCACGACGCGCGGCAGCCTTTGCGTCCCTCCAGCGCCCGGCAAAAGGCCAAGCTTGACCTCTGGCACGCCAAGCCGCGCGGACGGCACAGCAATGCGGTAATGGCACACCAAGGCGGTTTCCAGACCGCCACCCAGCGCCGTGCCATGAATGGCAGCGACAACGGGTTTGCCGGCAGCTTCAATCATGTTCAACACGGCGTTGAAATCCGGACCTTGCGGCGGCTTGCCAAATTCGGTGATGTCGGCACCTGCGATGAAGGTCGACCCTGCACAGCGCAGCACAATGGCCTTTACGCTTTCGTCCGATAGTCCCTGTTCAAAACTGTCGTTCAACCCCTGACGGACATGCCAAGACAAAGCGTTGACGGGGGGATTGTCGACAAGCACCACAAGGACGTCGTTAAATTTCTGCGTGGTTACTGATTGCACGGGCAACTCCTAATTTTTAAGGTTCGGCGCGTTTGCCGGTTGTCGAGTGATGAAGGAACTGGCGGCAGTTCTAATATGTTTTCTGCAGGCTTTGCAATCCTGCTGCTCCAAGCTTTCCGGCGTTGTGCGTTTTACGCCTGGTCTTTAAGGGTTTGGATGATTGCCGAAAAATCAAGGGTGCCGTTTCCAGCTTCGTCAAATTGCGCATATAATTCTGCCGCGCGTGCACCCATCGGCACGTCGGCATGCACCGATATCGCGGCCTCCATCGCCAATTTCAAATCCTTGAGCATCAAAGCTGTGGCAAAGCCGCCTTGATAAGCATTATCCGCAGGGGTCGTTGGCCCAACGCCGGGAACCGGGCAATAGCTGGTCATCGACCAGTTCTGACCCGACGCCTTTGATGAAATATCGTAAAAGGTTTGGAGGTCCAGCCCCAGCTTTTCGGCCATGGCAAAAGTCTCGCAGGTCGCAATCATCGACGCGCCAAGCAGCATATTGTTGCAAATTTTGGCCGCCTGGCCTGCGCCGGATGTGCCGGCATGAATAACCGCCTTGCCCATATCGGACAATATCGGTTCCGCGCGGGCAAAGGCGGCGTCCGTGCCGCCCACCATGAAGGTCAACGTGCCTGCATTTGCCGCGGCGATGCCGCCCGAAACGGGTGCATCGACCATGGCATAGCCAGCAGCGACAGCATCCGCCGTCACCTGCCGCGCGGCACCAACGTCAATCGTTGAACAGTCCAACAATATCGCGCCTTGCGGAGCTTGCCCCAAAACGTCGTCGGCAAAAACACGCGCGACAATTTCACCATTGGGCAACATCGATACCACGGCGTCGACGCCAGCCACAGCGTCGCGCACAGAGGTAAACATGGCGCAGCCGCTTTCCTGCGCGCGAGACAGAGCCTCGGCAGACAGGTCAAAGGCGTTGACCGCATGCCCCGCCCTGACAAGGTTTGCGGCCATGCCGCCGCCCATATTGCCAAGTCCGATAAATGCGATCTTCATCTGGCTTATCCCATAGTCGGAATGACGAAGGCGTTGCCGCCGTCGGGCGATCCGTCCGGCCAACGTTGCGTGATTGTCTTGACCTTGGTCCAGAATTTGACACCTTCCATGCCATGCTGGTTGGTGTCGCCAAA
>NZ_CAMAYF010000015.1 GCF_945862485.1 Sphingorhabdus sp. EL138
GGCAATTGCGCGAACCAGTCGCGGATGTTGGTGAACGCGCCGGTGTAGGTCGCGGGGTTCGAACGCGGGGTGCGGCCAATGGGGGATTGGTCGATGTCGATCACCTTGTCGCAATGTTCCAGACCCGTGACCTTGTCATGCGCGCCCGCGATAACGCGCGCGCCGTTGAGGCTGCGGGCCGCAGAGGCGTAGAGCGTGTCGATGGTGAAGCTGGACTTGCCCGAACCTGATACGCCGGTGATGCAACAGAATGTGCCCAAAGGAATGCTCGCGGTGACATTCTTTAGATTGTTGGCGCGGGCGTTGTGGACGGTCAGCTTCTTCTTATTACCCTTGCGCCGGGTCTTGGGCACCGCAATCTCCCGCGTGCCGTTCAGATAGGCGGCGGTCAGGCTGTCTTTCGATTTCAATATCTGTTTCAACGTGCCTTCGGCCATAACGGTGCCGCCATGGACGCCAGCGCCGGGGCCAAGATCGACAACCCAGTCGGCGGTGCGGATCGCGTCTTCGTCATGTTCGACGACGATGACGGTGTTGCCCAAATCGCGCAGGCGGCGCAGCGTGGCGAGCAGGCGGTCATTGTCTTTCTGGTGCAAGCCGATGCTGGGTTCGTCGAGCACATAGAGCACGCCCGAAAGGCCGCTGCCGATTTGGCTGGCCAAGCGGATGCGTTGGCTCTCCCCGCCGGACAAGGTGCCGCTGGTCCGGTCGAGGTTGAGATAATCCAACCCGACATTGTTGAGGAAGCCAAGACGTTCGTTGATTTCCTTAAGGATTGCCTTGGCAATTTGCTGCTGCTGGTTGGTGAGCGTCTTATCGACGCTGCCGAACCAATCCAGCGCGTCCCCGACGCTCATGCGCGTAGGCGTGGCGATGTCAACGCCAGCGATCTTGACCGAAAGCGCTTCGGGCTTCAACCGCGCGCCGTGGCAGGTTTCGCAGGGCTGCGATGTCTGATATTTGCTCAGCTCTTCACGCATCCACGCGCTATCGGTTTGCAGCAAGCGGCGGTTGAGATTGCCAATGACGCCCTCAAACGCTTTGCGCACGGTATATTCCTTACGCCCGTCCTTAAATGTCAGCTCCACCGCCATGCCGCCCGTGCCGTGCAGAATGATGAGCTTCTGTTCGGGAAGCAAATCCTCCCAATTGGTGTCCAGGTTGAAGCCATAGGCCTTTGCAAGGCTGGACAGCACTTGCATATAGTAAGGGCTGGGCGGGTTCGACTTCGCCCAAGGCACAATCGCGCCTTTCTTAAGGCTTAGATGTTCGTTGGGGACCACCAGTTGCGGGTCAAATTCCTGCCGCTCGCCAAGGCCGTCACAATCCGGACAGGCACCTTGCGGGGCGTTGAAGGAGAAGAGACGTGGCGCGATTTCGGCGATGGTGAAGCCGGAAACCGGGCATGCGAATTTTTCGGAGAAGACGATGCGGTTGGCGGGCAGGCCAGTGCCCTTCATCGCGCCGCCGGTTACGTTTGTTGGCGCAAGCCCAAATGTCGCGCGCGCTTCGCCAAATGCAGTTGGCACGCTATCGGCGTTGCTGGTCTGTAACTCCGCCACGGTGGTATCTGCCAGATCCACAAACGCCAAGCCATCGGCCAGTTTCAACGCCGCCTCAAAACTTTCGGCCAAACGCTGCTGAATGCCATCCTTGACGACGATGCGGTCAACGACAACTTCAATGTCATGCTTGTATTTTTTGTCGAGCGCAGGCGCCTCTTCAATTGCGTAGAGTTCGCCGTCGATGCGTACGCGGGTGTAGCCCGAACGCTGCCATTCGGCGAGTTCCTTGCGATATTCGCCCTTGCGCCCTTGGACGACGGGCGCGAGCAGGAACGCGCGGGTGCCTTCGGGCAAAGCCATCACGCGGTCGACCATCTGACTGACGGTTTGCGCGGTAATCGGCAGGCCCGTTGCGGGCGAATAAGGCACGCCGACGCGCGCCCATAATAGCCGCATATAATCGTAAATCTCGGTCACCGTGGCGACGGTCGAGCGCGGGTTGCGGCTGGTCGTTTTCTGCTCGATGGAGATTGCGGGGGATAGCCCCTCAATATGCTCGACATCGGGCTTTTGCATCATCTCCAGAAACTGACGCGCATAAGCGGAGAGCGATTCGACGTAACGGCGCTGCCCCTCGGCATAAATGGTGTCGAAAGCGAGGCTGGACTTGCCGGAACCGGACAGGCCCGTGATAACGATAAGCTTGTCGCGCGGTAGGTCGATATCGACGCCCTTGAGATTATGCTCGCGCGCACCGCGCACCTTGATGTGGGTGAGTGACATAATTCAGCTTGTTCCAGATTTGTTCTAAAAGCGCAAGTGGGTGCGTTGTTTAGGAGGTGGGCTAAAATTCCTCGCATTTCAAGCTAGGCTTTTACCGTATGTTGCATCCGTACGCATTTGTGGACTTCGGAATAACGCCAGTGGCGGGGCAGGAATGACTGCCGATTGATTTTCCGCTTCTAACGCGTTCGAAAGCATGCTTGAGTAGGTCCATGGAAACTGAACTGCGCAACCACCCGATCAGCGGCGAACCGCTTCCCGTCGCAACGCCTGCGGCGACAATGGTCATTTTTCGGAAGAACCCGGACGGTGGTGCGCCATTATTGCTGATGGTCGAGCGTATCAAAGCGATGGCTTTTGCTGGCGGCGCTGCGGTCTTCCCCGGGGGTAAGGTTGATCCTGCCGATTTCGATTATGCGCAGATGTTGAGTTTGCCTTTGCCGCTGGATGAAGCCGCCGCCCGGCTTGCGGCAATCCGTGAAACAATTGAGGAGGCAGGGCTAGCGCTGGGGCTTTCTGGCGTTTCGGACGCGGCCAATTGCGTTGAGGCGCGTGCGGCGTTGCATGATGGCGAAAGCCTGCAAGCCGTCTGCAACCGCTTTGGTTGGACGCCGGATTTGGAACAGCTTGTTTTATGGTCACGCTGGCGTCCGCCCGCCTTTGAAAATGCCAGCCGCGTTTTTGACACGCGTTTCTATCTCGTGGATGCAGGCGACACCACACCCGATGCAACGGTGGACCAGACCGAGAACCGGATGCTGTTTTGGGCAACGGCGGCTGAGGTTTTGGAAAAAGCAGATCAAGGCCAGGTGAAGATCATCTTCCCCACGCGGCGCAATCTGGAAAGGCTGGCGATGTTCGGTGACTTTGACGCGGCTGCCGCCCATGCGGCGGAGCATCCCGTGTTGACGGTGCTGACCTATATAGACAAACGCGCGGACGGAAGCTGGCTATGCATTCCCGACGGCCATGGTTATCCTGTGCTTGAGGAGTTCCTCGGTACCGCCATGCGGGGGTGAGAGTTGCCCTTCCGCGAACGAGAACACATCTTGGGCAAACATTCTGTGTCACCCTGAACTTGGTTCAGGGTGACAGTTGTTGTTCGATGGTGTGTCGAAGAGGCCCACCCCAACCATTCCCGCTTGTGGAGGGTGTTTACTTCAGCTGGTTATCAATCCTCAGCGGCGATCGTCACGATCAAGCCATCGAGCGCATCGCTTACAGGGATCTGGCAAGACAGGCGTGAGGTTTCATTGCGATGGTCTGTGCTGTCGAGCAAATCGTTTTCGTCCGCGGTCATTTTTGGCAAGCGGTCTGAAAAAGCAGGATCGATATGCACATGGCAGGTCGCGCATGAGCAACATCCGCCGCACAAAGCGAGCAATTCGTCAAAACCATTGTCGCGGATGACCTCCATCAACGACAATCCGTTTTCAGCCTCGATCTCGCGGCCTTCGCCGTTACGTGAAATTACCGTGACCTTCGTCATGAAAAGCTCCTTGAATTCTTGAATCTTGAATATCGTCGAACCGATAGGTTTTACCTGCATAGATGTGAAGCCCTAATTTGATGGGGATAACTTAGGCACGCCCTTGGCCAGCCCCGCGCCAGCGCCTATGGCCGCAGCAAATAGAATCAGAAAGACAATTCATGACCGAAAATCGCCACGCCCCTGTCATCATCATTGGTTCCGGCCCCGCTGGATATACCGCCGCCGTTTACGCTGCGCGCGCGAACCTGACGCCGATGATGATCACAGGCGTTGAAGTTGGCGGGCAATTAATGACAACGACGGAGGTCGATAACTGGCCGGGTGATGATGCAGGCGTGATGGGCCCTGAATTGATGGAACGGATGCGCAAACATGCCGAACGTTTTGGCACACGCATTGAAAATGACTATATCGAGAAGGTCGATTTTTCGAAGCGGCCATTTGTGCTGACCGGTGGGGCAGGCGACTATACCGCGGACTCGGTCATCATCGCGACAGGCGCAAGCGCGCAATATCTTGGGCTGCCAAGCGAAACCGCGTTCATGGGCAAAGGCGTGTCGGCCTGCGCCACCTGTGATGGCTTCTTTTACCGCAATAAGCCAGTTGCCGTGATCGGTGGCGGCAATACGGCGGTGGAAGAGGCATTATACCTCGCCAATATCGCAAGTCATGTGACCTTGGTCCACCGCCGCGATAAGTTAAAGGCGGAAAAAATCCTGCAAGACCGCCTCTTTGCCCGTGAAGCAGAAGGCAAGATTACGATCAAGTGGAACCACAGGCTGGATGAAGTCTTGGGCGACGCGATGGGCGTCACGGGGATGCGTATCGCCGCGACCGATGGCGACGGCACCGAAGATATTGAATTGCACGGCGTATTCATCGCCATCGGGCACAAGCCAAATACCGGCATTTTTGAAGGCCATCTCGATATGGCTGGCGGTTATATCAAAGTGCGCGGCGGGTTCGAAGGACAAGCAACCGAAACCAGCGTCCCCGGCGTCTTTGCCTGCGGTGATGTGATGGACCATATCTACCGTCAGGCCTGCACCAGCGCCGGCACCGGATGTATGGCGGCGCTGGACGCAGAGCGGTTTATCGACGCTGTAGCCTAAGACAGGACGCGCATTCGGCCCTAAATGTTCCCCCGCGATAAACGCTGTTGCATATATTAGCTGTATCAGTTAGGTAATACAGCTAATATAGCGATTTGGAGGGATATTCATGGCATTTGATCCGGCGGTCGAAACCGCGCGTTACATTGATAGTCTGGGGCCGGAGGCGCTGCAAAAGGCAGCGGATTATACGATTGCAACCCATTGGATGTTATTGGGCGGACTCGTTGTTACGGCAATTGTCACATGGATACTCGTGCGCTCTGGGTTGCTGGAGCGGCTATCGACGAAGTTACAAAATCGGGGGTGGGCGCTGCGCACATTTTTGGTCTGTGTGGCTTTTTTCCTGCTCTCCGCATTGATCAGCCTGCCATGGGGTATTTACGAAAAATGGGGTTTCGAAAAATCCTATGGCCGCACGAGCCAGCCTTTGGCCGACTTTATCACGCAAGATTTGATTGGCATTGCGTTGTCGAGCGTGCTTGGCGGACTTTTCTTTTTGGGCGTTTACGCGCTCATCCGTAAAACCGGAAAGAAATGGTGGCTCTGGTCGGGCGGTCTGGCCGCTTTTGCGGCTGCGGCGACGATATTGCTGTCGCCGGTTTTAATCGAGCCGATTTTCAATGACTATAAGCCAGTTCCAGAAGGTCCGGTGCGCACCGCGTTGCTGACAATGGCAGACGAGGCAGGAATTCCACATGATCGCGTGTTGATGTTCGACGGATCACGCCAGTCGAACAACTTCACCGCCAACGTCTCGGGCGTATTTGGTTCGGCGCGGATTGCAATTTCGGATGTCGCGCTGAAACAGGCATCGCTTGATGAGGTGAAGGCGGTCACTGGGCATGAGATTGGGCATTATGTGCTCGGCCATGTCTGGCGGTCGGTTTTCATTATCGTTTTTATCGCGATGCTCGGCTTTTTCTTGGCTGATCGTTTGTTCAACCGTGTGGCGGCTCTGTTTGGCAGCAAGGCAAAGGTGGGAGACCCCGAAGGCCTGCCGGTCTTGATGTTGATTGTCTCCGTGCTCGGCATTTTTGCGCAGCCAGCGCTTAACGGTGTCATCCGCCTAGGTGAAAGCGAGGCGGATGCTTATTCGCTGCGCACCGCCAATTTGCCCGATGCGCTTGCGGGGGCTTTAGTGAAAACCGCTGAATATCGGTATCCACGACCATCCGCGCTGCAAGAGGCGATATTCTATTCGCACCCGTCGGTTGAAAAACGTGTCCGGCGGGCGATGGACTGGAAAGCGGAGCAACTCAAAAAAGCCGGGGCACCTTAGGTCCTTACCCTATGCGCCCCCCGCTTTCTTCTCCTGCCGGAATTTGTGCAGCAGCGGCTCGGTATAGCCATTGGGTTGCATGACGCCTTCGAATATCAGGGCGCGGGCAGCCTTCAACGCAAGGCTCGCTCCATCTAGCTTTTCGTAGAGCGGATCGTCCGCATTTTGGGTGTCAACCTTTGCCGCCATCTTGGTAAGCGCGGCGTTCACCTGCGCCTCGGTAGCTATGCCGTGGAGCAGCCAGTTCGCGATATGCTGCGACGAAATCCGCAGCGTGGCGCGGTCCTCCATCAGACCGATGTCCTGAATGTCGGGCACTTTGGAACAGCCAACGCCTTGGTCAATCCAGCGCACGACATAGCCCAATATACCTTGCGCGTTGTTTTCTAGCTCTTGCGCCACATCTTCGTCTGACCAGTTATGACCAATGGGAGCGACGGGAATGGTCAGCAGCGGGTCAAGGCCGGGCGTTGGTTCCTTGGCCAGTTCCGCCTGACGGGCGAATACGTCGAACTGGTGATAATGCATTGCGTGCAACGTTGCTGCGGTGGGGGAGGGCACCCAAGCGGTGTTTGCACCAGCCTTGGGATGGACAATTTTCTGGGCCATCATATCGGCCATCCTGTCGGGCGCGGCCCACATGCCCTTGCCGATCTGCGCCTTGCCGCTAAGGCCGCAGGCAAGGCCGATTTGTACATTGCGGGCTTCATAAGCTTGGATCCAGGATGATGTTTTCATCTCGGCTTTGCGGATCATCGGGCCAGCGTGCATCGCCGTGTGCATTTCGTCGCCGGTGCGATCCAGAAAGCCAGTGTTGATGAACACAATACGGTCGCGAACGGCGTGAATACATGCGGCAAGATTTGCGCTGGTACGGCGCTCTTCGTCCATCACGCCAACCTTGATCGTGTGGCGTGCAAGGCCAAGCACGTCTTCGACCGCATCGAAGAGGTCATTGGTAAACGCGGCTTCTTCGGGGCCATGCATTTTGGGTTTGACGATGTAGATGCTGCCCGCACGGCTATTGCTATATGTGCCCAGCCCTTGCAGGTCATGCAGCGCGCAAAGTGATGTGAACAAAGCGTCGAGTATGCCCTCGGGCGCTTCACTACCGTCGGCCAACAATACAGCCGGATTGGTCATCAGATGCCCGACATTGCGCACAAACATCAGGCTGCGGCCGGATAGAGTGAGGCCGTCATACACGCGGTCTGCCTCAAGCGCGCGGGTGACGGTCTTGCCGCCCTTGTCAAAGCTTGCAACCAGATCGCCGCGCATAAGACCAAGCCAGTTGGTATAAGCTGCTACCTTATCATCCGCATCAACCGCAGCGACTGAGTCTTCCAAGTCGATAATTGTTGTCAGTGCCGATTCAAGAATGACATCGGCGATGTGCAGTTCGTCGGTGGCGCCTACCGGATGCTGCGGATTGACCACGACTTCGATGTGCAGGCCATGATGCTTGAACACATAACGGGTGGTGTCACCAAATTGGGCCTTTGTGACGAAATAGGGATTGTTGCCGCCCGCTAAAGCCGCCTGCCAACCCGGAATGCTGGCATCAAGAAAATGGCGCGCATATGCAACAACTGCATCGCCGCGGTCGGTGTCATAGCCACCGGGCCGGGCTGCGGGTGCCGACAGAACGTCAGTACCATATAGCGCATCATATAGGCTACCCCAGCGCGCATTTGCGGCGTTGAGGACGAAGCGGTCATTTAGGCTTGGCACCACAAGCTGCGGTCCAGCCATCGTCGCAATTTCCGCATCAACATTTTGCGTACCAATGCTGAATGCCTCAGGCTCGGGAACCAGATAACCGATTTCGCGCAAGAAACCTTGATAGCCTGCCATGTCGGTAATTGGGCCGGGATTGGCGCGATGCCATGCATCCAGCTTGGCTTGCATATCGTCGCGCTTGGCCAGCAGATCCAGGTTACGCGGTACAAAGCGGCCAAGAACATCAGACAGGCCCTGCCAGAGAGTATCTGCAGCGATGCCTGTGCCGACAAGGGCATGGTTTTCGACAAATTCGGCAAGTTGCTCGGCAATCCGAATTCCGCCACGCGTCACATATTTGGTCATTATTTGGCTCCAGTAAATACGGTGCCTGGGGAGATTCTTATCGTTACGCAACCCATTAACGGGTGTCGCGCGTCGACAAAAGGAAAAAACGGGATTTCTGATTAATTCGGCGGCACGCTATGCATTGGGCCGAGGTAAAATATAACTGAGGCCGATCAAGTATAGCCTGACTAGTGTCATGCTTGCATCCTCTGTCTCAGCGGCTTAATTATAGGGCAGTCATCTGGGGAGTAGCCACTCGTTCCACCCGAACGAGACATGCATCAACATATTTGGCCGAGAGGCCATGGTGCATGTGGAGCCACAAGATCGAAAAAGATCAGGCGGTTCAAGGCGAGACCAATGACATCGGTTATCCGTTCCGGTCGGGCGGGGTGGCCGGTGGCATTGCGTCGAAAAACTGCCTGACCCGGGATATGTTTATGGAAATCTTTTTTACGTCGACCTTGCTGGTTGCTGTTGCCGAAATTGGCGACAAGACGATGCTTTTGGCAATATTGCTTGCCACCCGGTTCAAGAAGCCGATCCCGGTGATCGCAGGGATATTCACCGCGACCATCGCCAATCACGCACTCGCCGCATGGGCAGGCAGCGCGCTTGCCTCAATCTTTATGAGCGACACTTTCGGTTATGTTGTGGCGATTGGTTTCATATTGATGGCCGCATGGACGTTGGTTCCAGACAAGGTGGACGATGATATAAAAGTGGTGTCGCAAGGTGGGGCATTTATTGCGACCACAATCGCTTTTTTTGTGGTCGAAATGGGGGATAAGACGCAGGTCGCGACGATAGCGCTGGGTGCGCAATATCATACGGTTTGGGCGGTTGCTGCTGGCACGACCATAGGCATGATGATCGCCAATGTACCGGCGGTCTATTTAGGCGAGAAGCTGGTGGCGAAAATCTCGCTGCGCACGGTGCATATCGTCGCCGCTGTAATGTTCCTGCTTCTCGGGCTTTGGCAGTTGTGGGAGTTGTCGAACTGCGCTTAAGCTGTTAGGCGCGCCGCAGATATTTTAGCTTCGGAACCAAAGTGACATGACAGACAGCATCAAGAAAGTCGTTCTTGCTTATTCGGGTGGCCTCGACACCAGCGTCATCTTGAAATGGCTGCAGGTTGAATATGGCTGCGAAGTCGTGACTTTCACCGCTGACTTGGGTCAAGGCGAAGAGCTTGAACCTGCGCGGGCGAAGGCTGTGCTGATGGGTGTACCTGACCATCATATCTATATTGATGATCTGCGTGAAGAATTCGTTCGTGATTTTGTCTTCCCAATGATGCGCGCTAATGCACGTTATGAAGGCGACTATCTATTGGGCACGTCGATTGCGCGGCCGTTGATTTCGAAACGGTTGATTGAGATTGCGGCAGAAACGGGCGCGGATGCCATTGCGCACGGCGCGACGGGCAAGGGTAATGACCAAGTTCGGTTCGAACTGTCGGCTTATGCGCTCAACCCCGATATCAAGGTTATCGCCCCTTGGCGCGAATGGGACCTGACCAGCCGTACGCGGCTGATTGAATGGGCCGAACAACATCAGATCCCTGTGCCAAAAGACAAACGCGGCGAAAGCCCGTTTTCAACCGATGCGAACCTACTGCACACCTCGTCCGAGGGTAAAGTGCTGGAGGACCCGTGGGATGAAACGCCGGATTATGTCTATTCGCGGACAGTTAACCCCGAAGACGCGCCAGACACGCCCGAATATATCACCATCGATTTTGAAAAGGGCGACGGCGTTGCGCTCAATGGTGAAGCCATGTCGCCTGCGACCTTGTTGGCAGCGTTGAATGAACTTGGCCGCAAGCATGGTATTGGGCGCCTAGATCTTGTGGAGAACCGTTTCGTCGGCATGAAATCGCGCGGCATGTATGAAACGCCTGGTGGCGAAATTTATGCGCGTGCCCATCGCGGCATCGAAAGCATCACCTTGGACCGCGGCGCGGCGCATCTAAAAGATGAACTGATGCCCAAATATGCCGAATTGATTTACAATGGCTTTTGGTTCTCGCCAGAGCGTGAGATGTTGCAGGCCGCGATAGACCATAGCCAAGTACATGTGTCCGGCACCGTTCGGTTGAAGCTGTACAAGGGCCTTGCAAGCGTGGTTGGTCGCAAATCGCCCAACAGCCTGTACAGCGAGAAGGTTGTGACGTTCGAAGACGACGCGGGCGCCTATGACCAGAAGGACGCGGCGGGCTTTATCAAGCTCAATGCGCTGCGTTTGCGTTTGCTGGCAGGACGCAAAGCTTAAATCTGCGAATAAGGCACAGAGGACGCAGTTGGCAAAATAGAAGAAAGTTCTTTGGACACGCGAAGGTTTAATTGCCTAATTAAAGCTGATACGCTCCTTGCTGGAAATGAGGAGAGTCGACATGCATGATCTGGTTATTCGGAGCGGAACCATCGTTGATGGCACGGGTGCAGCGCGCTTTGTGGCCGATGTAGCGATCGATGGCGGCGTAATTACTGCCGTAGGCCAAATCAGTGCATCGGGCCGCGAAGAAATCGATGCGACTGGTAAGGTCGTCGCGCCCGGATTTGTTGACATTCACACCCATTATGATGGCCAAGCTACGTGGGACAGTGAAATGGCGCCATCCAGCTGGCATGGTGTCACCACGGTCGTCATGGGCAATTGCGGCGTTGGCTTTGCGCCGGCGCGCAAGGAGAAGCATGAATGGCTGATCGGCCTGATGGAGGGTGTTGAGGACATTCCTGGTACGGCTCTGGCCGAAGGTATGAAGTGGGATTGGGAGAGCTTTCCTGATTATTTGGACGCGCTGGAACGCTTGCCGCGCACAGTCGATATCGGCACGCATGTTCCGCATGGCGCGTTGCGCGCGTATGTGATGGGTGAGCGCGGCGCCGATAATGAAGAGCCAACAGCCGCTGACATTGCCGAAATGGGGCGGTTGGTTGAAGAAGGCGTGCGCGCAGGGGCGCTTGGCATTTCCACGTCGCGGACCGTTTTGCACAAGTCAATCGATGGTGAACTTGTGCCCGGCACGACAGCAACCGAACCGGAGCTGCTGGCGCTTGGCCGGGCGATGGCACGTGCCGGACATGGTGTGTTTGAATTGACGTCGGATCTATTGCCCGAATGGGATGAATTCGGCTGGATGCAGCGGCTTTCGGCGGAAACGGGCCAACCGATTGTTTTTACCATGCTGCAATCACCTATTAAACAGATGCACTGGGCGGACCAAATGTCGGCGATGCGGTCGGCAAATGATAATGGCGCAAATATTGTCGCAGCGATTGGGTTGCGGGGCATCGGTGTGATCATGAACTGGCGCGGCACAGTGCATCCATTCATGCGCAAACCAAGCTGGCAGGCGATTAAAGACCTTGGCTGGGATGCGCAAAAAGCGAAGTTGGCTGACCCTGCGTTCAAGGCGCAGTTGCTGGCAGAGGAAAATCTGCCACCACCGTCGCCCGATATGGCACCATTTTTCATGCTTGTGACTGCAGCATGGGCTATGCAATTCCCGTTGACGGACGATTTCAGCTATGAGCCGACACGGGAAGAAAGTGTGTTCGGTTTTGCAAGTGCTGCGGCCAAAGATTCCGCTGAATTTGCCTATGACCAACTAATGTCGGATGACGGCAATGGCATGATATATTTGCCGATCCTCAATTACATGGATGGCAATCTGGAGTTTACTAAGGGACTGCTGGAGGCGGAGGATACGTTAGCGTCGCTGTCGGACGGTGGGGCACATTGTGGCACTATTTGTGACGCAGCCGCGCCGACATTCTTGCTCAGCTATTGGGCGCGCGACCGCAAAGCTGGAACGATACCGCTTGAATTGGCAGTGAAGCGGCAATGCCATGACACGGCGGCGCTATATGGGCTGAATGACCGTGGCCTGCTGAAGCCCGGCTATCTTGCGGATATCAACGTGATCGATTTTGACGCGCTGAAACTGCAAAAGCCTTGGTTAGCTTTTGACTTGCCCGCTGGCGGCAAGCGTTTGCTGCAAAAGGCGACAGGCTATGTCGCGACGATCAAGTCCGGTGTGGTTACGTTTCGCGACGGACAGATGACCGGTGTACTACCCGGCACTGTGATACGCGGTCCGCAAAGCGTGATGATGGCTGAGGCTGCGGAGTGAAGCGAGCTTGAAATGAAAACCCTGAGGCAAGTGGTACTTTACACGCCTTCGGCTCAGGGGTGACGCGCAGGGTTTTGTGGTACGCGACCCGGAAGTGATGCTTAAATTGTCTCAGTATTTGCGATTTCGAAAGTTACTCCAAAATCAAACCCGCATGGGCATCAAGACATACAGCGCAGCTGACTTATCATTCTCACGGATCAAGGTCGGTGCGCTGGCGTCGGCTAAGTGGAGTTCAACCACGTCGCCTTCGATTTCGCCCAAAATGTCCATCAAATAACGCGCGTTGAAGCCGATTTCGAAGCCGTCGCTGCTATATTGGCCGGAGACTTCTTCCGCCGCCGTGCCGTTTTCGGGGCTCGTGACGGATAAGGTGATCTTGTCCTGATCTAGCGCCATTTTGACCGCGCGGGTTTTTTCGGTGGCGATGGTCGCGACGCGGTCGACGCCTTGTGAAAATGCCTTAGGGTCAATGCGCAGCAATTTGTCATTGGCGGTTGGAATGACACGGCTATAATCGGGAAAAGTGCCGTCGATAAGTTTTGACGTCAGGATGACGCTGTCAAAGGTGAAGCGGATTTTGCTCGCCGACAGATCGATTTGGATGACATTGTCACCGCTTTCGTCGAGCAGTTTGCGAATTTCGGCAACGCATTTGCGCGGCACGATGATATCGGGCATATTTTCGGCGCCAGCGGGGCGTGGCAAGGTCACGCGCGCCAAGCGATGGCCATCGGTGGCTGCTGCCTTTAAAACCGGCTCAGCATCGTCGGTGACGTGCAGGAAAATGCCGTTGAGATAGTAACGTGTTTCTTCGGTCGAAATCGCAAAGCGCGTTTTATCGATGATCTGGATCAACGAACTTGCAGGGATTTCAAACGATGTAGGCAGGTCACCTTCGGCAATTGTCGGGAAATCTTCACGTGGGAGTGTCGCGAGCGAGAAACGCGCGCGGCCAGCATTGACGGCCATGCGACCATCGGCGGCGTGCAGTTGCACTTGCGAACCCTCGGGCAGCTTCCGGGCGATTTCGAACAATGTATGCGCAGAAACCGTGGTTGCACCAGGTGTTTCGACATCGGCAGCAAAAGTTTCAACGACCTGCAAGTCAAGGTCTGTCGCGGTCAGCTTGATCTTACCACCCTCGCTGGCTTCGATCAGCACGTTGGACAAGATCGGAATGGTGTTGCGCCGTTCCACCACGGACTGGACGTGGCTCAGGCTTTTCAGCAGCGTCGCGCGTTCGATCGTGGCTCTCATTCAAATTCCCCTTGCCGGGCCGGGTGGTCCGCAAACCAGCCAAAAAACCCTATTACTATGCCGAATCTTCCATAACCGCTTTGACCGTTAGGGCAAGCCGATAGCTTTTGCCTCCAACAATATCCTGTGGAATAAGGGCAATATGGGCATTTCAACAAATAATCGACGGCTTTTCATCGCACGGCATGGGGAGACAGTGTTTAACAAAGTGGCACGGATGCAAGGGCAGGCAGAATTGCATACACCGCTGACTTGGGACGGCTGCATCCAGGCGCGCGATATGGGCCGTGCGTTAGCGGAATATCTCGGGGCGGACGTAAGGCCGCAACTTTGGTCATCCACCGCAGGCCGCGCGCTGCAGACGCTTGCCTTAATTGCGGAAGAAATTGATGCGGATTGGCACGAGACCAACCGCGACGACCGTTTGCTGGAAATCGACGTCGGACGTTGGTCCAGCCGAACCTATGCCGACATATCTGCCGAAATCGGTTCAATCGTAGATACCGAACATAAATTGTTTTCGGTTCGGCCCGACGGCGGTGAATATTATGAAGACGTCGCGCAGCGGTTGTCGCATTGGTTGAGCGAATTGCCCTTTGATCAGGATATGCTCATCATCTGTCATGGGATGACCGCGCGGGTGCTGCGCGGGTTGTTGCTCGGCGTCGAGCCGATGGCGCAGTTCGGTGCGCCTATCGCGCCGAGTCTGACACAAGGTAGCATGGTGATGATCCGCGACGGCGTTGAAGCGCTAGTTATCGATGGCAGTGGGCAGGGAGAGCGGGCGTGAAAGCGGCCGCGTTGCTGGTATGTGTGCGGCGATGTCGTTAAGCATTGAAACGGTTGCAAGAGACGGAGGTCAATTGTCCATATCTATCTCTGCACGGTGCGCCAGTGCCATCGATGCTGCTGCCTGGACCTGACTTAATATAAAAATGTAAGTTAATACCGAATTGATTCACTGTAATGCTTTGGGCCTGTTACAATAATTCACAATTCGTGCCTTAACTACGAAATGTGTCTGGGTATAGCTCTCGTCCCGCGAGCCTCCAGTTTATATCGGCTATTTGCCATGGAAAAACCGCTGACCCGTCTGCCTGAACATGCCGACAATATGTCGGTCGCCTTGATTTCTTCATCATTTTCGCCGTTGTTGTTGCTGCGTGAAGATCTGACGATTATCGCGGCTAGCAAATCCTTTTGCGCTGCTTTTGATGTCGATTGCGCGGGCGTTACGGGCAAAAAGCTCGCTGACTTGGGTGGGGGTGAGTGGAACGTGCGGCAGTTAAACGAGCTGTTGCAAGCCACGGTCTCGGGCAAAGCCGCAATTGATGTTTATGAAATGGATTTGGTTCGCCCTGAAAAAGACACGCTGCGGCTTTTGATAAATGCCCATACGCTCGATTATTTTGAAGCTGAAAGCATTCGAGTCGTGCTCGCGATCACCGATGTCACATCGCAGCGCTTGGCCGATAAAGTGCGTGACGATCTTGTCCGCGAAAAACAGTTGTTGCTGAACGAAATACAGCACCGTGTCGCGAATAGCCTTCAAATTATCGCGAGCGTCCTGCTGCAAAGTGCGCGCAAGGTGCAGTCTAGCGAAACGCGGGAGCATTTGCGTGATGCACATAACCGTGTGATGTCGATCGCAATGCTGCAAAAACATCTATCGTCGACAGCTGTCGATAATGTCGGCCTCAAAAATTATTTCGCGGATTTGTGCAATAGCATAGGCGCATCGATGATCGGTGACCCCGGGCGAATAAAGCTCACAACGCAATGTGATGACAGCGCCGTTGACCCGGATACATCGGTTAGCCTTGGCTTGATTGTCACCGAATTGGTCATCAATTCGTTAAAGCATGCCTTTCCGGGCCGGAACCAGCACGGGTCGATCGAAGTAGGCTTCACAACAGATGGCAAGGCATGGACGCTCGTTGTCGCAGATGATGGTATCGGGATGCCCAAGGATGAAGAAGACCGTAAACCCGGGCTAGGCACCGGCATTGTCGAGGCATTGGCAAGCCAATTGGGTGCAGTTGTCATAATTTCGGATGAGGCACCGGGGACACAGGTCTCGGTGGTCCGTACCGCGTAAGCCGGAACACTGGCTTTTCACAGACAACATAATTATAGGCGCGGCTATCATGCAGATTCCTGGCCTTATTGACCCCGTAGTCACCCCGCGTGCCATTACGCCGCGCAGCGATGGACGTATTGACCTCATGGGGTTGAGCCATTTGCAAATCCGGCAACTGTTCGAAGAATCGCAATTGGACCAAAAAGCGGCGAAGCTGCGTTCCAAGCAGGTTTTCCATTGGATTTATCACCGCGGCGTCACCGATTTTGAGGCGATGACGGACATTGCCAAAACCATGCGACCTTGGCTTGCTGATCGCTTTGTCATTGGCCGGCCTGAAGTGGTCGAGGCGCAAGTATCATCCGACGGCACGCGCAAATGGCTTTTGCGCACTGACGATGCGCAGGATTATGAAATGGTGTTCATCCCCGATGCGGATCGCGGGACTTTGTGCATTTCAAGCCAAGTCGGTTGCACGCTTAACTGCCGTTTCTGCCACACCGGCACGATGCGGCTGGTACGTAACTTGACGCCTGGTGAAATCGTCGGCCAGGTTATGCTGGCACGCGATGCGTTGGGCGAATGGCCAAAGGGCAATATGGCCTTTGCATCGGCAGATGAAGATGACGACGACGATGTTGGGCATTACACTGCCGATGGCCGAATGCTGACCAACATTGTCCTCATGGGCATGGGTGAACCGCTCTATAATTTTGACAATGTCCGCGACGCGATGAAGATTGTCATGCATGGCGATGGCCTTGGCCTGTCGCGCCGCCGTATCACGCTTTCGACGTCGGGTGTCGTGCCCATGATGGCGCGTGCAGGCGAGGAGATTAACGTCAATCTCGCGGTATCGCTACATGCGGTGGTTAAAGAGGTGCGTGACGAACTGGTGCCCTTGAACCGCAAATATGGCATTGATGAACTGCTCCGCGCTTGCGCAGACTATCCCGGTATCAGCAACGCGCGGCGGATTACGTTCGAATATGTGATGTTGAAGGACAAGAATGACAGCGATGAGGATGCGCGCGAGCTAGTCAGCCTCATTCGTCAGTATAAGCTTCCGGCCAAGGTCAACCTGATCCCCTTCAATCCATGGCCCGGCGCAGACTATGCATGTTCTGAACCCGAACGGATTAAGCGTTTTTCTAGTATCATCTTTGAAGCCGGCATCAGCGCGCCTATCCGCACGCCCCGTGGCCGCGATATCATGGCGGCATGCGGGCAGTTGAAATCCTCTAGCGAGAAGAAAAGCCGCGCTGAGCTTGATCGCCTTGCCGAAGAGAAACAGGCGGCGTTAGGTTAAGGCATGGTCGCGCAAGGCACAGAAGTGAACAGCGGTGTTTTTGCACGCCACAACCGCCTGCCATTTGCCATCGACGTCGCCACGGGTTTGTTATTCTACGTCATAGCCAAAATGTCTGATTTACAGACTGCCGCCTTGGTTGGCGTTGTCGTCGGATTTGGCCTTGTCACGTTCCAACGCATCACAAAAATCGATGTTACGGGCGGCCTCGCGTTGTTTGGCATCCTGATGCTCTGCATTTCTGCGGGCCTTGCAGTCTGGTTAAATGATGATGAATGGATTAAGCAACGCGGGACGATTACGGGCCTGATTGCTGCCAGCTTCTTTATCATTGATGGCGTGCGTGGTGGGCCATATATCGGCAAAGGTTTGGCGCGCTATATGCCATATTCGGATATCCATGCGGGCCGCTTTGCTATCGTCATGGGCATCATAGGTCTGATCATGGCGGCATTAAATTATGGCGCTGCAAAGTTGCTGACCACTGACAATTGGCTGTTTTACAAAACTTTTATTGATCAATTCATCGTTATGGCTCTTGTAGTATTGGCCATGCGCTATGTTCGGGCAAAGCCAACTGTTTAAGCGAAGATTGCGACCGATTGCATACCCGTAAGCACCGCTTCACCCCGGCTATTCCAGACTGTCATATACTGGCTGCTTGCGCCGTTGGCGGCGTGGTGCGTTTCACTGCATAGATACCACCAGCCATTTTCGGTGGTTGGCGCATCGGTCAACATATTGATCTGCCAATTCATGGAGCTCACCATGCCCTTTTCGGTCATGAGCCCCATCGCCGACGGCGGCAGGGCATCACCGATGCAGATAAGTTCTGCAATTGGGTCCAGCCCTTGATGCTCGGTCAGCCGATGCCAGCTTGCGAGCCGATTGGTCGCCATCCCAAGCTCCAGCCGTTTGTCTGGGTATTGCATATGACCCGTGAAAAACTCCGGTGGGCCACTGCGCACGTTGTCCAGTTCAGGAATTGGCGGGAAATCTCGAGCCGGGATATTCTTATAATCCAAATGGCTTTGCCTGCGGTTCATGAAAATGAAATTGCATGTTAGGCCTACGCCGTCTGCGCCGGATATTTCCGCCTGAATGAAGGCGGTGTTCTTGCCGCGCCGCAGGATATGTGCACTGACCTCTATTTCGCCCGCCAAAGGCCCAACAAACGCGATCTGGACGGATTGCAGAGGGGGAAGGTCATCAGCTGTGAACTTAGCTGCCTGATAGGCCAGCACGGAACTCAGACCGCCATAGGATGTGCGCCCTTGATGCCATGTCGGCGGAATGGAGATTTTGTGGGTCGTGGCGCCAAGCGTAAACTGGGCAAGAAGCGATGCGAGGTTCATTTTGATGACTTAGCGAGGGAAAATAAAAGCCGCAACCCGCGCAAGAAAACTGGATCGGTAAGGGGGTATCCACTGCTAAGCTGGAGCTAATGAGGTGCTGAAGCTTCGAAAAATCATCAAAGAAGACATCGCAAAGGAAAAAATGGTGGGCGTAGCAAGGATTGAACTTGCGACCCCTGCGATGTCAACACAGTGCTCTACCACTGAGCTATACGCCCACGCTGCGGCAGCCTCTAGCTGGGCTTGCCTTATCATTCAAGCCTATTTCAGTTCACCGAAACTTTCCTTTGCAAGCAAGCGTTCGACGTCGAGAACAAGACCCTTGAGATAGAGAGGGTTTGGGCAGGACTTTGACGCACGGCCTGTGGAACTCAGCAAAAAGTTCGGATCTTGGCTGGTTCTAACACCCCCAAAACAAGGCAATCGCTACGTTCCAACGTCTGCATAATCGCAGAGTTTATTCCCCATTTTGCTGAGAATTTGCCAATTATGCACATCAGAAGTTAAAGGGACACATGGCACCAACGGACATAGATGGATTCGCAAGATGGGGCACGGATACACCATCCGTGCCTGTCCTGCTGTCCGTGCCGCATGCCGGGCGTGACTATCCATCGGAGCTGTTGGATGCATTAAGGCTGCCGCCAGCGGTCCTACTGCGTCTTGAGGACAGATATGCTGACATGTTGACGCGGCGCTGTGTCCAGTTGGGATATCCTGTGATCATGGCGCACCGGGCGCGGGCGTGGATTGATTTGAACCGCGACGAGCAGGACATTGACACAGAAATGGTGCAAGGGGCGCTGCGAAGCGATTATCCCGCACCAGGGATCAAACAACGCGGCGGTCTTGGCCTGATTCCCCGAAGATTGTTAGGCGAGGGGGAATTGTGGAAACGGCAATTTACCTTGGGTGAGGTGGAGCATCGCATATTGTCATTCCACCGACCCTATCATGAAGCAGTTGCAGATGTGCTTGAACAGATGCGACGGCAGTTTGGCGTTGCTATATTGCTTGACCTGCACAGCATGCCGCCAATCCGTGGCGGAACGTCTTTACCAGCGCCGCAATTTGTCATTGGTGACCGTTTTGGCAAAAGTGCAGCGTCGCGATATGCCGAGTTGTTAATGGCGCGGTTGCGCGCCCAAGGGTTTAACGCTGCGTTGAACCATCCTTATGCTGGCGCCTATATACTCCGCCGCCATGCACGGCCTGGGTCGAACATCCACGCCATTCAGTTGGAAGTCGACCGGTCACTGTATCTCGATTCCGATTTGCGCTATCCTGGCGTTGGTTTTGACCGCATAAACGCCTTGATTTCTAATCTAGTTTCGGCGCTTGTCGACGAAGCTTTGGGTTCCGCTACCTTGATTGCCGCGGAATGATCATAAAAAAACCACCCCGGAGGGTTCCGGGGTGGCCTAGGTTCAGGGAGTTGATGCCCTCACAGGCATCGGTGGACGGAAACGGGAGGGGTTGATTCCATCCATGCCTAAGGATGGGGTTATGGCATTACGGTTTCAAGACTCTCGTCGAAAACAAGTGCAGTTTGCCGACCAGCCGCCCGATGGTTGCGAGGAATGGTGGATCACCCGCTAGGGTATGACTATCATCAGACTTTAGACGCATAGGGCAGCTAGCCCATGCCGTCATTTCCCCCAAATAGGTGGCGTGACGGCATGAAGCATTCGTTTGACTTAATTAGAAGGCAGTTCCGTCACTTGCGGCACCTTACCTTGTGCGACCTGAACTGCAAAGATTTCGCGCATTAATTGCAAAGAGAATAAATGTGCATGGATCAGCGCAAGAATACCGTTTTGGTTCAACTTGCGCACGGTATCACCGCGAAGCTCGCGCAATTTATTTTCATCGACCATCTTAAAGCCACGATAGATGAAGGGCTGCTCCTGACCTTCTTGCTGAATAGACACTTCGCCATCCATGAGGAGGTCGAGCTTCTGGATTTCCTCAACAAAGGCGTGCGTTTGCGCGCCAGCATTTTCAAAGTCTTCGCAGAACTTCAAAATCGCCTTAGTGTTCTCGCTTGGTTGGCCGTCTTCAAACAAAGGCTGGCCTTCTTCAAATTCACCAACCGCACCGGAAGTTGGATCAAAGCACAACGACAGTTCGTCGGTGTCCGGACGCAGTTTTGCAAGTAGGAAGGGATAGCGGCGGACATATGCAGGGATGTAAACGGGGCGTTCAAAATGCCCTTCGTCATTCATGAAAGTGTTCACGCCTTCATTCATGCCCATCAAAACGAGTGGCACTGGGTTTTCCGATGCGGAGAAGATGATTGGATAGGTACGCGACGCTGGCACAAATTCTTCAATCGTCAACGGAATGGCATGTTGGCCCTCAAGAAATTTAGCGTTTTCGAGCATGCGTGACTTCCACGTAACATGATCGTTGCTGTTCAACGGCACGAGGTCGTTGTACAATAGCGGGAGGTTGGCGGCTTGGGGCGCGGTGGCCATATGTAACTCCATCGTTGAATTATATTAAAAAATTTTTGAACGCGCCGTTTAAGCGGATGCCCGCGTTTACGCAAGCGGAACAAGCTTGCCGGGGTTCATTATCCCTAGCGGATCGAAAGCATTTTTGATGGCCCGCAATGCGGCAAGCCGCGCTGGGTCTGCTAGGCGTTCGAACTCCGCGATTTTAGCCTGTCCAATACCATGTTCGGCAGAAAGCGACCCACCATAAGCGCGCACGCGGTCGTAAACATGCGACGTAATCGCTTTGCCGTCGCCCGCATACCAAGAGGCCACGTCAACGCCATCCGGGGCCTTGACATGAAAATGGATGTTCCCGTCGCCCAAATGCCCAAAGGCAAGCGTTTTGGTACCTGGATAGGTGCTTTCGATCACAGGCGATTCATCCTCAATGAAACGGGCCATCGCCGACACGGGGACGCTGATATCATGTTGCAATGCAGGCCCGGCCGCGCGCTCGGCCTCGGCAATGGAATCGCGGATTTTCCAGAATGCTTCGGCTTGCACTTCGTTACGCGCAATGGTTGCGTTGCCGAGCAGATTTTCATGCATGGCCTTTTCCAACAAATGTGTCGCCAGTTCGCCGGGGTACAACTGCCCTGGATCATCCTGCACAAATTCCATCAGCACGTGCCAGCGATGCTCAGTATCCAGCGGCCGCCGCGTTCCGGCGATATGGGTTGTCACCGCATTTAGGGCGCGCTGCGGCAGAATTTCAAACCCTTCCAAGCGTTCCCGGCCGTGCCGTTGCATGAACAACAGCAAGTCATATGCTTGGGCAGGGCTGTCAATACCGGCCCACGCGACGCAGCGATCTATCAGGGCCGGGACCGTGTGTAAGACGGCCTTGGTGACGATACCAATCGTTCCCTCTGCGCCAATCAGCAGTTGTTTTAGATCATAGCCGCGATTGTCTTTTTTCAACGGTGCCATCGCGTCATAGATGGATCCATCGGGTAAGACTGCCTCAAGGCCGGCGACGAGCATCCGCATCGTGCCGTGGCGGAGCACTTGCGTTCCGCCAGCGTTGGTCGAAATCAAACCACCAACGGTGGCAGAACCTTTTCCGCCCAGGGTAAGCGGAAAGCGTCTTCCAACCGCTGCTGCGGCTTCGTGTAGATTCTGCAAAATGACCCCCGCATCACAGCATATCAGCCCAGCATTAGCGTCAATCACGCTGATATTGTTCATCCGCCGCAGTGACAAGATTACCTGCTGACCGCTCTTATCGGGCGTTGCGCCAGCGACCATCCCGCTATTACCGCCTTGTGGAACCAGAGAAATCCGGTGCTTGGCCGCCAGTTTCACCACGGCGGCAACTTCGTCCGTGTTAGCTGGTGAAAGCAGGGCGGGCGCGGCTCCTGTAAATCGACCGCGCCAATCGGTCAGCCAAGGTGCAATCACGTCGGTTTCGTCCGAATAGCCCTTCGGTCCCAATATGGCACGAAATTCCGATAAAATCTTTACATCTGGCACAGTGTTTTCCATTGTCCTCAACGGTCCTGGCTTGCAATTCATGATATGTTCAACCTTATCGGGTAAAGCGATCCGAACTTCAACTTCATACCGGAATGTTTCTTGCGCGCACTATTGGTAATCATCCTTTTTGCGGTTGTATGGACTAATTTGTCGCCTGCGGCATCGGCGCATTTTAAGGGCGCTGCGATTGATCGTTCGTTCACGCCATTGCTGGGGTTACAGACCGACTTTCGTCAGGTACGTTTCGACCAACGTGTCATTGTTAGATTTCCTGCCCCGGGTTCAATTCCAGCAACTATGGGTACGCAGCGTCAGTCCGTTGGTAATATCAGGTATAAGGAAAAAAAGATCGGCAAATGCTTGTTAGTCAACAGGCTCGGTGGTTCGCGCCCCGGCCCTGACCGCAGTCTGGATTTGGTGACGCGGGACGGCATTCTCATTCGCGCGTATCTGGGGGACGGCTGCCTCGCACGCGAATTCTACGCGGGGGCCTATATGGAGCGGTCGTATGACGGCAAGTTATGCGTCAATCGCGATCTTTTGCATGCACGCACTGGTGCCAAATGTGATATCGACAAATTCAGGTTGCTGATCCCGCGCTAGCACCAGCGCCATCGGGCATGTATCTTGACATTTCGTGCGGCAGCGACCAATGCCCACGCTCGTCTCCATGAACTTGTCTTTGGTGGCGCTGTGCCATCTTTTTTCCGGAACACCATATGCGTTTTGCCGATATCGGCCTGTCTGACGAGTTGTTAAGAGCCTTGAGCGAGGCTGGCTATGATGCGCCGACACCAATTCAGGCGGCAGCTATTCCGCAAGTCCAGATGATGCGCGACATTATCGCCATCGCCCAAACAGGTACAGGCAAGACAGCAAGCTTCGTTCTTCCAATGATTGACGTGCTCGCGAATGGCCGCGCGCGCGCGCGGATGCCGCGTAGCCTCATATTGGAACCAACACGCGAACTGGCCGCGCAAGTAGCAGAGAATTTTGAAAAATACGGCAAATATCATAAGCTGTCCATGGCGCTTCTGATTGGCGGCGTGCAAATGGGGGATCAGGTCAAGGCGCTTGAAAAGGGCGTTGACGTGCTGATCGCTACCCCCGGCCGGTTGATGGACTTGTTTGAGCGCGGCAAGATTTTGCTGACTGGCTGTGAAATGCTCGTCATCGATGAGGCGGACCGTATGCTCGACATGGGCTTCATTCCCGACATTGAACATATCTGCACAAAATTGCCAACAACGCGCCAGACATTGTTGTTTTCGGCAACGATGCCGCCACCTATTAAAAAGCTGGCGGACAAGTTTTTGTCTAATCCTAAATATATTGAAGTTGCCCGTCCCGCGACCGCCAACGTCAACATCGAACAGTTTTTGGTTAACGTAACCCAGATGAAAAAGCGCGACGTGTTGCGCGACCTTCTGCGCACCGAAACAGTGTCGAACGCGATCATCTTCTGCAACCGCAAGACAACGGTGCGCGAATTGAACACCAGCCTTCAACGTCATGGCTTTCGTTCCGGCGAAATTCACGGCGACATCGACCAAGCGTCGCGCCAAAAGCAACTGGAAGCGTTTAAGAATGGTGACATTGACCTGCTGGTGGCATCCGATGTCGCTGCACGCGGGCTTGATGTAAAGGGCGTTAGCCATGTGTTCAACTTCGATGCGCCATGGCATCCAGATGACTATGTCCACCGCATTGGCCGCACAGGACGCGCCGGTGCCAAGGGTAAAGCGTTCACTTTTGTCACGAAGGCCGACCAAGAAGCTATTGAAAGCATCGAGAAGCTGATCGGTAATAAGATCGAGCGGCTTGGTAAGATTGAAGCGCCAGTGGTAGACGAAGAGCGTGCGCCTGCAAAGCGGGGAAGCCGAACATCTTCGGCTAAGGCCAAGGAAGCGCAGTCTGACACGCCTAAGGCAGCGGCCGAAGCGCCAGAGCCAGTGCGTGAGAAAGCTGTGGCCAAACCAGCACGTGAAAAGCAAGCGTCTAAAGCTGAAACGGTTAAGCCAGATCAGTCGAACGGGGCAGCAGGTGATGATGGCTGGAATGGGCCGAGGCCGGGTTTCTTGAGCGTGGGTTTTGGCAGTTAAGCTGCCCTGCATACGGCGGGATTAGGCGCAATTTTTCAATATGATATTTCTATCGTCATCCTGAACTTGTTTCAGGATAAAGCATCAACCTAGCCTGTTATCCTGAAACAAGTTCAGGATGACGATAAATTCCAAGAACAGTTACTTTGTCTTCAATCCATAAAGAAAGGGCTCGCATCGCTGCGAGCCCTTTTTCATTTAAGTTAGCGAAGTTCCTAGAACTTACCGCGCACTGTGATGCCATAAGTCCGGGGTTCTGCAAGGAATTGGGACATCAGCTGGCGGCCACCTGGATATTGTGGATCTACAAATGGTGCTGAAGTTGCACCCGCCTGGAATGGCGAGTTGAAGGCAACCTGGGCATAATCCTGATTGAAGATGTTCTGGCCCCAAAGCTCAATGCCCCAGGATTCATCAGGACCGCGCAGACCAATACGTGCGTTGAATACGGCGAAACCGTCTTGCTCCTTCTGCGGGAACAGGTCGGAACCGGTGTTGTAATCGCTGGTCATACGACCGTCGATGTACACCAGACCGCTCATGCCGTTGCTGCCAATGTCCGGCGTCCATGTGACACTTGAGGTGGCAACGAATTCAGGTGCGTTCGACAAATTGTCACCTGGCAACTTACGCAGCGCGGGGTCAAGAGGTGCACCGGTTTTGCTGCCGACCAGATTGTCACGGTAGCTCGTTTTTGCATATGTCAGACCTGCAGCCATGCGGAAGTTACGTGCGGGCACCAAGGATGCTTCAAGCTCGACGCCTTGTGCGCGAACACCGTAGCCGACATCGCTTGCCGCACAGGCACCCGTTGTTGCCGCTGCTGCATTGAAGTTGGTTCCGGCTGCGGACAAGTTTTGGTCACGGTCGGCACCACCCAAATCCGTGCCGCAACCGTTGATCGATTGAACAAGGAACACGGTGCCGTTGAATGTATTCAGCTGGAAATTGCTGAAGTCCGAACGGAAGGCAGAAACACTCAGGCCAAATGGACCGTTGGAGAATTTCGCACCTAGTTCATAGCTGTCCACCAGTTCGGGGTCGAATTGGAGCCTGCCCGTCAACGCCTGCGCGCCACCGGATGCTGCAAATGTGCCAATTGGTGACTTAAGCGCAGAACGGTCGAGGTTGAAACCACCAGCCTTATAGCCACGTGCAAAACTGCCGTAGACCAGCAGATCGTCAGTTGCTTTCCAGGAGAGGATTGCGGTGCCGGTGAATTCATCTTCGCTGCGCTTGTCGCTAATCGAGACGCCGTTCAGTTCCGCTGTCGAGTTGCCTTGGCAAGCCAGACCAATCAATGAGCCCGCAAGCGCACGTGCCGTTGCGGTTGTGAGCGGGTTGCCCAAATCGTCGGTCACAAGGCCTTGGACTGCTGTACACGCTGTGTTGTCATTGCCGAAGGTCGCGTTGAACTTTTTCTTGTCGCTGGTGTAGCGAAGGCCAAGTGTCAGATCGAGCGCATCGGTAATGTGCAGGATGCTGTGCGTGAATGCCGCGAAGTTCGTGCCGTTCTGGAAATAACGGTCGTTGGTGGTGCCCAGATTGTTGAGGTTATCAAGCCGCGTAAACGCCGCCAATATATCCGGAGCGGATATACCCGATGCACCACCGATAGTTGCGGTACCGACGCCAGGGATCACACATGATGGGCTGGTAGGCGAATAAAGCCCAGCCAAACCGCCACCCGAAATGATGCGGCATGTTGCAAAGCGACCATATTGGTTACCGAAGCGGAGATTGTCGCGCACAGTCAGTTTTTCGTTGGCGAAGAACCCGCCGACCAACCAGTCAAGCTTGCCGTCAAATGCCTCACCCTGCAGACGTAGTTCCTGCGTAAAAGTGTGGAACTGACGATAGGCGTCGTCACCTGGCGCACGGTACAGAATGTCGACTTCACCATAATCGGTGTCGGACGCCTGACCGGAACGATACTGGCGGTAAGCCGTAATCGATGTCAAAGTTGCACCGCCAAAGTCATAATCGACTTGGCCGGAGAAACCATAATCTTTGGTTTCACCGGAGAAGACGCGGTTCGGGCTAACCGACACATTACGGCCGAAGCCTTGGTTGAACGCGGCCAATGGCTGACCCAAGTCGCGCAATACATTGATGATGTTGTTGGATGTTGCTGTTGAAGCTACGCCTGTCGTGCTTGGATTGTTCAGGTCGCCAATAAATTGATTAACGGTCCGGTCGACATAGGTTGCCGCGCAACATTCTTCTGTGCGGAAGGTGTAGTCACCAATCAAACGAACAGACAACGCGTCTGTTGGTTCGAACAGCAACTGGCCACGCAGAAAATAACGGTCACGATTGTTGATGTCGTGGCCATTTTGGTCATCACGGTAGAAACCGTCACGCTTGACGTATACGCCGTCAATACGGAACGCCAATTGCTCCGAAATCGGGCCAGTAAAGCTTGTCGCGGCGCGCATGAAGTCATAATTGCCGTACGTCAGCTCGCCGCTGCCACCAAAGGTGAAGCTTGGCTTTTTCGAATAAATGCTGATCAGACCAGCCGACGAGTTACGTCCACCCAGCGTGCCCTGGGGACCACGCTGCACTTCGACGCGGTCGATCTCGCCAAGCTCGTTCAGGCCAATGCCCGAACGTGAACGGTAAACGCCGTCGATGAATACCGGAACCGAGCTTTCAAGACCGGGGTTATCGCCTACGGTGCCAATGCCGCGAATACGGGCCGAGCCATTGGCTTCTGATCCGGTTGAGGACACGAGCAAAGATGGCGCAACTTGGTTCAGCTGACGAATGTCGTTGGCGCCACTGTTTTGCAGCGTTTCCGCGTTAACAGCAGAAATTGCGACAGGGACGTCGGAGAGCACTTGGCTACGGCCTTGCGCCGTAACAACGATTTCAGCGTCGGATGTGTCTTCGGCTTGAGACGCTTCTTGCGCGAATGCCAGACTGGGCATGACAAGTGCGAGGCAGGCGGCCGACAAGTTCAAGGCAAGGTTAAAAGGATTGTCACGTCGTAACATCTGTTCTCTCCTAATGGACACATTGTTTAACAAAGTAGCGAAAGGGCATTTGAATGTCATTGCTCTAAACCACTATGCGCTTTGAAAATTTGCCGGTGCGTCAATATTGCA
Source organism: Sphingorhabdus sp. EL138 (assembly GCF_945862485.1). GTDB lineage: Bacteria > Pseudomonadota > Alphaproteobacteria > Sphingomonadales > Sphingomonadaceae > Sphingorhabdus_B. The sequence goes on from NZ_CAMAYF010000015.1 coordinate 27,570, forward strand.
ACAATATCAGCATTGATGCCTCGAGCCGCGACATTTCACCGTGAAAATCATTCACGATTTCACGTCATGATGCTGCGCAGCATTTTGCGTTAGAGCTTAACTAACATTTTGCCAGTGTTTTCGCCGCTGAACAGTCCGATGAAAGCTTCAGGTGTTTTTTCCAGCCCATTCTTCACGGTTTCGCGGCCCTTGACCGCCCCAGATTGAATGAGGGCAGCCATGTCGGCGTTGAACTCTGGCACCTGCGCGTAAAAATCAGGGTACAGAAAGCCTTTGATCATGACCCTTTTGCCAATGATCATTGGCAGATACTGCATCGGTTGCGCCTTAAAGTCATTATAGACGTCAATCATGCCGCAGATGGCAAAGCGCGCCCATTCGCTGGACGTCGCAAGTGCGGCGTCAAAATGTTCACCGCCGACATTGTCAAAATACACATCAATACCAGCTTCGCCGATATCCTTCAGTGCGGCCATCAATTGCGGCAGCACCTTGCCGGATTTATAATCAATCACAGCATCGGCACCGAGCTCCTTCACCCAAGCGCATTTGTCAGCGCCGCCAGCCGAGCCTATCACTTTCATGCCCTTGGCCTTAGCGATTTGCGTGACGGTAGAGCCCACCGCGCCCGCCGCAGCCGACACGAAGATCACTTCACCCGCCTTAGCCTCGGCAACCTTTAACAAGCCGAACCATGCGGTGCCGCCGGGCATTCCGATGATGCTGAGCCAATGCTGGTCGGGTACGCCAAGGTCAGGCAGTTTCGCCGGCGGCATTCCTGCAGGAGGCGTTTTGCCGCCGCCAAAGACGACAGAGTCCCGCCAGCCGGCCATGTGCAGCACCCTCGCCCCAACGGGGAACTCTGCATTATTGCTTTCAGTGACGGTGCCAACTGCGCCGCCAGTCATGGGTTCGCCCAACATGAACGGATCTGCATAGCTTTTTGCATCATTCATGCGTCCGCGCATATAGGGATCGACCGAAAGCCATCCATTGGTCACGCGAAACTCGTCCGCGCCAAGGGGGGCGTCTGGATGTTCAACAATGGCAAAATTGCTGCTGTTCGGAAGCCCAACCGGGCGGCTAGCCAATGTCCATGCGCGCATTATCGTGTCTCTCCATTTGGTTTTTCGTTTGCAGCATTTGCTGCAGCATTTTTGTAAACGGGCCGTCCCGCGACCCATGTTTCTTGAACAACTGCATTACGCAATTCACGAGGGCTTGCAAGCAAAGGGTCGATATCAATCAAGATGAAGTCGGCATAATGCCCAGGCGTCAGTGAACCAAACTTACCTTCTGCAAAAGCAGCATATGCCGCGCCTGTCGTAAAACCGGCAAGCGCCTGTTCGCGCGTAACGCGTTCTTCGGGGCGCCAGCCGCCAAAGGGTTGGCCTTCGGCATCTTCGCGCGTCATCGCGGCGGCAAGGCCAGCAAAGGGATCAGCCGATTCCACCGGCACGTCGGAACCAAAGGCGAGTGTACCCCCGGCGCGTGCAATTGACTGCCATGCATAGGCACCGTTCAGCCGTTCTGGCCCAAGCCGTGCCTGAGCCATCAAACGATCTGATGTCTGGTGTACGGGCTGCATTGAAGAAATAATTCCTTGCTTGCCAAGCTTTTGGAGATCCGCTGGATCAACAATCTGGACATGCTCAATCCGCCAGCGTTGATCTCCCTTATAGGTTTCGGATAATTCTTCGATGGCACTGATGACTTCCGCATTGGCGGCGTCGCCGATGGCGTGAACGGCCGTTTGGAAGCCGTCCATAGATGCGCGCACCAGAAGGTTTCGGATTTCCGCGCTCGCCAAAAATTGAAGACCCGTTTGCCCAGCGGCATCGGCATAAGGTTTTTTCAACCAAGCCCCGCGGCTGCCTAACGCTCCATCGAGATAGAGCTTTACCCCACCAAGCCGGAGCTTGTCATTATACAACCAAGGGGTTGGCCGCGGACCCGCAATTGCTATCATGTTATCAATACCGCCCGCATAAGCGAAAATCCGTAATGTTAACCAGCCAGCATCCCCCGCTCGGCGATAGCTTTGCCAGTCCTCCATAGATGTGCCCATGTCGGCAATGGCGGTGATACCTAAGCTGTGCAGCTTTTTCTGCGCCTCACCCAAGGCAATATCGCGCTCCAGCGGCTTGGGTATTGGCACAAATTTGCCAACCAACTCCGCCGCGGCGTCAACAAATATGCCGCTTGGTTTTCCGCTGATAAGCTCAATACGTCCGCCTGGTGGTGATTTTGACGCGACATTTACGCCAGCGATTTCCATCGCGCGGCTGTTAGCCCAACCGGCATGGCCATCGACGCGCTCGAGCCAAACCGGACGGTCGCTGACAGCCGCGTTAAGGTCTTGTGCCGTCGGAAAGCGGCCAAGGCCCCATTTTTCTTGGTTCCAGCCACGCCCGATAATCCAGCGCCGTTCAGGATATTTCGAAGCATAAGCCTTTATCGCGGCCTGCGCTTCGGCAAGGCTATTCGTGGCCGAAAGGTCAAGCGTTAGTAATTGGAAACCAAGGCCCATGACATGACCATGCGCGTCAATTAGGCCCGGTAACAATGTCGCACCGCGTCCGTCCAAACGGAAATCGAGCTGCTTGGGCAGCTTATCTTTTTTGGTGAGGAGCTCCGTTACCTTACCATCTCTGCCCACTAGCATGGCGTTAAACCGGATGACCTTGCCATCATTGTCGAGCGTAATGCCGTTGACATTTTCCACAAGCCCGTCGGCGAAAGCTGGCGAAGCAGCAGAACTCGCGAACAGGGCGATCGCGCATAACTTCAAGAATAGCCATTTCTTGTCTGACAAGAACGGGGCCTTGAACGAGGACGGGACTTGTAGACAGAACGCCAGTGATAATGGGGCTTTTTTCATCCTTTAGGCAATCTTTTCACAATCGCACTGGTATCCAGACGGCCGCCGCCCATATGCTGCACATCGGCGTAAAACTGGTCGATGATCGCGGTGATGGGCAGAGTTGCACCAACCGCGCGCGCTTCTTCGAATGCTAATCCAAGGTCTTTACGCATCCAATCGACGGCAAAGCCAAAATCGAACTTATCCTCCGCCATACTGGCCCAGCGATTATCCATTTGCCAACTTTGCGCCGCGCCGCCGGAAATGGCTTCATATACCTTTGCAACGTCGAGTTCAGCGGACTGCGCAAACCGCAAAGCCTCTGATAAAGACTGGATGATACCAGCAAAGGCGATTTGATTGCACATCTTGGTGATCTGCCCCGTACCGGGACCGCCGACATGTACAATACGTTTGGAATAAGCCGTAATAATGGGAGAGGCTGCCGCGACAGAGGCTTCTGTCCCGCCGCACATGATGGACAAGGTTCCGTTCTCGGCACCCGCCTGCCCACCGGTCACAGGCGCATCAACGATCAATAAACCCCGCGATTTCGCCTCGACACCGAGCTGTCGCGCAATGCGCGCGGAGACCGTTGTGTGATCGATGTACAGGCTGCCCTTAGTCATCGCCGAGAACGCTCCGTCGCGGCCAACCGTAACACCGGACAAGTCATCATCTGTGCCGACGCAGCTAATCACGACCTCCGCATCTTTAGCCGCATCTGCTGGCGAGGTGGCAAGCGTACCACCATAAGCTTCGATCCATTTTTCGGCCTTAGCGCGCGAACGATTATACACGGTCAATTCATGCCCGGCCTGTTTGAGATGCCGTGCCATCGGGCTGCCCATGACGCCCAATCCGATAAAAGCTATTTTGGTCATCCTTTGGTCTTAATGGCTGTTTTCAGTTAACGCCAGATGCGTTAGGGCCATTTTATATGTCTGACCTATTGACCCTGGACCATGTCCGCGCCGCCCACGACCGTATTCGCGATTCCATCGTGGCTACGCCGACCCTGCACAGCCAGACTTTGTCGAAGTTGACCGGCGCAAATATTTACCTAAAATTTGAAAATTTGCAGTTTACCGCAGCCTATAAGGAACGCGGTGCTCTAAACGCGATCCTGCTTCTTTCCGAGGAGCAGCGCAGCAAGGGCGTGATCGCGGCGTCCGCCGGCAACCATGCGCAGGGGCTGAGCTATCATGGTACGCGCCTTGGTATTCCGGTGACCATCGTAATGCCCGTGCCAACGCCAACGGTTAAGGTCATGCAGACCGAAAGCGTTGGCGGCAAAGTTGTGCTGTTTGGCGAAACTTTTGATGATGCCTACAAACATGCACGGCAACTGGAAGCTGAGCAAGGTTTGACCTTTGTGCACCCATTCGATGACCCGATTGTCGCCGCAGGGCAGGGTACTGTCGCGCTTGAAATGCTTGAGAGCATCCCGTCCCTTGATATGCTTGTTGTGCCTATTGGCGGCGGCGGCTTGCTATCTGGTATGGGGACGGCGGCGCGCGCGTTGAAGCCCGATATTGGGCTCATTGGGGTTCAAGCGGAGCTTTACCCATCAATGTATGCTTTGCTGAACAATCTGCAAATGCCTTGCGAAGGGGACACTTTGGCGGAGGGCATCGCGGTCAAAATACCGGGCACATTCACCAGCGAAGTTATCCGCAAGCTTGTGGACGAAATTGTCTTGGTGAATGAGGCGGAATTGGAAACCGCGGTCAGCCTGCTGCTACAGATTGAAAAGACAGTTGTTGAAGGTGCAGGTGCGGCGGGTCTTGCTGCGGTGATGGCCCATCCGGAGAAATTTGCAGGCAAGAATGTTGGCGTCGTCCTGTGCGGCGGCAATATCGATACACGGTTGCTGGCGAACGTCCTTTTGCGAGACCTTGCGCGGTCGGGTCGCTTGGCGCGCTTGCGTTTAACTCTTCAGGACCGTCCCGGCGCGCTTTACAAGGTGATGCGCTTGTTCAACGAACATAATGTCAACATCATCGAAATTTACCATCAACGGATTTTTACGACCTTGCCAGCTAAGGGATTGATCACCGATATTGAATGCGAAGCGCGGGATGCCAATCAATTACAAGGACTAGTTGATGGTTTGAATGTTGCTGGCTACAAAGTCGAACGGGTAGAGCTTAACAAGTAAAAAGGTATGCCAAGCCAGACGGCAAATGCGCCTTTCAGCATAGGTTGAGCTGTGCATAAAAGGCAGGTAATGTGTTAAAGACCATCGCGACCCAGCGGAGAGAATATGAGTGCACCAGTCCGTTTCCCGCGATTTTTTGTGACTAGCCCTGGCCCTTGTCCTTATTTACCGGGCAAAACCGAGCGGAAAGTTTTTACAGAGCTCAACGGTAGCCATGCCGATGCATTGAACGAAGCGCTTGGTCGCATTGGTTTTCGTCGCAGTCAGAATGTCGCATACCGGCCAAGTTGCCTGGACTGTAAGGCATGTGTATCGGTGCGCGTGCGAACGGACGAGTTCCGGCCGAATGCCACACAGCGCCGGATTTTGCGGCGCAACGCCGATTTGGTTGTGAGCGCCTGCCGCCCTTGGTCAACGACCGAGCAATATGATCTTTTGAGCCGCTACCTTTCCTCACGCCATCCCGACGGCGGCATGGCGAATATGGATGATATGGATTATGCGGATATGGTCGAACAATCGCCCGTGCGCAGCCAAGTGATTGAATATCGAGCCCCGCCGCGTTTCGGCCGGATTGGTGAATTGGTCGGCGCGTGCCTGACTGATCAGCAAAGCGACGGCATGTCGATGATCTATAGCTTTTACGATACCAAGATTGCAGGCCGATCCGGTCTCGGCAACTTTATCATCATGGACCACATCATGCGCGCAAAGGCCGCAGGGCTTCCTTACGTCTATTTGGGCTATTGGGTGAATGGTGCGGCACGGATGCATTATAAGACTCGCTACAAACCGCTGGAGCGCCTTGGGCCTGACGGGTGGGAATGTTTCGATCCCGATGCTGAGGCGGTTTAGAATTACTCCTTAGGCCATTCAAATTCTGTCAGCGATAATCTCGGCGAGAATCTCAACGCCCTTTGCGTCTTCCGCATCAAAGCGGTTGAGTGTTGGGCTATCAAGGTCAATCACCGCGATAACCTTGCCATTGCGCTGCACAGGCACAACCAGTTCGGATGCGCTAATGGCATCGCAGGCAATATGGCCGGGGAAAGCGTGTACATCTGCCACCAATTGCGTCTCGCCGGATTGCGCCGCGGTGCCACAAACACCTGTGCCAAGGGGGATCCGAATGCACGCTACCTTCCCCTGAAAGGGGCCCAAGACAAGTTCACCATCGACCACGCGGTAGAAGCCCGTCCAGTTCACATCCGGCAGATATTCCCAAAGCAAGGCCGCGATGTTCGCCATATTAGCGACAGCATCGGGCTCATCGCCGGTCAGAGCATCGGCAGCGCGCACCAGTTCGGCATATAGTTCGGCTTTGGGTGCTGAGGCATTAATTTCAAATGTGTACATCGTCTTGCCTTATCAATCGAAACTGACCTTGCCACGGTTTTTCTTGATCGTGGAACGACCCTTTTTGGTATCAACTCGCCGCGCCTTGGCCGCCTTGCTTGGCTTGGTGGCGACGCGGCGGGGTTGGCGGACATGTGCGCGGTCGATGAGTTCGATGACCCGCGCGCGCGCATCCTGCCGATTGGCTTCGCGCGTGCGGTGGCTACGCGCGGTGACGATCAGTTCACCCGAAATCGTCATCTTGCTCCCCGCCAGAATCTTCAACTGGCGAAAGGCATAAGGCTGCAGACCTAATGCATAAACATCGACACGCAATTGGCAGGCGGTCGCAACCTTATTGACATTCTGCCCACCCGGCCCGGTTGAAGCCAAGAAGGTTTCTTCGAGATATTCTTCGGGAAGGTCAAAGGCCATAATGACGGTTGTAACAGCCAACTCCACATTTTGCCAATGTCACAACCGCTCGGCTAACGCTGAGGTGGATTACCGCGAGTCCACCAGAACGATTTCGGCGTCCTCAATTGCGGTTATGGTTATGGTGCCTTCGCCGATGGCCACACCGTCGCGGGCATGTGCATGCTGTCCGTCAATTTCAACCGCGCCGCTTGCTGGCACCATATAGGCATGCCGATTGGCGCCAACGGCATATTTCAGACTGTCACCGGCTTTGATCGTGGCCCCAAGCACGCGGGCGTCCGTGCGGATGGGTAAGGCATCATTATCTTCATCAAAGCCGCTGGCAAGGATTTTCCATGTGCCCGAACGGTCATTTTTGGGGAATGGCTTTGCACCCCAACTTGGTTCGCCGCCGGTACGATTTGGCATGATCCAGATTTGGAACAAGGTGGTGGTTTCATTTTCCAGATTGTATTCCGCATGGCGAATGCCACTGCCTGCGCTCATAACTTGAACATCGCCTGCCGCGGTGCGGCCTTCATTACCAAGACTGTCCTTGTGCGTGATGGCGCCCGTGCGGACATAAGTAATAATTTCCATGTTGGCATGTGGATGAGGTGGAAAGCCAGACTGCGGCGCGATCATGTCATCATTCCAGACGCGGATCGCACCCCAGCTCATCCGCGCTGCGTCGTGATAGTTGCCGAATGAAAAATGGTGATGTGCGTCAAGCCAGCCATGGTTCGCCGCGCCCAGCGTTTCAAAAGGACGAATTTCAAATTTGGTTTTTGCGTCGGTCATGTCACGCACTCCATCGGCAGGGTGTTTTCCATGTGCCCAAGATAGTGCAGGATATTGGTATTTAAATGGAAACATTAGAAACATATTGTTTCCAAAATCAATCTGCCTGATTTTGGGGCTTTGGGCATTCTTGCTTATGTGGTGGAGCACAAAAGCTTTACCAATGTAGTTTGTGGCGTTGCATCTGGTTATAGCTCTTCCGGCACCATTCGGCTTCATAGGGGAACTGCGCTTATAGAATATATGGTCGCGCAACTCGGACGCTGAGGTTGTTTACATCCATAAGTTTCCGCCTTTGCAAATCTGTGCTTTCGATTCCGAAGGCAATTCCCACAAATGTTACACAGCAAATAATAAAATTTACATTTTTCTAGAAGCTGTAGCTTCGGAAAAATAGTTATTTTCTGTGAACAAAAATATCACAATCCTTAAAAATCATAATATTAACGTCAAATTCATCTTTCAGATTGGTTCCTGTTATGGTTAATGAGGTTCGAAGCACGGCTGGATGAATTCGCGCGGATCCGAGGGTTTGAACAGGGGGTTCCCTATGCGTGTTCTTTTGATTGAAGATGAACCTACCACGGCGAAGGCCATTGAACTCATGCTCGCCGCGGAAGGGTTCACTGTCTACAAGACTGCCTCTGGGGAGGAGGGTGTCGATCTCGGCATGCTCTATGATTATGACGTCATATTACTCGATTTGAACTTACCCGACCTGCACGGTTATGATGTTTTGAAACAACTGCGCGTAGGCAAAGTGCAAACGCCTGTGCTTGTTCTGTCAGGCATTAGTGAGATGGAAACTAAGGTTCGCTCCTTTGGTTTTGGGGCCGATGATTATGTCACTAAGCCATTTGACCGCGCTGAACTGATTGCGCGCATCCATGCGGTTGTGCGCCGATCAAAAGGTCATTCGCAGTCGGTCATCCGCACTGGTAAATTGTCAGTGAACCTCGACAGCAAAACTGTTGAAGTCGATGGCAGCCGCGTGCACCTTACGGGCAAGGAATATGCGATGCTTGAGCTTTTGAGCCTGCGTAAAGGCACTACGCTGACTAAGGAAATGTTCTTGAACCATCTCTATGGCGGCAGGGACGAGCCCGAATGGAAAATTATCGACGTCTTCATCTGTAAACTTCGCAAGAAATTGGCTCTGGCCAGTGGAGGCGAAAATTATATCGAAACGGTGTGGGGCCGTGGCTATGTGCTCCGCGATTCCGGCGAGGTAGAGCACTCGTCGCCGAAAGCGGCTTGATCTAGACTTCTTGGCTATGTGTGGCTTAACGCCGTGGCGGCAGACCTGCGAAAGTGATCATGCTTTCCGCGCCTTTCGCACTTAATGCACTGACGCCCACAAAATGATCATCAACGATTAAGCTCTCCAGCACTGTTTCGGTGCCCTGCAGTTCGCGGACAAAGCTCCAATCCTGTGCATCGGCGCGGCGTTGATATACGCGATAGGCTTGCGCGCCCGGGCTTGCGTCCCATTTGACAGTGGTGTTGGAGGTAACTGCGCCGCCCAATATCGCCGATGCAGGCGCTGGCGGCGCATCGGCCAAGGCCGTTGCCGTCAGGACATTCAACATGGTCACCTTGGTCAAATAATCGAAGTCCATCTTGTCGACGGTGTCGCCATATTCAATGCCATTTTCGGTGCGCACATCCTGATGCTGGTGATGGTAATTTTCGACGCCCACGGTGTAACGGATGGCCGGAAAACCAAGCTCTAGCGCTGGCAAATGGTCCCCGCCGCGTGCAAAGCGATCAGGACGGCGAACGCCAAAGACATCCAGTGCCACGTCCGGATAGGCTTTGGCGGCAAGCGTATCGGCATAACGCATGAGCGAACGGCTTGGGCCGTCATCTTCGCCGCCGCTGTTGCGGCGCGCCATTTGCCCCGCCAGATCTTCTGATGCGCGAATGCCTTCGCTGAAGACCCGTACGACATTATCAACCTTGCGCCCGTCCGTGCCAAGCGTGCCGCCGACAATATCATTGTTCAACATGGCGCTGACTTTCCAGCCACGTTCCTTAGCGGTTTCGGCGAGCAGCCGTCCACCCATCAGGCCCTGTTCTTCGCCTGATAGCAAAGCAAAGACAATCGTCGCCTCATTCTGTGGCTGCTGAGACATGATACGCGCAGCCTCAATCACCAATGCGCTGCCCGAACCATCGTCGTTTGCGCCGGGTGCATCTTGGGTAAAGTCCATCACATCGGAAACGCGGCTATCGATATGGCCGGCGATAATGATGACATGGTCCCAGCCCATTTTGCCGGGTTTGATTGCGAGCACGTTGACAATATTTACGCCATTTGGAATGCGCGGGCCCGACATGTTGCGTTCAAGATATTCGGTCTGCAGGCAGCCATTGCACGCCTTGGCGATTTTCGCGAATTCACTGTGCGCCCATTTGCGGGCCGCGCCGATGCCGCGTTTCGGATCCGTTGCCGATGACAATGTATGGCGCGTGCCAAAGCTGACGAGTTTTTCAACGTCAGCCTTCAGTCGTTCTGGCTTCGCCTCTTTTGGGGGGCTGGCATATGCGGCCATGGGGGACGCGAAGCCGATAGCGATAAAGCCTGCCAATGCGCATAGTTTTTTCATCATCGTTCCTGTCCTATCCCGTCCGGCGCAAGAGGGCGTTTTCAGCCTTCAACAGCGAAAATCAATCCGGCATTTTTCTGCAACCTGTCGACGAGATGTTCGCCTAAGGCAGCACCCGGCGTGGTGACGCCGCCCGGACCATCCTGTTCGCACAACGCAATTGCGGTTTCGCTGATCATCTTGCTGGTCGAACCATAGCCGGGGTCGCGGTCGCCCTTGACGCTGAAACGCGCTGTGCGGCCATCGGGATATTCTGCAACGAACAGCACGTCATAAAAGCCGGTTTCGCGTTCTTCTTTGGTAGGGCCTTCGCCGGGCTTGGGGTCATCCGCGCCGCCCATCATGGGGGTGGAGGCAACATGCTTGGCAATGGCTTCGCCTTGTTCCCCGGGGCCCGTCAGCATCATTTCGTCATAAACAAAATCGGCACCATAAGCCTGCCCGAGCAAATGGTTGGTGCGGTGGACATTCTTGGTATTGATCGGGGCCATGACGAAATTGGTCGCCCAGCTGCCGAGGCTTTCGTCATATTCGGGCTTATTCCCCGCAGGCTGCGGCGGGCCAGCAAAATCGGCGGACAGGCTGAATGGATTGGTCAAATAGCCGATGACCGCAGGGTCCTTGCCTGCGGCGGCCATGGTCGCTTTTAAGCTGGCTGCGGTACCGCCGGAAAAAGTGCCTTTCATTGCGCGCACGCGGCCCTTCACCCGCGGCGCAGGCGCGCCAAATGTCGCCATGCAATGCTTTTGCAGCATCATTACGCCAAGGTCGAAGGGGATGGAGTCAAAGCCAGCGGAAAACACGATCCGCGCGCCGGACGCCTTGGCGGCCGCGTCATGCTGGTCGATTTTCTGGCGCATCCATGCCGGCTCGCCGCATAAATCGGTGTAATCGGTTCCATTGGCAACGCAGGCGGTGACAAGTTCATTGCCATAAAGCTGATAGGGACCAACGGTTGTCAAAACGACCTTCGTGCGCTTGACCATCGCATCAAGCGTAGCCGGCTCAGACGCATCGGCAACAATCAATGGCGTGTCTGCGGCGGCACCAATAAGATCTCGCACTTCTTCCAACTTGGCGATCGAACGCCCCGCCATCGCCCATTTTAGGCCTGTTTTGTCCTTGAGATATTCGGCAACCAAACGACCAGTATAGCCCGTCGCGCCATAGACAATGATATCGAATTCGCGTGGGGTGCTTGGCATGAAGTTTCCTCTCTTTGGGGTGACGGCATATTAGGGACAGGATTCTGCCCCTTTAGTTTACAAACATATATGCATGCGCCGCCTTTTTTGTAAACTTAGGAAGCGCGCGGGTGTGCTTTGGTATCGCGGCGCGGTGGTGGGACGCGCATCACTTTCATCAAATGCTTAACATCGGGGTCAGTTTGAAATTCAAACGCGCCGCCCAAATGCATCTTAATCGTGGTGACACCGTAAATGGCGCGTTCCAGGGCATAGTCAAACATCATGTCCCGCCCGAACCTCAACGCCCGGTCCCATTCATCGGCAAAGCTTTCCGCGCCCACACGTTTTTTGAGGTTATAGGCCGAAATCCGTGACATCCCCACCGCCTGCGCCGCAGAATCAACCGTGCCCAGCGCCGCCAGCGCAACCAAAAAACCGCCGCTGCCGCTCCGGCGTCTAAGCATCCAAGTCTTCAAACCCCAATCACAATTTCGGCAAAGTCACTCCACGCTGGCCCATATATTTGCCTGCACGGTCGGCGTAGCTGGTTTCGCAGGGCTGCTCGCCTTTTAGGAATAGGAACTGGCATGCGCCTTCATTGGCGTAGATTTTGGCTGGCAGAGGCGTGGTGTTGCTGAACTCGAGCGTCACATGGCCTTCCCAGCCGGGTTCCAGTGGCGTGACATTCACGATGATGCCGCAGCGGGCATAAGTGCTTTTGCCAAGGCAGATGACAAGCACATCGCGCGGCACGCGGAAATATTCGACGGTGCGGGCCAAGGCAAAGCTGTTGGGCGGAATGATGCAGACATCGGTCTTGCGATCCACGAAGCTTTTCGGGTCAAATTCCTTGGGGTCGACGATGGAGCTATCAACATTGGTGAAAATCTTGAACTCGTCGGCCACGCGCGCGTCATAGCCATAAGAAGAGAGGCCATAGCTGATGCAGCCGTCACGGCGCTGCGCCTCGACAAAGGGTTCAATCATGCCCGTCGCTTGCGCTTTTTCGCGGATCCAGATGTCAGACAATATGGACATAATCACTCCCTGTTAACCGTTCCGCTTTTGCCATACTGCGAGGCGCGTGCAAGTGTTCGGCACGAAAAAATTGTGCGTATCTTGGCGGCGCGATGGCAGACCTATTTTAAGTTGGCTGGACCAAAGCCGTGCGGCAGTAATTCGGACAAACGAAATGTCGCATAGCCCGTCGCATGGGCGCAATGCACCGGAATGTCGGTGTCGGTGAGGTCTGCCACTTCCTTTATAATCTGACGGCAACGACCGCAGGGCGTAATGGGGTCAGCGCCAGCGCCAACATGTCCGGCCAAGCCGCCAGCGACCGCAATTTCGCGGATCGCGTGCAATTGGCCGTCACTATTGGCTTTAGAAATGGCCACGGTTTCGGCGCATAATGTCATGCCATAGCTGGCATTTTCAAAGTTGCTGCCGGTCACAATCTCATTATTGTCGAGCAACAACGCCGCGCCGACATGAAAGTTGGAATAGGGCGCATAAGCGGTCTTGGCCGCGTCGATTGCGGCTTGGACCAGACGCGTGGTGGCCGGGCTCATTTGCGTACCACGACCCAGCGTACCGCGCCGTCGATGCCGCTCACGCGGCGTTGGCTATTTGCGGTCCACATCACCCAAGGGCGCGCCGAATAATCGGGGGAAATACCGTTGCCCTCAAGCCAGATGTTGCGGTCAATCGACTTGCTCACTTGATATTCCTCTTCAAAGTCCGGCGTTAGTAACAGGATTGCGGGGCTCCCGCTATGCGCCTCAATCTGATTGAGGAAAGTTGCCAATTCCGCCAAAATCAAGGCCCGGTTCGGGCGGCTTTTGCAGCCTTCGGTAAAATCCATTTGCACCGCCGGTGGCAGCGCGCGGTCGTTGCGGGGCACGCTGGTGATGAACATCGTCGCCTGCTCGGACGCCGAACGGCACAAGTCATAATGATGCAGCGCGCCAAAGCGAATGCCCGCCTCCTGCACCGCCGCCAGATTGGCCTGAAACTGGGGATCGCGGCCGCGCGCACCTTCGACGGCGGTAATATAAGCGAAATCGACGCCCGTTGCGGCCAATTCGGACCATCTGGGTTGACCGTTGCTTTCGTTCGCGACGATGCCCTGTACGGGATAGCTATCGCGCGATGGGGCCCATCCGGTGGCATAGTTCCACCCTGCATAGCCCAAAAGAGCTAAACCCAATAGGATCACGCCCCAGCGGATCAATTTGCGCTTTCTCCTTAGCATGCAACCCCATTTAAACTCTTTGATTCGAAACCATTATTAGGCGCTTCGGCCTTGCGAAGTCGAGAGGCTATGGTGCGCCGGGGGCTATACCTTGATGTGTAACACGCAGATTAGCGTAAATAGTCGGCGGGCGGTAGCAAAATCCACTTCCACTTTACCGTCAAGCCGCTCCATCAACAACTCCGCCGCCTCATTATGTACCCCGCGCCGTGCCATATCGATGGTCTCAATTTCGGCAGCGCTGGCCTTGCGAATGGCTTGGTAATAGCTGTCGCAAATGGCGAAATAATCCTTGACCGTGCGCCGAAACCGTCCAAGCCCCAGCACCAAAATTTCATGCGGCGTCCCATCTTCACGGCGGATATCGAGAATGAGGCGGCCCTCTGCGACGCTGATGCTCAAATGATATGGCCCCGCATAGCCGTCGCCCATGTCGCGCAGCGGTTTGAAGAAATTATCCTCAATCAGATCGAAAATGGCGACGCGGCGTTCTTGTTCGATATCGGCATTGCGCCGCAAGATCGTTGCTTCGTCTAATTCAACTTTGATGATGCGCGGGTCCGCCATGACGCTGTGTTAGCTTCAGATATTTTTGGAGCAAGGGGTTAACGAGATACAGGCAAATAGGTTATGCAAATTATTGTCCACAGCCATATCCCCGCACTTCTTTTTTGGGCCTCTTGCGCAGTGGGACATGGTAAAGGATAGGGAGCCATGGCCGAATTGATCAGACTTGCCGCAGCACATGAAGCGGAACCGCAACGCTTACCGCGCAATATTGAGGCGGAGGCCGCATTTTTGGGCGCTATCCTTATCGATAACCGTGTGATCGAAGACATATTGATCAATTTGCAGCCCGATCATTTTTTTGAACCGCTGCATGGACGGATTTTTGAACACATCCAGCGACTTATGGAAAAAAACATGCTGGTCACGCCAGTCACGCTGAAGCCGTTTTTCGAAGCGGATGAGGCGATGCGTGAACTGGGCGGGCCGGGCTATTTGATCAAACTTACCGCGGACGGCGCCGGTTTGATTGGCGCGCGCGATTTTGCCCAACAAATATACGATTTGGCTCTGCTACGTGAGCTTGTGACGGTGGGCCGGACCTTGGTCGATAATGCCCTAGACACCAGTGAAAGCGTGGATCCAAAGGGGCAGATTGAAGCGGCGGAAAGCGCATTATACAAAGTCGCAGAAGGTGAAGGCGAAACCGGCTCCATGAAGAGCTTTCTCGCCGCATCGACTGAGGCCATCAAAAATGTCGAAAAGGCGCTACAATCTGGCGGCCATTTGTCGGGTGTCACCACCGGACTTGATAGCATAAACGCCAAATGCGGCGGCTTACACAATTCCGACCTTGTGATTTTGGCCGGACGTCCAGGCATGGGTAAGACATCGCTGGCCACCAATATCGCATTTAACGCAGCACGGCGCTGGATTCGCGAACGTGAAGACGGGATAGAAGAATCCAAGGGCGCTGGCGCAAAGGTTGCCTTTTTCAGCCTCGAAATGTCTGCCGACCAGTTGGCGACACGCATATTGGCGGAACAATCAGGGATCAGTTCCGAACTGCTGCGTATGGGTAAAATTTCGCGTGAGGATTTCCGCGAACTGTCGCGCGCGAGCCGTGAGTTACAGGAATTACCCTTATATATCGACGATACACCTGCGCTCACCATTGCGGCACTGCGCACGCGTGCGCGGCGGTTGCAGCGGCGGCACGGGATTGGCTTGATCGTCGTTGACTATTTGCAGCTCTTGCAAGGCTCAAGCCGCGCCAGCGATAACCGCGTCAACGAAATTTCGGAGATCAGCCGGGGCCTGAAAACGCTGGCGAAAGAATTGAGCATTCCTGTTGTAGCGCTGTCGCAACTTAGCCGTGCGGTTGAGCAACGCGAAGATAAGCGGCCGCAATTATCTGACTTACGTGAATCTGGCTCGATTGAGCAGGACGCGGATATGGTCTGGTTCGTGTATCGTGAGGATTATTACGAAGCAGCGAAACAGCCTGACCCCGCAAACGAAGCCGCGCATGACGCGTGGAAAGAAAAAATGGAGCGGATATTCGGGGTTGCGGAATTGATCGTCGCCAAGCAACGTCATGGTTCAACCGGACGCGTGCGGATGAAATTCGAAGCGAAAATTACGCGCTTTAGCGATTTGGCCGAGGATCAATATGCCGATGCCGGATATGATTGAGGCTGGCTTAGAACGACGGTTCATTTGAAAAAAACCGCGTCACCCTGAACTTGTTAAAGTGTCCATCGTGCCAAACTACCGGCGGTTGCAGATGATGAATAGACCTTGAAACAAGTTCAGGGTGACGAAGTGGGGTTATCTAATCCCGCAACTGCGCGCTCAGGATGTAATTCAGCGCCATATTGTCGCTTAAATGCAGGCCCGACATCGGTGAAAAGGCGATGCCTTGCATGTCCATCACCGCCAGCCCAGCATCCGCAAGCAAGGCGGTCAATTCTTCCGGCGTTAGGAACTTGTCCCAATCATGCGTGCCGCGGGGGACTTGGCCCAGCCGTTCGGCTGCCTCCACCAGAAACAAACGCGACGCTGCTGTGCGGTTGGGCGTCGAAAGCAGCAACAGCCCGTCGGGCCTTAGGTGACGGACTAATTCGGCAATAAAGGCCGCTGGTTCCATAACATGTTCAATGACCTCCATGCAGGTCACGACATCGCATTGACCAAGGCCCTGTGCACCGATTTCGCCTGCGCGATAGTCAATGGTAAGTCCAGACACCGCCGCATGCGTCTTTGCCGCCGCGATATTTTCAGGTGCAGCATCAACGCCGGTAACGTCCGCGCCAAGCCGCGCGAGCGGTTCGCACAGCAAACCCGCACCGCACCCGACATCCAGCGCGGTTTTGCCCGCCAACGGATAGCGCGATTTGGCGTCGCTACCAAAATGGGTATCAATTGCAGACCGGATGAAGCGCAATCGCACAGGGTTCAGTCTATGCAGCATCGCAGAGCTACCCTTTGGGTCCCACCATTCGGCGGCGAGAGCGCCAAAATGTGCCGCTTCCGCAGCGTTAATTGTCTTAGGCAAGCTTGCGTTTGTCATATCCTGTCCCTATCAGGACCCGCGATTGTAATATAGCAATTATTAAAGGTTTTCATGGCGCGCATAGTAATGAAATTTGGCGGCACGTCGATGGCCGGCACCGAACGCATCCGCCGCGTTGCCCAATTGGTCAAACGTCAGGCCGAACGTGGTGACGAAGTGGCCGTGGTCGTTTCCGCAATGGCGGGCGACACGGACCGCCTTGTTAATTTCTGTCGCGAAGCCAATGCGCTTTATGATCCAGCCGAATATGATGTGGTTGTGGCCGCGGGGGAGCAGATTACCGCTGGCTTGCTGGCTATCACGCTGCAAGCACTAGGTTGCGAAGCACGCAGTTGGTTGGGATGGCAAATGCCGATCCATACGGATGATGCACATGCCAAGGCGCGGATCGGGTCTATTGATACCGACGATTTGCTGGCGTCGATGAAGGCGGGCAATATCGCCGTCATTCCGGGGTTTCAGGGACTGACCGATGACAACCGCATCACCACTTTGGGCCGTGGTGGGTCAGATACATCGGCGGTTGCCGTCGCTGCGGCGGTAAAAGCCGACCGCTGTGATATCTACACCGACGTCGATGGCGTCTACACGACCGACCCGCGTATCGTAGCCCGCGCGCGCAAGCTAAAGGCCGTCACTTACGAAGAAATGCTCGAGCTGGCCTCCGTTGGCTCAAAAGTATTGCAAACCCGCTCGGTCGGCCTTGCGATGAAGGAAGGCGTGCGGGTTCAAGTGCTGTCCTCTTTCGTTGACGACAGTGCCCCTGACGCCGACAGCATCCCCGGCACGATGATCGTGACCGACGCAGAATTGGAGAATAGCCAAGTGGAACGCCAACTGATCACCGGCATCGCGCATGACAAGAATGAAGCGAAAATAACGCTCACCCGCGTTCCCGACCGTCCGGGCGCTGTGGCCAATATTTTCACGCCCTTGGCCGATGCCAACATCAACGTCGATATGATCATTCAGAATGTGGGCCGCGATAAGGGCGAGACCGACGTAACCTTCACCTGCCCGCAAGCTGACCTTGCGCGCTGCACCGACATATTGGAAAACCGCCGCGATGCCATTGGCTATAACCGCCTGATCCCGGACACTAAGGTCGCGAAAATTTCGGTGGTCGGCGTCGGTATGAAAAGCCATGCCGGCGTTGCCTCGACGATGTTCAGCAGCCTTGCGGACCGAAAAATCAACATTCAGGCGATTTCAACATCCGAAATCAAAGTCAGCGTGTTGATTGACGAGGATGAAACCGAACTGGCTGTGCGGGTGTTGCATACGGCTTATGGGTTGGATGCGGAGTGAGGAACTTTTTCCGCCTTTGCGTGAACAAAAAATGGTTCTAACCTATGACTAAACTCCAACATCTCATGCAACGCGGCACGGACTTTTTGGGCTGCAACGTCGCGATTATGTGCGGGGCTATGTCTTGGGTGTCGGAACGCAATCTTGTGTCGGCAATTTCCAATGCGGGTGGCTTTGGCGTCATTGCCTGTGGTGCGATGACACCTGCGTTGTTGGACGCAGAAATTGCGGCGACGAAAGCGCTGACATCTAAGCCCTTTGGTGTGAACCTGATCACCATGCATCCTCAGATCATGGAACTGATTGCGATATGTGCGCGCCATCAGGTCAGCCATGTCGTGCTGGCAGGCGGACTGCCGCCCAAGGGCAGTATCGAGGCGATCAAGGAATTTGGCGCGAAGGTGGTTTGCTTTGCCCCTGCGCTCACGCTTGCAAAAAAATTCGCGCGTTCCGGCGTTGATGCGCTGGTCATTGAGGGCAGCGAGGCAGGCGGCCATATTGGGCCTGTGGCGACGTCTGTGTTGGCGCAGGAAATCTTGCCAGAACTTGGCGACCAATTACCGATTTTCGTCGCGGGCTGCATTGCCCGTGGCGGCGCAGTGGCAAGCTATCTGGAAATGGGCGCTGCAGGGGTTCAATTGGGCACGCGCTTTGTTTGCGCACATGAAAGCATCGCACACCCCAATTTCAAGGCCGCGTTCCTGCGCGCGAATGCGCGCGATGCGGTCGCCAGTGTGCAAATTGACCCCCGCTTGCCCGTCATTCCCGTTCGGGCGTTGAAGAATAAGGGTACCGAAGAGTTTACCAAGAAACAGGTCGAAATTGCGGCGATGCTTGATCGCGGCGAAATTGATATGGAAACGGCGCAGCTTGAGATCGAAAAATATTGGGCAGGGGC
>NZ_CAMAYF010000016.1 GCF_945862485.1 Sphingorhabdus sp. EL138
CCAGCCTACAAGACTGCGCTTACCATTTCCGGCTTGGTTACTGCCATTGCCGCTTATCACTATTTCCGTATTTTCGAAAGCTGGGAAGGTGCATATACCGTTGAAGGCGGCGTAGTCGCCGCAAGCGGTTATGCATTTAACGATGCTTATCGTTATGTCGATTGGTTGCTGACCGTGCCATTGTTGTTGATCGAGTTCATCCTCGTGATGCGTTTGAGCCAAGACGAAACCGTATCGAAGTCGATCAAGCTCGGCGGCGCAGCAGCGCTGATGATCATCCTGGGCTATCCAGGTGAAATCGCAACCGACATTCCAACCCGCGTATTGTGGGGCACATTGTCGGCAATTCCTTTTGTCTACATCATGTGGCAACTGTTTGCTGGTCTTGGTGCATCGATCAACAGCCAGCCAGAAAATGTACGCGAATTGGTGAAGAAGGCACGTTTGCTGACCTTCGCATCATGGGGTTTCTACCCGATCGTATACATGATCCCTTACACCAATCTGAGCGGTTCTGACGTAACCGTAGGCGTGCAAGTCGGCTACACAATCGCTGACTTGATCGCAAAGGCCGGCGTTGGCGTCTTGATCTACATGATCGCAGTACGCAAGTCGCAAGCCGAATATGGCGATAAGGTCTAAGGTTAAGCACTGGACGTACGCCGCTTCGGTGGCGTACACTCCAATATGACTACAATTTTATACTCGCATTCTACAGGCGCAGCATTTCCAAAAATGCTGCGCCTGTTTGCGTTACCGGTGGCTACACTGCTGCTGATCCTCGCTGACCGCTTCTTGGGCGTTATGGACAGCGCGGCGGCCAATATGATGGCGGCGGTCGCTATCGTGCTGGCAGGTATTCCACACGGCACATTGGACGTTGAAATCGCCGCGGTCCATTTCGGGCAGAAAGGCATCACTGGCAAAATCAGGATCATTGGCGGTTATCTGTTCTGCGCAGCAGCTATGGTGTTCTTATGGATATTACTTCCGGAGCTTGCGCTCATCTCATTTCTCATCATTTCAATCGTCCATTTCAGCCGAGATTGGCGCGGCGGCGTTGACCCGTTTCTGGCCATGATGGTCGGATGGGCTTTGGTAGCATTGCCCGCGCTTGCCAGCCCTGACAATGTCGCCATGATATTCGCCGCGCTGACCGGCAACGATAATGGTGCAGTGATTGCTGCATTGCTTGGCGCAGCTTCGGTCCCGGCGACCTTGGGCACTCTCGTTTTTGCTTATTGGGCATTCCGCCATGATGACAAACAAAGCGCGTTGGAGGTGCTTGCCTGCATCGTCGCCGCCTTGTTCCTGCCGCCACTTGTGGCATTTGCGATATTCTTTTGCGGGCTCCATTCGCCGCGGCATATGGCCGACGCGTTACGCGAGACAGGGGACCTGTCGCCATTGAAGAAGGCTGCTATCATTTGCGCGGTATTCGCTTTGTCATTGGGTCTGGGTGTATTGATGTTCCTGTATCAGGGCGATGTTCCCGCTGACATGGGCATTATCCGGACGGCTTTCATTCTGATATCCACGCTGACTGTCCCGCATTTCATTCTTGAACATATTCTGTCGGACAAGAAACCCGCGTAAAATCGGCCTGTTCAACGCCCTTGCCTCAATCGGCAAAGCACGGCACATCATGCGGGACTTAATCGGGAGAATATCATGAAATTCCGTGCCTTCATGCTGCGCAGCAGCATTGCCCTCGTCGCCCTTTCACCCGTGGCGCATGCCAAATTATCTGCACCCGAAACCAAAATGGTCGCAACCGTCGACGCGGAATATGAACGATCCATCACCCTGCTTGAAAAGCTGGTGAACCAGAATTCGGGCACCATGAACTTTCCCGGCGTAAAGACCGTCGGCGACATGATGCGGGCCGAACTGGAGCCACTGGGCTTCAAGGTCGAATGGATCGATATGGCAAAGGCGGGTCGTTCGGGGCATCTCGTCGCGACCAAGGCAGGTAAGAAGGGCTCGAAGAAACTGTTGCTCATTGCCCATCTCGACACGGTATTTGAAGCAGATAGCCCGTTCCAGACCTTTGTCCGCAATGGCGAACAAGCGATTGGCCCGGGTGCAGGCGATGACAAGGGCGGCATGGTCGTCATCGTGTCTGCTTTGCGCGCAATGCAAGCGGCGGGCACGTTGAAGGACGCAAGCATAGAAATCCATATGACGGGGGATGAGGAGGATGCCGGCGACCCGATTGACATCACACGTGCGCCGTTGATCGCAGCGGGGAAAACCGCAGACGTAGCGCTCGATTTTGAAGGGCTTTCGATTGAAAATGGCAAGGATATGGGCGTTATATCGCGGCGCTCGTCCAACAGTTGGAAATTGGAAGTGTCCGGCGTCACAGGACACAGCTCCCTGATATTCGACACCACGTATGGCGATGGCGCGGCTTTTGAACTTGCCCGCATCCTGCATAGGTTCCGTTTGGAGCTACCGGAGCCGAATTTAACATTCAACGTCGGCTTGGTCGCAGCCGGGCAAGAGGTGAACGTTGATACCGATGGCGTCCGCGTGAGTGCGAAGGGCAAGACGAATATCATCCCCGGCTTGGCCATTGCGCGCGGCGATTTCCGGACTTTGTCCGAAGAACAAAGCGCACGTGTTCGGGGGAAAATGCTTGCCATCGTTTCTGCATCGGCCCCCAAAACGAAAGCGACGATCAACTTTGACCCGGGAAGCTATCCTGCGATGGCGCCGACGGAGGGCAACAAGGCACTTCTCGCTCGCCTTAATGCCGTGAACCACGACCTTGGCCTTGCCAAGCAGCCCGTGCTGGACCCGTTGAAGCGCGGCGCTGGCGATATCAGCTTCGTAGCCAATGACGTGGATGGTCTTGTGGGCCTCGGCGTTTACAGCAAAGGCGACCACGCTCCCGGCGAAACCGTGGACCTCGCCAGTATCAAGCGTCAAGCGAAGCGGGCCGCCATATTGATGACGCGGCTATCGCGCGGGGAATAATTTAGCAGGGAGCCATGACATAGGTACTTTCAACGCCGTAAGCGCTTCCAAACAACGACGTCCCAGTGGAGGCTTGGACCCATCACATTTTTCGGTTGAAAACGAGAGGCGAGATAAGCTCTAGCCCGCGCTGGAGCGACGCCCGATTTATCGCGAGAAACGCGGCCCTTTGGCGCTAGAGCGACGGCTTCGGCT
Source organism: Sphingorhabdus sp. EL138 (assembly GCF_945862485.1). Classification (GTDB taxonomy): domain Bacteria; phylum Pseudomonadota; class Alphaproteobacteria; order Sphingomonadales; family Sphingomonadaceae; genus Sphingorhabdus_B. The sequence continues at coordinate 3,178 of NZ_CAMAYF010000016.1, forward strand.
TTCGTTGCCCTAAATGACCAAAAAGCTTCGGCTGGGCGTTTCAGACCGCGGCCGCAGCGCATCAACAAAAAAGGGCGGCGCACTTCTGCGCCGCCCTTTCCATGTCGATTAATTCGAAGTCTTTAAACTACCGCCCCTCACGCGCTGCCTTACCGAAGACGCGATATTGTTCGTTGCCGACAAATCCGAACTTCGTAATGCCGCTGCGCTTCACAGAGACCAACGCCTTATCAACGGTGTCATAAGGCGCCGTTGGGGCTGGCTGGAACTGAAGCTCCGGCTCTGGCGTCATCGACCGGGTCCGCACCAAATACTGCTCCATTTGCTGCAACGTCACTGGCGTGCCATTCCATTGAATAGTGCTATCCGGCAAAATGATGATCTTGTTAATCACAGGATCAATCGGAACCTCGGGTGGAGGCGCATTAGGGTCATTAACGGGAAGATCGATATTTACGGCGTGCGAAACCGGGGGGATGGTGATCATCAGCATGATGAGGAGAACGAGCATGACGTCGATTAACGGCGTCGTGTTCATTTCCATCATCGGCTGGCCATCATCGTTACCGCCACTCATTGCCATGATGATTACTCCTTAAATTGCTTACTGGACATTCGCGTTTTCGAATGGCGACGAAATGAAGCCAACGCGCGCGAAACCAGCCATTTGCATGGTGTAAATTGCACCACCGATGCAACGATAGGGCGTGTTAATATCACCACGGATGTGCGCCTCAGGCAACATTTCAGGTAAGATTTGACCGGCAGCAGCAGCTTCTTCGCCACCCAGCTTTTCAAACTCAGCCTTCAAATGCTTTGCAGCGCGATCGACCAATTCTGTCGAATCGACCGGAGTAACGTTCCAGTAAATGCGGCACTCGCCTCCGGGGTTTGCACCCTGATACGCGGGATCACCTGGATCACGTCCGCCGACATCAGTTGTCGTTACCGACAACAAAACATTTTCACGCTTTGCTTTTGTCGGTTCAAACTTGATGATCGGAATGTCCATCTTCACTGTCTGGATTGCAACCGGAATTGCGATAAGGAACACGATGAGGAGCACCAGCATGACGTCGACGAGCGGCGTCGTGTTGATGTCAGACATTGGCGTATCATTGCCGCCGCCTCCTGAACTGATTGCCATTGGCCAATCCTCTCTAACTAAATTGGGTCAAAAATCGAGCGCCAGCACAGGCTGGCGGATGGGCTGCGCGCAAACGCAGCCCCCACCCAATCTTACTTCTTAACCGCTGCTGGCGCTGGCTTGCCTGCTACTGCTGCAGTCGCGGCTGGCTTCACACGGCCACCCGAGGAGATGTATCCAAGCACATCATTCGAGAAGGTCGTCAAGCTGCGCGCGATTGTCTTGTTGCGCGCCTGAAGCCAGTTATACGCAAGCACCGCAGGAACAGCAACGAACAGACCAATTGCGGTCATGATCAATGCTTCACCAACTGGGCCAGCAATCTTGCCGATGTCGGCCTGACCCGCGATACCGATTTTGATCAGTGCCGAGTAGATGCCGATAACCGTACCAAGCAGACCAACGAATGGAGCGGTTGCACCAACCGTTGCGAGGAACGGCAGGCCGCTCGCAAGCTTGTTGTTGATCGAATCTTCCGAACGGGCCATCGCGCCGTGCAACCAATCATGTGCTTCGATTGGGTCAGTCAAAAGGCTATGCTGCTTTTGCGCGGCGATGCCGTCGTCGACGACTTGACGATATGCGCTGTTCTTGTCGAGCTTTGCAGCGCCTTCTTCAAGCGTTGCAGCGCGCCAGAATTGCGCACGGACTTCTTTATACTGGTTCAGAACCTTCTGCTGTTCGAACAGCTTTGTGAACATGATGTAAAATGAGAAAACCGACATGATGACCATGACGATGAAGATAGACCATGAAATTGGACCACCTTCGTTCAGTGCAGGGATAAGACCGAATTGTGCGGCCACATCTGGATTTGCGGCACCCGCCGCAGTCAGAAACAAAATCGACATTTTAACTACCTCTCAAAAAATAGAACTATCTAGCAAAAAAGACCCGGCGCGATGGCTCCCCCTTTGCCGGGTCGTGAAATTATTTCGGTATTTGCCACCGTACGCGGTTCGAGTAGGAACCTTGAACCTTTTCACCGTTACGAACGGCAGGCTCGAAGCGCGCGCGACGCTTCACGTTGGAGCAGGTTGCTGCATCCAAATCGTCGTGACCGCTGGACTGCGTAACCACGCAGTCAACCACGCGACCATCTACCCCAATCGTAACGCGGAAACCGGTGGTACCTTCACGCTCCTGCTGCAAAGCGCGCGACGGATAATCGTTGGTGTTGGCCCAGTTTCCAGGGTTCCCACGAGGTTTCGCATCGGCAGTTGGCCCCGCCGGTGCAGGCGGGGGTGGTGCCGGCGGAGCGGCAGTAGGAACAATCGGAGCAGAAGGTGGCGGCGTAGCAACGGTACGAATCGTTGGTGGCGGCGTCACGGTCTGCACCAGTGGTGGAGGCGAAACAACCGGAGGCTCGATCTGCTTTTCGGGCTCGGGTGGCGGCTCTTCTTCTTCGGGTGGCTCCTCTTCCTTCACGTCTACGACGGTCATCTTTTCCTTGAGGGTCGCGACCGCGTCATACGCAAGACCCGTAACCAAGGCATAACCGAGGAAAGCGTGAAGTAGGATAACAATGATGACAGAAACCAAACGGTTTGTGCTCATCCCATCTTGATCAGCATATGCCATGCGGAAAAAACTCTCCTACCTTCAAAACAAAACAGTACATTTTAGTAGCATGCTTGAACATGCTCCTGATGTACCCCCGCGATATCGAATTCTTATGACTTTTTTATTGCTCGATTCATCGATGCATTAGCCAACCCTTACGGGCCAAGCAATCCGGATTCTGCGATTAAGACGCAATTCATAGATAGGTAGGCAATATCCAACTATATGATAGAGGCTTAAACAACGTCCGCAGACGGGCAAAGAAAGGGATAATGAATGCGATTCATTCATGCAAAAACGGGTTTATGCTTGATTTTACTAGGCCTCAGCACGGTAACATCAGCACAGGCACCGTTTGACCTTCCGCCTTCCTTTGTAATCGAGGCCGATAGGGCGAGCTATTCAGATGTTGCCGATTTGGTGGTAATTTCGCCTCTTATTGTCGATGTGACCGTTCGAAATGTCCGAAAATTGTCTGCTGAACAATCGGCGGGTGTCCCAGCGTCGCTAGAACGCGTGCTGGTTGAGGCCGACGTCATGGCGTTGATTCGCGGCGAAGGAGGCGTCACGCCGCGCGTGCGCTTCCTGCTCGATGTACCCAAAAACGCGAAAGGGAAAATTCCCAAACTAAAAAAACAGCGCATGTATCTATTTGGCCGGCAGGTGACCGGTCGACCCGGCGAGGTGCAGCTGGCACGGCCAAATGCATTGGCCTTATATAGCACAACCAATGATGCGCTGGTCCGCGCCATCACCAAAGAGGCCGTCCAAGCTAATGCAGCCCCGCGCATTTCTAGTGTGAGCAGCGCCTTTCACAGCGTGGGGACAGTTTTGGGCGAAGGCGAAACGCAGGTCTTCTTGAAAACGGACAGCGATCGGCCGCTATCGCTCACCATATTGAGCCGCCCGGGCCAGCAAAAAATATGGGCTGTCTCAACAGCCGAAGTCATTGACGCGTCGGCAATGGCACCGCAGCGCTTTACCTTATTATGGTATCGCCTGGCATGTGGCCTTCCACGCTCTCTGCCTGCCGACCGCGTTGAAGGCGCGTCAAATGCAGATACCGCCCGCGCGCAGGCCGACTATAAATTTGTCATTGAATCGCTTGGGCCATGCGGGCGCAAGCGATAGCCAATGCCGCAAATACATACAGCGCCAATCAACCCGCTCTTTTTGTCATTCCCGCAACAGCGGTGGGCCGCTTAGCGCGATGCGCCTGGCACCCACAAGATATCACCGCCACGCGTTGCGTTGATTAAACGGCACAGGGTGAAGAGATAGTCCGACAGACGGTTCAGATAATGCAGCGCGTAAGGGTTGATCGCGACATCAAGCGATGCGGCTACAAGTGCGCGCTCGGCGCGACGCGAAGTTACCCGCGCCATGTGCATCTGTGCGGCTGGCAAGCTCCCGCCCGGCAGGATGAAACTGGTCAGCGGCGGAAGTTGGGCATTGGCATTATCTATCGCCGCCTCTAGCCATTCAACCTGAGACGAAATTATCCGTAACTCCATAGGAGAAGGTTCAAAACTCTCACCCGGCGTCGCAATATCCGCACCTAAATCAAACAGGTCGTTTTGGATCCGGCGCAGTTCATTCACCAAGGGCGTATCGCCCTCATCTGCGGCCAATGACTGGATCGCAACGCCCAGCGCGCAATTGGTTTCATCAATTTCACCAATCGCGTGCAACCGTGAAGCCGTTTTCGACACACGTGAGCCGTCGACTAAGCCCGTTGTGCCATCGTCGCCGGTCCGCGTATAAATTTTGTTGAGTTTAACCATGCGCGCTTTGCTTATTGCGATCCGGCAACCAATACCAAAACAGCAAGCAACACGATCGTGATCGCCTGCCACTTCACGCGTGCAAACATCATCTTATTCTGCACCGCCAGCGATTTGGGTAAACCGGCTTCATCCACATCGGCCGGACGCAAATTGGCAAAAGCATGCAATCCGCGGATCAACGCGAAGGCGACGGCACCAGCGGCACCAATGATGAGTAGAACCAACAATATAGTCATCGGGAGAAATCCTTGTTCAGGGCTAATACCCCGTTGCCCTATTTAGGCATCGGATAAGGAAATTCCAAGCGGAAGCATTCGGTGACGCAAATTATCCATAAGTTTGTTTCCGCTTTCGCCTGCCAAACGGCGGGCGGACAAAGCCGCTGAGGATTTGCTCTTGGCCAGCTTTTCGTCTGTGCTGTCCAGTAAGAGCGGGTGATGCCAATAGACTGGCTCCGGTAAGTCGAGCAGCGTCTGCAGCAGCCGATGCACGGCAGTGTAAGCGAACAGGTCCTTGCCACGCACTACATGGGTAATGCCATCGGCGGCATCGTCAACGGTCGCCGCGAGATGATAAGATGCCGGCGCATCTTTGCGCCATAATATGACATCGCCAAAGGCCATTGGGTCTGCAAACTGCTGCCCCGCCGCCAAATCCGTCCACATAAGCGGGCCTGCCAAGTCTAAGGCCTTTCTTATGTCAAGGCGCCAGCTATATGGGCCATCTTCTAAAAAGGGCTGTTCCCGACAGGTGCCTGGATAATGTGGCCCGTCAGGGCCATGGGGCACAGGTTTATGCTTTAGAGCTTCGGCGATGTCACCTCTGGTGCAACCGCAGCGATATAACAGGCCTTCGGCATTCAGCCGGTCACGCGCGACCACATACCGGGCGATATGTTGCGATTGGAACTGCACATCACCGTCATGCGCCAGCCCCAGCCACTGCATGTCAGCAAGGATCGCTTGGACATGCTCGGGCCGACTGCGCGTCCCGTCAATATCCTCGATCCGAAGGCGAAACTGACCCCCAAAGGCGCGGGCAAATTCTTGGGCACATAGCGCCGAAAAGGCGTGCCCCAAATGCAACTGCCCGTTGGGACTCGGGGCAAATCTGGTGACCGCCAGGCCCTTCGGCCCCACTATCTGGCCCAGAAAGGAATAGATGAAGTCGAATGCCGTCAAAAAATTATCCCCAATTATACCACATTCGGTAGCTTTACCCTATTGACGTCACAATATGTGTAAATAGTTTGGCGACTGTCAGAATGCTGTAACGCTAATAGGCTTAAAGCATGTATGACAAAAGGGGAGTAGGTTCGACTGATGTTGCATACCGGAACTTTCGAGGCGGCGGGCCGAGCAAGGCACCCAGAAAATTGCCCTGCGCTTGTGCTGAACGCGGATTACACTCCATTAAGTTATTATCCACTGAGTCTTTGGCCTTGGCAGACAGCTATTAAGGCGGTTTTCCTCGACAAGGTCGACATTGTGTCCAACTATGACCGGCATGTGCATAGTCCAAGTCTGGACATGAAAATTCCGTCGGTGATTGCGCTGCGCCAATATGTGAAGCCATCGGAATATCCCGCATTCACGCGATTCAACCTCTTCCTGCGCGACAAGTTTGAATGCCAATATTGCGGGTCGGGCGACAATTTAACCTTTGACCATATTGTCCCACGTCGCTTGGGCGGCATTACCAGTTGGGAAAATGTCACCACCGCTTGCCTGCACTGCAACCTTAAAAAAGGTGGTCGCACACCGAAGCAAGCGCATATGCAACTCAACATGGCCGCAATCCGGCCGACAAGCTGGCAATTGCAAGATCGGGGCCGCGCGTTTCCACCGAACCATCTACATGAAACATGGCACGACTGGTTGTACTGGGACATCGAACTGGAGGGCTAAGCCCTTATTTTGTCACCGTCAAAGCCGGCACTGCCCGCGCCGCATCCTCGGGATTAATGCCCGGCGGCGGCGCTGCGGCGATGCGCTCTTCGCCACGCATTACACGGCCCGCACGTTTGATAGCACCCCGCAACCTTGGATAAAGGCCGCAGCGGCACAGGTTGGTGATCGCGGCGTCAATTTCAGCATCGGTGGGATCGCTGCTTTTCTTGAGCAACACAGACGCCACCATGATGACGCCGGAAATGCAAAAACCACATTGCGGAACATTGTTGGCGACAAACGCCTGTTGCAACGGATGGCTCCGGTCACGGCTCAGGCCCTCAATAGTCGTGACAAAACGCCCCTCCGCCTCGGCTATGGTCACAAGGCAGGAGCGGATAGCCTCACCATCAATTTCGACCATGCATGCACCGCAGTCGCCAATGCCGCAGCCATATTTGGTACCCGTCAAGTTCGACGCGTCGCGTAACGCCCACAATAAAGGCGTTTGCGGGTCCATTTTATATTGGACAGGGCGGTCGTTGACGGTGAATTTGGTCATAACGTCCCTCCCGCTTGCGGGAGGGGCTGGAGGAGGGTGTGTCGCGGTGTCATCTTATGAGTTTACCCTCCGCTAAACCCTCCCGCAAGCGGGAGGGGAATACCCCTAAACTTAATCCGTTCGTGTTGGGTAATAATTAATCCCGCCAGCTTTTATCGATTTGGTCAACCTTCCGCACCATCGCGTCAAATTCAACACGGCCTGATCCGCCAGGGGGCGATGCCATGTACAAATCGCGCTGATGCACGGCGATCACCTCTGGCGACACCATGATCGGCTTACCCATTTGCAGCGTCGCCATCTGATGCTCGCACGCGCGCTGGAGCGCCCAATATTTGATAAAGGCATCGGGAAGCGTCTTGCCCATCACAACAGGGCCATGGTTGCGCAGCATCAAAATCCGCTTGTCGCCGAGATGTTCGACCAGCCGAACCCCCTCTTCCTCGCGCACGGTGACGCCTTCAAAGTCATGATAGGCCAATTGTCCCATGAAGTTGCACGCGTAGAAGTTCACAGGTTGCAATCCGCCCTCAAGGCTGCACACCGCTACGGTTGCCGTGGTGTGCGTGTGGATAATCGCATGTGCGTCGGGCAATGTGCGATGGAACAGGCTGTGCTGGACAAAGCCTGCTTTGTTCACATGCCACGGGTTATCGACGTCGATCTTGTTGCCATCTATATCGATTTTGATAAGGCTGGACGCGGTAATTTCACCGAAATGCATACCATAAGGGTTAATCAAAAACGCCCCGTCCTCATCCGGCACCTTGACCGTAATGTGATTGAACACAAGCTCATCCCAGCCAAACATCGAAAATATCCGGTAGCAGGCCGCAAGCTCTTGCCGTGCGGTCAATTCCGCCTCGCTATACTTGCTACTCGACTTTAATTGGGTGGCCATGTGCTCTCTCCTGATCGCCAGATGCGTTTCATTATGAAACGAACAAGGCGTTAGGGCAAGTGTTAGGCGATTGGACAAAGGCAGATAGTTTTCCAGCAAGCTACTGCTTCAAACACCAACCAAGCCCACAAAAAGCGCCATTTCCGCTTGATATTTGGAGGCGACATGGGTAGGGGCTACATCAACACGCCGCCTGTGAACGCGGCGTTTTTCGTTTTTAGCCTTTCAAAATGGCCGTTTTAAGCCATTTTGCCGATTCGATGCGGAGTTGAGTTTTTATGCAAATCATGGTTCGCGACAATAATGTTGATCAGGCCCTACGCGCGCTGAAGAAGAAGCTACAGCGTGAGGGTGTATATCGCGAAATGAAGCTTCGTCGTCATTTTGAAAAGCCATCGGAAAAGCGTGCGCGTGAAAAGGCTGCTGCTGTCCGTCGCGCGCGCAAGATGGAGCGTAAGCAACAAGAGCGTGACGGCGCGAAATAACCGTCTGCACTCTGAAACAAAGAAAGCGCCTTCAACTGGCGCTTTTTTTGTGTCTAGAATCCGCGCCGCTTTCTGCTAGTCAACGCGCACCACAGCTCATAGGAATTTTTTATGTCCGTCACTGCCGTTCCCATTCAGCCACTTAAAAAAGGTTCGCTCACCAAATATTGGGCGGCAATTGCATTGGTCCTCGCTGCAGGTGGTGGTCTTGCTTATTGGGGCACCAGCGACGTTCGGCAGGAATTTGGTGATGTTGTGACGACCCCATCCGGCCTGCGCTACAAGATTATGGAAGCGGGCGAAGGCCCCAATCCTGCCGACAATGACGTGGTCCTTGTAAGCTATAAGGGCATGTTGAAAGACGGCACCGTTTTTGACCAAAACCCGCAAGCTGGCTTTCCTGTAACGGGCGTCGTTCCGGGTTTTTCCGAAGGCCTGAAGATCATGCAGCGTGGCGGCAAATACCGCTTATGGATTCCAGCTGAGCTTGGTTATGGCACAGAGGATCAGCGCAACCCGCAAACAGGCGAAGTCGTCATTCCCGGCGGTAGCGAATTGACATTCGATGTCGAGCTGCTCGAGTTCAAGTCGCGCGCCGAAATCGAGGCAATGCAAAGGCAGATGCAGGAAATGCAGCAACAGCAGGGCAGCGCTGGCGGCCAGGCTGGCGGCGCGACAGAGGGCCTACCGCCCGAAATTCAGGCACAAATTGATGCCCAAATGCGCGGTCAGTAATTGCGGGGCCGTAGGGTCATGGCCTAGACCCCCTGCAACAAACCTTCATCCTTAATGCGCTTTTGCCAATAAGCGGGCGCTAATTGGTGAACATTGTTGCCGTTGCTATCGACCGCAACGGTTACGGGAAAGTCCTGCACTTCAAACTCGTAAATGGCTTCCATACCTAAATCTGCAAAGCCGACGACTGTGCTGCCCTTGATGGCGCGGGCGACGAGATAGGCAGCGCCGCCAACGGCCATAAGATAGGCGCTCTTATGCTTGGCGATGGCTTGCGTGGCCGCCGGCCCGCGTTCAGCCTTGCCGACGCACGCGAGCAGACCTTGCTCCAGCATCATGTCCATGAACTTGTCCATCCGCGTGGCGGTGGTCGGCCCTGCGGGTCCGACAATCTCTTCACCAACTGGATCGACGGGGCCAACATAATAAATCATGCGGCCCTTGAAGCTGACGGGCAGTTCTTCTCCCTTGGCCAGCATATCGGCAATGCGCTTATGGGCGGCGTCGCGGCCAGTCAGCATCTTGCCATTGAGCAAAAGACGGTCCCCTTGCTTCCAACCAGCCACAACGTCCGGCGTCAGCGTATCGAGATCTACGCGAATGGCCGTGGCATCGGGTTTCCAATCGACCTTGGGCCATTCGTCCAACTTTGGCGCCTCAAGAAAGGCCGGGCCAGCACCATCCAATGTGAAATGGGCGTGGCGTGTGGCCGCGCAATTGGGAATCATGGCCACGGGCTTACCTGCCGCATGGCATGGCGCGTCCATGATTTTCACATCCAAGATAGTGGAGAGGCCGCCGAGCCCCTGCGCGCCAATGCCAAGGGCATTTACCTTGTCAAAAATCTCGATGCGCATGGCTTCAATGTCATTCTGTGGTCCGCGCGCCTTCAATGGTCCCATGTCGATGGGCTCCATCAACGCTTGTTTGGCGAGCAGCACGCAATGTTCCGCCGTACCGCCAATACCGATACCCAACATGCCGGGCGGGCACCAACCAGCGCCCATTTGGGGTAGCATCTCCACGACCCAATCGACGATATTGTCCGACGGATTCATCATCTTGAATTTAGACTTATTCTCGCTGCCGCCGCCCTTAGCGGCAACGTCGACGGACACTTTGGCACCAGGGACGAGGTCGACATGCAGCACGCACGGCGTATTGTCCTTGGTATTGCGCCGCGTGAAGGCTGGGTCCGCGAGCACGGACGCGCGTAGCTTGTTGTCCGGATGCAAATAGGCGCGGCGGACGCCTTCGTCGATCACGTCCTGCAAAGATGCGGACGTGTCTTCCAAACGGCAGTCCATGCCCCATTTGACGAAGACATTGACGATACCTGTATCCTGGCAAATCGGGCGATGCCCCTCTGCGCACATACGGCTGTTCGTTAGGATCTGCGCGATGGCGTCCTTGGCAGCAGGCGATTGCTCCGCCTCATACGCGTCGCCCAAGGCACGGATATAATCCATCGGGTGGAAATAGCTGATATATTGCAACGCGTCGGCCACGCTTTCGATCAAGTCGGCATTGCGGATGATTACAGTCATATCGGCCCCTACGCTTTAAGTATGTCATGCCCCTTAACGCGCTGGAGCGCCTATTCAAGCGTCATTTGGTATGGGGCCGAAAGGTGAGCGCTGTGTCTCGACCGCGCTTGATGAGAGAGTTTGGTAGGTCCTGCAATCGTCACATCAACCCTGTCAGCCCTACCTTCGCCGGAACGACAAAAACTAAAACGTGGAAATGCACACTAGGACCTATAGATATCGCCTAATAAAACGCTGATGCATCTTCGGCTGATGGGATGCCCCAACTGCCCCTTGGCGATTCATGATTTGCACACCGAATCTGACACTGCAAATCTTAGTTTGCACAGACGGTCAGAACGCCGAATTTGAGCTCCCAACCGATACATTCATTTTGGCACATAAAAAATACGCATTACTCCATTTTACATCTTGCGCTCTGAATTTCGCCTAGCAAGTCCGCGCGTCGCTCGCTGACACGACGCGCCAAGGTGCGACGAATGGAATCACATTAGCGACGAATTGAGATCAAGATTTTGTATTTACCCTCTTGCGTCAAAAAATGAATGAGGCACTATAGGTAGCGGTTGGCCACAGGGGGCATTACCACAATTTGTGCTTGAAGCTTCAGTAGACATTTGTGTCGGCGGGGGCCTTTTTTCCCGTCGATAAGCTGGGGACAAGTCAAAATACTCCCCCTGACAAGGTCAAAAAATGCTAAGAGGGAGTTTCGCGCCCTGAGTCGAACAATATGGGAACATCGGTTCCCGTCAAGATACAGCTGGTCGCTGGATGTCGGAAAGCCGATGACCAGTTTCGGGTCGCCGCAATGAATGGAGCTACAGGTTAAAATGGATTTCAGGGATACAGGCCAAGGGGCGGACGACATGACCGCAGGAATGATGACAGATATGCTTGAAAAGATAGCTGAAGCGACGCATGCGGAGATCGTTGATGCTAAGACACCCGCGTCGAGCAAGTCCGTTGACGTGCGTCGTTTCAATGTCGTCACCGATTCCGCACGCGATGCCTTGTTGACCGAATTCGGCAAGGACACGTTGCAGGACCGTTATTTGCTGCCGGATGAAAGTTATCAGGACCTGTTTGCCCGTGTTGCGTCGGCTTATTCCGATGATGAGGCGCATGCGCAGCGTCTTTATGACTATATCTCGCGCCTGTGGTTCATGCCAGCAACCCCTGTCTTGTCCAATGGCGGCACGGGCCGTGGCTTGCCCATCAGCTGCTATTTGAACTCCGTCGATGACAGCCTGGAAGGCATCGTCAACACGTGGAACGAAAATGTCTGGCTCGCGTCACGCGGTGGCGGCATTGGTACTTATTGGGGCAATGTCCGCGGCATTGGCGAACCTGTTGGCCTCAACGGTAAGACCAGCGGCATCATTCCGTTTGTCCGCGTTATGGACAGCCTGACGCTTGCGATTTCGCAAGGGTCACTGCGTCGTGGCTCTGCGGCCTGCTATCTGGACGTTAGCCACCCTGAAATTGAAGAGTTCCTCGAAATCCGCAAACCATCGGGCGACTTCAACCGTAAAGCGCTGAACCTACACCATGGTGTATTGCTGTCCGACGAATTTATGGAAGCCGTACGCGCTGGCGAAGAATTCAACCTGCGCAGCCCCAAAACAGGCGAAGTGCGTAGCACGGTCGATGCGCGGTCTTTGTTCCAGAAGCTGGTGGAAACCCGCCTTGCAACAGGGGAGCCTTATATCATCTTCAGCGACACCGTGAACAATGCGATGCCAAAGCATCACCGCGATCTGGGTCTGAAGGTTTCCACATCGAACCTCTGTTCGGAAATCACCTTGCCAACGGGCCGTGACCATTTGGGCAATGACCGCACGGCCGTATGCTGTCTGTCGTCCTTGAACCTGGAAAAATGGGACGAATGGAACGGCGACAAGGTCTTCATCGAAGACGTGATGCGCATGCTCGACAATGTGCTGCAGGACTTCATTGATCGTGCGCCACCTGAAATGTCGCGGGCGAAATATTCGGCGAGCCGTGAACGCTCCATCGGCCTTGGCGTCATGGGCTATCACAGCTTCCTGCAGTCCCGCGGCGTCGGCTTTGAAAGCGCGCTGGCCAAGTCATGGAACATGAAGTTCTTCAAACATGTCCGCGCGCAAGTGGATGAGGCATCGATGATGCTCGCCAACGAACGTGGCGCGTGCCCCGATGCCGAGGAAATGGGCGTTATGGAGCGCTTCTCCTGCAAGATGGCAATTGCCCCAACCGCATCGATTTCGATCATCTGCGGTGGCACCAGCGCGTGTATTGAGCCAATTCCGGCCAATATCTACACGCACAAAACCTTGTCGGGCAGCTTCATTGTCAAGAACCCTTATCTGGAAAAACTGCTTCAGGAAAAGGCGAAGGATTCGACCAATGTCTGGAACAGCATTTTGGAAAAGGGCGGTTCGGTCCAGCATCTCGATTTCCTAACGGCAGAGGAAAAGGACACGTTTAAAACCAGCTTCGAAATCGACCAGCGTTGGTTGATTGAGCTGGCCGCCGACCGCACGCCGTATATCGACCAAGCCACGTCGCTGAATCTCTATATCCCTGCCGACGTGGAAAAATGGGATCTTCTCATGCTCCACTTCCGCGCATGGGAATTGGGCGTGAAGTCGCTTTATTATCTGCGTTCGAAATCCATCCAACGCGCCGGCTTTGCAGGCGGGGTTGAGGCGGATAACACTGCAGAAGCGCCGGTTATCGAGCTTGCGACGACCACCGATTATGACGAATGTTTGGCCTGCCAATAAGGCACGCCGGCATCTCAATAAAATTTTAAATTAAGGTCCAAGGAAACAGTCATGTCATTGTTAGAAGCACGCAACAGCTACAAGCCCTTTGAATATCCATGGGCCTATGACTTCTGGAAACGCCAGCAGCAGATCCATTGGCTGCCTGAAGAAGTGCCCTTGGGCGAAGATTGCCGCGATTGGGCGCAGAAATTGTCGGACCATGAACGCAACCTTTTGACGCAGATTTTCCGTTTCTTCACGCAAGCTGATATCGAGGTGCAGAATTGCTACCATGAACATTATGGCCGCGTGTTCAAACCGACCGAAGTCAAGATGATGCTGACCGCCTTTTCCAACATGGAAACCGTCCATGTCGCTGCGTACAGCCACTTGCTCGACACCATCGGCATGCCCGAGAGCGAATATTCAGCGTTCCTTGAATATGAAGAAATGGCGGCCAAGGTCGATTATATCCACCAATTCGGCGTCGACAGCGACGAAGACATTGCCCGCACGCTCGCGATGTTCGGCGGCTTTACCGAAGGGCTGCAATTGTTTGCCTCCTTCGCGATGTTGATGAACTTCCCGCGCTTCAACAAGATGAAGGGCATGGGGCAGATCGTTTCGTGGTCCGTCCGCGACGAATCCTTACATTGCGAAGGCATTACCAAGCTGTTCCACGCCTTCTGCGCGGAGCGTGGCTGCCTCACCAAGTCGGTGAAGGAAGACATTATCGATTGTTGCCAGAAGGTCGTCCGTCTGGAAGATAATTTCATCGACCTCGCGTTCGAAATGGGCCCCGTCCCCGGCATGACCGCCAAGGAAATCAAACGCTATATCCGCTACATCGCCGATTGGCGCTTGGGTCAACTTGGCTTCCAGCCAATCTACATGGTCGAAGATCACCCGCTGCCATGGCTTGCGCCATTGTTGAACGGTGTCGAGCACGCCAACTTCTTCGAAACCCGCGCCACCGAGTACAGCAAGGCGTCGACACGCGGCGATTGGGGCCAAGTATGGAACAGCTTCGACAACCGTAAGAAGAAAGACGTGACCGAAGTCATCGTCGCCGAAAATGACGGCCTGGACATGTTTGAAGCGGCTGGGGTTGCGGCAGAGTAAGCCTTCTCCTTGATCTGATTTTAACGCCATCGCGTTAGACATTCCCGCTGCCGCGCTTCTGCAAAGAGGTGCGGCAGTTTTTTAGTACGCATTCTGTCCGGATGCGGGGGCTGTTGCGACCGGGGATTGAGCTTCTCCCAACACCGTCACCCTGAACCAAGTTCAGCATGACGATTTAAAGGAAATTACCGCAATGCGCTAAGTGGCGACGCTGTGGCGCGTGCGCCTTATTCAGGCTATCACCGCACCTTAACCAAACGACATATCACGCATGCCCCTCCCTACCCTCCCCAACGCCCTTGGCCTGTTTGCGCTGGTCAACCTGATCACCTTCCTGCTGTTCGGCGTCGATAAGCTGCGCGCTGGGGCGGGGTCCAGCCGCGTGTCCGAAGGGGCGTTGCTGACTTGGGCGTTTTTTGGGGGGAGCATCGGTGCCTATGCTGGCCGCGCTCTATTCCGGCACAAGACACGCAAGCAGCCTTTTTCCAGCTACCTCAACAAAATCGCGATACTGCACGCCATTGCTGCAACATTCGTAGGTGGTTGGTTCTTAGCGTCGGTGCTGTAGCTCTCCCCCAAGATCCCCCCTTCCCCGTTTGCGCGTTTCGTGCGACATCTCTCCGCATGATCCTTCAGCTTGCCGTTTCGACTATCATGGTCCTGCTCACGGTAGTTATCCATGGTGGCGGGCTTGCCATTCTTGGGCGGATGTTACGCGGCGAGGTGCAGGCCGAGCGCGCGCATCATGTGCCGGGGCTTTCGCTGCGCACTATGGGCTTTACGCTGGCTTTGGTATTGGCGTTGTTCGTGCTCCACGGCATTGAAATTTGGCTATATGCGTTTTTGTACGAAGGCCTTGGCGCGGTGGAGGATCTCGAAACCGCGGTCTATTTCTCGACGATCAGCTATGCCGGCATTGGCTTTGACGACCGCTATATTGCGCCCGAATGGCGGCTTGTCGCCGCGATTGAGGGGATTTACGGCTTGCTGCTGCTCGGATGGTCGACGGCATTCTTTGTGGCTGTAATCTCGCGTCTGGGGCGGCGATAGGGCTGGTTAGCACCAGCTGCGTCGGCCGCCTTCATAATAACGCGCAAGGCCTTCTTCGACCAACAGTTCGCCCAAGCTTTGGCCACCGCGCGTCAATATGCGCAATTTGCGGCCATAACGATCTTCATCGCGGTTGATGCTTTGCAAGCTGAAGGGGCCAGCATTGACGAGTTGGTGTAGCCGCCGTGTTGCCGCGGCACCGCGCGCCGCCTCCGCCGCGCACCGCGGTTGATGGGTTTCGGGGGTGTCGATATCGGCGATGCGGATTTTGCTACCGCGATACCATATCGTATCCCCATCCACGACGCAGTTCGTGCCGCCACCGCTTTTGCAAATGCCAAAATTGGCGGTTTCGGTATCGGTGGCGCTGGCGGCAAAGGCAGCAACGCCGCCGGGCATGGCTGTCCAAGCGCCACACAAAAGGGCAGCCGACAGCATCAGCCGAAGCGAGAGAAAGCGAGTCATATGTGCACTGGACCTTTGCGCATGTCAGCAGGGTCTGCGCGCCGGATAGGTACGAAATGCTTCGCACAGACCGCAGACGTTCGGACCCTACCATCCGATAATATCATATTTTACATTTTAGGCCATCATTTGCGGCCAATCGCGCATCATTCGGTCAGATTTGGAGCATAAGCCGGCCATGTTGGCAAAGCTGCTTGCCCTACTCCTCCGATTTGGACATGAATGCCGCATGGAACAGACGCCACAACCCGCCACCGCCTTCAAGATCCTGACCGCAGCACAATGGGCGCAATTTGAGGCGGACGGCGTCTTTCAAGGTGCACCTGTCGATTTGGCGGATGGTTACATCCATTTGTCGACGCAAGATCAGGTTCAGGGCACGTTGGACAAGCATTTTGCAGGACAAGAGGAACTTGTGCTTGCCGAGGTGGATTTAACCGCGCTGAAAGATGCAATCAAATGGGAACCATCCCGCGGCGGTGCGCTTTTCCCACATATATACGGGGTTTTGCCGATGCACGCAGTTGTCGGATATTTGACCCAGATCAAAGCATGAAGGCATTTCCGGCACCATAAGGACCTTCTCAACCGAAGGAAACCAACATGGACGTCATTCAAATTCCCGCCGTCGCCCTTTTCACGGGCATGCTCACAACTTTTGCGATCGTCATGCTCGTTGTCACGGTGGGCGATGTGATCAGACGTTAAAGCCACGCGGTCGACAGGAGCAGAACGAAGGCGTTACCCCCAAGCGTTTCAGCCTACCCAAACAAAGGCCTCGGCGCTTTCCCCAAGGCTATTGCCAGCGCTATCAAAACGGCGCTCCATAATGCGTCCGGCACCATCATGTCCGACCGCCAATATGGTGCTGCAGCGTGTCCCATAGACGCCATCGCGGATGAATATCGGGTGCGCGCTGTCAGGGGTGGCATCGGCATCCGCAAGAATAATAAACAACGCCATGAGGTCTTCTGCCCTGCCGTCCAGCCAGCCCGTTAGCGCGCGGTTCAATCTCTCTTTGCGCGGCCAGTGTTCGTCCTGCACCGCATTGGAAAGGCCGTGCACGCCATGCGCCAGCGAGGCGCGAACCTCCGTCGGACGGTTGGCGACATATTGCAGGCCGTGTTGATCACCGACCATCAGGCTGAACGGGTTAAAATTGTCCAATATGTCGGGAAATGTGCCGTGCGTCAGCCAGTCGGTGACCAAAGCGCCGCGTGACGCCTTATGCCGATCCGGGCCGTCTGGCGTTCGGATATTGGTCACCACGCCGAAACGCCCTGTGTGGCTCACCCCCATCCATGTGCCTTGCGATAGGATATCGCGACCCGCCATAATCGACGGATTGTCCGGCCATGGCTCCAAAGGCGTTGCCGCCCGGCTGTGAAATTCGTCGCGGTTACCAGCGACGATCAATTGCCAACGCGGATGCACATGCCATGCAATCGACACTACACACATGTCTTGCTCCAATCGGCCCAAATCATGCTGAATCCTTATCCATTAGCACCAATGCAGGACAATTTTTCCGAGCGCGCCATCACAGCGGCTTTTCATAAATGCGATATACTTTGTTGATCTCGCCATTCATGGCCTCGCCTACCGAACGCATCGGGCCATTGTCGTCCAGAACCCAACCAAATTCGCCGCGCGAGGCACCAAATTTGGTAGTCGAAGCATCGCGAATATAGGTGACCATCATAAACGCCAACTGGCTGGCCAAACGTGTTGCTTGAAATTTCTTGACCACGCCCATCAACGGCACGCGCATGCTGCGGACCTTCGGGGCACGGAGCCACCACAGCAATTTTGCCCAGTTGAACGGGAATAATGATCCCCCGAAAGTGCCGATTTTCTCATTGATATCGGGCCATGTCATCATGAATGCCACGGGCTCTCCATCAACCTCGGCAATGCGGATCAAATCGTTAAATACAATGGGCTTAAGCTGCTTGCCGGTATGCGCTACTTCTGCATCCGTTATGGGCACAAAGCCCCAATTACCACTCCATGCATCGTTCAGTATCGACAATATGATGGCCGCTTCGGCATCAAAATTGGCCTTATTAACCTTTCGAATGACAATCCGTTCATTGCGCTCACCTGTCGCGACAATACGCTGCACGAGCGGCGGAAATGGCACGTCAATGGGTATGTGATAGGTATACAGGTCTTTAACACCTGCATAGCCCGCCGCCTCTATCCAATCGCCATAAGCAGGGTTGTGATGACCCATCAGTATCGTCGGCGGGTGATCATGGCCTTGCACCAACAATCCCGGTTCCTCCCAGATCGAAAGGCTCAATGGCCCCAGCGCACGGACCATTTTTTTGTCACGCAACCAGCTTTCTGCGGTTTCGATGAGGATTTTTGCCACTTCGGCGTCTTCCGCCTCGAAAAATCCCCAATTGCCGACACCCGGCCCCATGCCCTGTTCCGGCGGCTGCGCCAAAGCGAGAAAATCCAAATGCGCCGAAATACGGCCCACAATCTGTCCCTTCCACTCGGCCAAAAACAACTGCGCTTCACCATGTTCGAACCAAGGGTTTTTGCCCGGCGTGATTGTCGCCATGACGTCACTTTTCAATGGCGGCACCCAGTTTGGGTCGTCCGCATATAAGCGGAAAGGCAGATCGACAAAGGCTTGCTTGTCAGCCTTTGTCGAAACGGGACGAATGTTGATATCTGCCATATGCTGTCCTTGAAACCTTGTGCGCCCTATGCCCGTCATTCTTCTGTGCGGACCAAAACCGTCTCGCCTATCAAGAAGAACAACAGAAACGGCCCCCATGCCGCAATCCATGGCGGATAGGCGCCAAGATTACCCATCGCCAAAGCGAAATTGTCGGCGACGAAATAGGCAAAGCCCAAGGCCATGCCGATGACCGCCCGCAAAAAGAGCGCCCCGGATCGGGCAAGGCCAAAGGCCGCCACGGCGGCGAGCAATGGCATCAACAATGTGGACAAGGGACCGGAGAGCTTGTGCCATAATATGCCTTCAAGATTATCCGTGCGGCGTCCAGCGGCCTTGAGATCGTCGATTGCGCGCATGAGCGGCAAGAAGGCCAGGCTGTCGCCGTCGACTTTCATCACGTTGAACCTGTCGGGCGTGATACCTTTACCGATGATGAGACGATCTGTCGTCGTCCCGGTTGTTGTCGCCACATTAAATGATTTTGTTTCTTCAAGTTGCCAAGCATCACCGATGTAGCGCGCACGGGTAGCGGTGATGACTTGTCGCAATCCGCCATTGGCACGCAGATATATGCGGACGTCCTCCAGCACGGTGTCATCACCAGAACCCAAGACGTTGCCCGCGTTGATAAGGTCACCGCCCTCACGCACCCATATATTGTTTCGGGCGTCGCTATCAGGTGCCACCGCGCCATAATCCGCTTTCTGCCACACTTTTAACTGCGCAGTGCTGGGGGCAACAACGGCATCGTTAAAGGCAAAGGATATCACGGCAACGCCAAGGCTGGCGACGAACATCGGTGCCAAAATCTGATGCGCGGATAATCCAGCGGCTTTCATCGCCACGACTTCGCTGTTCTGGCTGAGCCCCGCAAAAGTGATGAGGGTGCCGAGCAACACGGAAAAAGGCAAAAATCGTGCAATAATCTGCGGCGCACGCATCGAAACATAATGCAGAACGTCGCCCTGGTCATTTCCGGGAACCGACAGGATTTTGCCGCTTTCACCCAACAAATCCAGTGTCATCAATATCAAAACAAGCATCATCAGTACCGCAAAGCTACGAACAATGAACAGCTTTGCCATGTATATTGTGATGTTACGCGACGGAAAAAAATGCATGGCTTATGTCTCCGCCGATGGTGCGGGCATTCCAATGGTCGCCAGCCGCGATTTTCGACCGAACCGGAATATGCTTTTGACCCATTTGCCGCTTTTTGTCGCAAAAACCTCTAGCGCACCAATCGGTTGCCCGCCCGGCACATGGGCGATGATATGGTACATCCACAGGATAAGTGCTGCAAACAGCAGAAATGGCAGCCACAAGGCAATGAAGGGATCAACTATGCCCATGCCGCCCACGCCTTCGGCATATTCGTTGATCTTGTGATAAGTCACCACCATCACAATCGATAAGAACACCCCAAGCGCCGACGTCGACCGCTTTGGCGGGACCGCCAATGCCAGTGCAAGTAACGGCAGCAAAAGCATCATGGCGACTTCCACCAAGCGGAAGTGAAAATTTGCCCAAGCCCGGTCGCGTTCCACCAATGGTTTCTGCGCATCGCCGCCAATTTGAACCAGCTCAGTGATCAGATATTCGCGATCCTTGCCACCGCGCGTTCGGAAATTCTCGATCTTTGGCAACGGAATGGGGATGTCATGGCTGGTAAAGCTTAGCACCCGCGGCGATTTATAGCTGGGCGCATAATGCACGAGCGTTCCTTTTTGGAGCCGCAGTAAGATCGTATCAGGGTCATCGGTCCGCAGAAACTGGCCTTGCTCCGCCGTCACCGCAATGGTCTGCCCGCTGTTGCTTTGCGCGAAAACAAATAGGCCCGACAGCGCATTGCCGTTATTGCGGCTCTCATCGATACGGACGGTCAGGTTTTTACCGACATTGTTAAATTCTCCCACCCGCACTTTCGCGCCAAAGGCACCCGAACGTAGTTCAAAGCGCAGTTCTTCGTACAAATAGCGCGAACTTGGTTGAATAAAGCCGACGATAGCGAAATTGATGGCGGCAAGCGCGATTGCGAGCATGAACGGAACGCGCAACAAGCGGAAATAGCTCATGCCTACTGCACGAAAAATGTCGAGTTCTGACGACGTTGCCAATCGGCGGAAGGCCAGCAAGATGCCAAGCAGCAGGCCGATGGGAATACCCAAGGAAAGATATTCGGGCAAGAGGTTGGCAAGCATGCGCCAAACGACGCTGACTGGCCCGCCTTCTGCGGCAACAAAGTCAAACAGGTTCAGCATCTTTTCCAGAAGCAACAATGACGCGGCAATTGCGAGGGTCGCAAGCAGCGGCAACATTACAAGCCGGAAGATATAGCGGTCAGTGGCAGTTAGAAATTTCAACTTATGGTCGCCCTGTCACCCTAATTTGGCCGCAAACTCACCCGATAGACGGTTACAGGTTCAGGGGCAATATCGATGCTATCCGAAAAAAGGCGGATAACGGACATAAAGTTCCAGGAGTATTGCAATGAAGAAATGTGTCGCTCTTGTGACTATGGTTGGTCTGGTTCTGGTTTCCGGTACTGTTGCGGCCAACCAAGAGCTAGATAATGATATGTCACGATGCACTTCGGGCAATGGACCGGCTGTACTCGTGCAGGTGCGCGGCGTTAAGGAATCGAGCGGAAAAATCCGCGTCCAGTCCTATCCCGCAATACCCGGTGCATGGTTAGCAAAGGGCCGCTGGCTTCATCGGATTGAAAGCCCCGCCAATGAAGGCAGCATGAATATTTGCATACCGGTTCCCTCCGAAGGCAAATATGGCATTGCTGTCCGGCATGACCGCAATGGCAATGGCAAGACGGATATCAGCCAAGACGGTGGCGGCTTTTCCAATAACCCAAGCATCAGCATTCTGAATTTGGGCAGACCACCTGTTCACAAGGTGGCTTTCCAAGCTGGGCCGGGCATTACGCGCATTACCGTCAATCTGAAATATATGTGAGGGTACTTATTTGGCTTTAGTGGCGCTCCTTTCTAACCCGAATTCAACTGGCAACCGATCTATCTTGCCGGCAGTTCGCACCTATTGCGCCAAAAATCCGGATATATTCCATTATGAGGTCGAGGAGATCGGCCAGATTGCCAAGGCGTTGGAGATGATTGCCCGCGTCAAGCCCAAGGTGCTGGTCATCAACGGCGGCGATGGCACGGTTCAATCCGCCCTGACGGAGCTTTATCATGGTGGCCACTTTGACGGCACTCCGCCGCCAGTGGCGGTATTACCTAACGGAAAAACGAACCTCATCGCCTTGGACTTGGGCGCAGAAGGCGACCCGCTGGAAGCGCTCTCGCGGATTATTGAAGTCGCCAAAGGCGACCTGTCAAAACATATTGTGGTGCGCGAACTCATTGCCCTTAGCGATGGCAGCGAAGGTGCGCGTCCGGTGCTCGGCATGTTCCTAGGCGGTGCGGGACTTGCCGAAACGATTTTATATTGCCGGCACAAGATTTATCCCTTGGGCCTACCCAATGGGCTGAGCCATTTTTTGACCGTAATTGCTGTCATGTTTTCAGCAATCGTCAGTGTAAAGGCCAGCTTCCTGCCCAAACGATCCAAGCCGGTCAGCATATCGTTCATCCGCAATGGTGAATTGCACGGCATCTTCTCCGTCCTAATTGTCACGACCTTGGAAAAACTTTTGTTAGGCGGTCAGGCTGGTAATGTTAAACAACGCGGGCTGATGAAATTTCTGGCGGTGGACCAAAAACCATTGGCGATGCTGAAAATGATTGCGGCCTCTCTGCGCGGCAAATTAGGGCTAACCAATATGCGCGGTGTGCATTTCCAACAAGGCGATGTCATTCGCATTGACAGCGAACAAAGCAGTGTCGTTTTGGACGGCGAAGTGTTTCAGGCCCACCGCGGCAGTCCAATCGTTCTGCGCTCGACACCGCCCGTTCCGTTCTTGAAACTGGCCGCTTAACAAGCGTCCATAAAGGCGGCTAAGACCCCTGATATGCTTTCGCTTACGCAACTTATCACTGAAGAATTGGCTGTCCCCGTGCAAGCAGGGGTTAGCGAATTTGCTGCGCATATCGCAGCGCAATTCAATGGCGCCGCACGGGCAGTGCTGTTTTACGGTTCTTGTTTACGGACAGAGCAATTGCAGGGCGAGATGATCGACTTTTACCTGATCGTTTCGGACTATAAGACAGCTTATAGCAAAAGCTGGCTCGCGACATGGAACCGCCGCCTGCCGCCCAACGTCTTTCCGTTTCAACATAATGGCCTCATCGCCAAAGTCGCAGTGTTAAGCGAAAGCGACTTTCATGACCTTAACCGGCCAGCCGCCTCCGCTGTTTCGGTCTGGGCCAGATTTGCACAGCCTTCGCGCTTGGTCTGGTGCGCTGATGAAACGGCCCGACACGCAGCGGTAATCGCGATTTCTGGGGCAGCGCCAACATTGCTAAATGCAGCACTGGCATGTGTCGAACGCGAGGTGGATGTTCTCGATTTGTGGCAGTCCGGGTTCCAGATGACCTATAGTGCCGAACTGCGTGCCGAACGCAACGATCGGCCGTCGTCCGTGATCGCTTTCGACCCCGAACGCTATGGCCGTTTTGGCATCGCTGCGCTTTATCACACCAGCATCGCGAGCGAACTGCGCGGCGACAAAATCCTTCTGTTGCCGGATGTGGATGGAAGAATTGCGCAGGAGAAAAACCGTTGGCCAGGCTTGCGGCGACGCGGCAAATTACTGACTATCGCACGGCTTGCCAAAGCTGCGTTTACTTATGCGGGCGGGATTGATTATCTGGCGTGGAAGATCAACCGCCACGCTGGAACGCACATCATCATCCGGCCATGGCAACGCAAATGGCCATTGGTCGCGGCGCTGTTTCTGGTGCCCAAGTTGCTGGCCAAGGGCGCGGTGCGTTAACCGCCAAATCGGTTGCGCGGGGGCAATAAACGAGCGTGACGGTCAAGCCTATTCCCGGACGTTCCGTCAGATGATCCCGACAGCTTTGCCCGCGCGTTCGAAGCGGTTGAGAATATCTGCGACCTGATCGCTCGTATGCTCCGCGCAAAGCGAGCAACGCAGCAAGGTCATGCCCGCGGGCGTCGCGGGCGGACGTGCCAAGTTCACATAGAGGCCGTTTTCAAGCAACGCCGCCCACATCGCCGCGCCTTTTTCTAGATCGGGCATAATGACCGCAATGATCGCGCTTTGTGCATTGGGTGTGCCCAATTGGAAGCCGAGATCGCGCAGCCCCTGATGCAGATTTCTTGAATTTTCCCACAAATGCGCGCGCTTGTTGCCATTGTGCATGAGTTTGCGGATGCTCGCCGCCGAACAGGCGACAACCGAAGGCGGAAGCGATGCGGTGAACACATAAGGACGGCACACGAGCCGCATGATTTCAAACTTGGGATGGTTCGACACGCAGAAGCCACCTACGGTACCCACCGATTTGGAAAAGGTGCCAATCACAAAATCGACATCATCAAGCACGCCTTGCTCTTCCGCCACACCGCGTCCATTTTCGCCAATAAAGCCCATCGAATGTGCTTCGTCGACCAGGATCATCGCCCCTGCTTCTTTCGAAACGCGGATCATTTCCTTCAAAGGCGCAACGTCACCAAGCATAGAGTAAACGCCCTCAAGCACAACAAGCTTGCCTGCGTCCGCCGGAAGCCGCTTCAGGCGTTTTTCGAGAGCCTCAACGTCATTATGGCGGAATGCGACGATTTCGGCGTCGCCCATTTTGCAACCATCATAAATCGACGCATGGCTGTCGATATCGAGGATGATATAATCGCCTTTGCCCGCAATCGTGCTGATGATACCCAAATTCGCCTGATAGCCCGTGGAAAAGACCATGGCATGGTCCATCCCGTAAAATTCCTTCAACGCGTCTTCGCATTCCTTATGGCCCTGAAACGTGCCGTTGAGAACGCGGCTGCCGGTTGTGCCAGCGCCAAATTCGTCCAATGCTTGCTTGCCTGCCGCAATGACATCATCGTCAAAGGTCATGCCCATATAATTATAGGTGCCAAGCAAGATCGTTTCCTTGCCGTTGACGACAGCGACGGTGGGCGATTTCACTTCTTCCATCACCAGGCTGAACGGGTCTTTTACGCCCGTAGCGAGCAGACCTTCGCGCTGAGCGATCAAGGCATCAAATTTTGAAAATAAGTCAGTCATAACCGTCTCTCGTGATGAATTTAGGCAGCAGTTAGCTTGGTCACGGCATCGACCAACTGGCCGACATTTTCGATCTCCGCCTGCAAATTCATGCTGATGATGATATCGAAGCTGTCTTCGACTTCAGCTACAAAATCCATAACGGTCAGGCTGTCCCATTCAAGATCGCCGGCAAAGGTGGTTGCTTCACCAACTTCGACGCCTTTTTTGTTAAATGGTTCGATCAAGCCTTTGAGGCGATCAAACATTTCGCTTCGGTCAGTCATTCTTACATCCTCGATATGATTGGCGGCCAATGCCCCATAACTCCGCGCTATGGCAAGCGAATAAGGCGGCAAAAGGGCAAGGCGAAGGCGCTACATCCACCCGTGCTTACGATACCAGCTTACGGTGTCCTTCAGGCCCGCAGCCGTTGCAATTTCCGGCAACCAAAGCTGCGACGCTGGCGCAGCGTCCGGGTCAATGGTCCAGTCGGGATGCGCAAGGTAATTGGCGCGGTCCGGCGTAAGCTTTGCCTTTGGCCCGCGGATAGCGCGGTCCGCCCATCCGGCGAATTTCAAAAGAAAGCTCGGTGCATGCACGACCGTGATGTTGCGGCCGACCGCTGCGCCAATGGCTTTGGCGAAGGCTTCATGGCTCCACCCGCCAGCCGTCCCATCATCCGCCTCAAACAGGCGTTTCGACACATTTTCAGCTGACAACAGGGTCACGAGCAAACGCGCCAGATCATCGACATGAATGACGGACACGCGCCCGCGCGGCGGCAACAAAGCCCAGCCTTTGGCTGCAATACGGAACATATCAAACATCTCGGTATCGCCGGGGCCATAGACACCGGGTGGACGAATGACGGTCCAGTCGAGCGCCGATGCCTTCACAAGATTTTCCGCCTTGGCCTTGCTCGCACCGTACAATGACAGCGCCGGTTCGCGCGCGGCAAGTGACGAGACCGCGACGAAGCGATCTATACCCGCCATGTGCGCAGCAGCAATCATGTTTGCCGTGCCCGCCACATTACCGCTTTCGAAACCAGCGGCATCAGGCGCGTTAACAACGCCAGCAACATGCAATACCGCGTCGGCGCCGTCGCACAATTCGTTGAGGCTGGCCGCATCATCCAGACGGCCATGCACCCATGTCACGCCTGCTGTCTTGGGCTGGTCCCGCCGTGTCAATGCCCGCACGTGCCAGCCAGCCGCGACCAATCGTCGCAGCGTCATCCGTCCGACGAACCCCGTTGCTCCAGTCAATGCGACCGTTTTCACAAAAGTACCAATTGGTCCCGGTGGACAAGGACGGAGCGCGGCACGGTGCCCAATATGGCGGCCAACGCGCTTGACCGATGCCCGCAAATCCGCGCGGCATCCACAGCATCATATTCCGATAGTCCACGCGCAATCGCAAGGCCATCATCGGCGCTGATGTCGATGACATCGCCCCGCTTAAATTCGCCCTCAACCGACAGTGCGCCAGCAGGCAACAGGCTGCTTCCGTTCTTAAGTGCTTGCACTGCCCCATAATCGATGCGGATCCGGCCCTTGACCGTCAGACGCCCGCCGAGCCAACTTTTGCGGGCTGAGCGACCTTCACGCGGGGCGAAGAAGGTCGCAGGACCGCCTTGTGCCAGCGCCGCAAGCGGATGGTCGCGTAGGCCGGACGCGATCACTAGGCCAATCCCTGCTCGCGCCGCAATATCGGCGGCATCCAATTTTGATGCCATCCCGCCGGAACCCATGCCTGAGGAGGAGCCTTCGGCCACCATCACCCGCACGCGGCCATCAATCTTGTCTATCGTCGGCAGCAACGTTGCGCCCGGCAAATGGGGTGCGCGGTCAAAAAGACCGTCAACATCGGACAGCAATATGACGCCCGTTGCACCCGCAGCTTGTGCAACACGCGCGGCCAAACGGTCATTGTCGCCAAAACGAATTTCCTCCGTGGCGACGCTATCATTTTCGTTGATGACGGGTACCGCCCCTGCTCCCAATAGGCGATCAAGCGTGGCCGCGATGTTCAAATAACGGCGGCGGTCCTCAAGATCATCGAGTGTCACCAGCATCTGCGCTGCGGCCAAGGACTGACCTTCCAAAAGGTCCGCCCAGATGCCCGATAATACAATCTGCCCGACCGACGCGGCAGCTTGTGCATCTGCAAGGCTTGCGCGTCCCCCTTTTTCAAAGCCCAAGCGGCGGGCACCCAGCGCAATCGCGCCAGAGGTGACAATAATGCACCTCTGCCCAGCCTTATGCCGCGCACTGATGTCCGCAACGAGCGTCTGAAGCCATTCCCGCCGCACAGTCCCGTCTGGCTGCACCAGCAACGACGAGCCGACCTTCACCACTAATAAGGGGCAGGATGTTGGCAGGAATGCAGCGTTCAGATCGGCGACCATGTCCCGTCCTCGGTAATGCCATCGGCCTTTGCGCCTTCAATCCCGCTTTTGGCAGGCAGCGCCTCCAATATCCGGTCGAGGACCAGCTCAACGCCTTGGCCCGTCGCACCGGAAATCGCGATGACATCCTGCGCGCCAGCCGCTTGTAGCTGCTGCGCGATGTCGGCCATCAATTCAGGGTCAAGCAAATCGCCCTTGTTGAGCGCGACAATCTGGGGCTTTTCATCCAAGGCCGCGCCATATTCGCTCAATTCGTCGCAGACGATATGCCACGCGGCAATCGGGTCATCTTGCGTCGCATCGATCAAATGGATGAGTATACGGCAGCGTTCAATATGACCCAAGAAACGGTCGCCAATGCCAACGCCTTCCGCCGCACCGGCAATAAGCCCCGGTATATCAGCCAAGACGAACTCACGCGATTTATGATCCACAACGCCCAATTGCGGGCGGGTGGTGGTGAAGGGATAGTCGCCGACCTTCGCCTTAGTATTGGATACTTGGTTGATGAAGGTCGATTTGCCCGCGTTCGGCATGCCGACAAGGCCGGCATCGGCTAGAAGCTTCAGCCGTAACCACACATACATTTCCTCACCCGGCCAACCGGGACCATGTTGGCGGGGGGCGCGGTTGGTTGAGCTTTTATACGATGCGTTGCCGCGGCCGCCATCGCCACCGCGCAAAAACACAACGCGTTGACCGACCTCGGTCAGGTCAAGCAACAAGGTGCGTTCTTCGTCGTCGGCCAGCACCTGCGTTCCCACAGGCACCTGAATGACAAGATCATCGCCATAAGCGCCATGGCGGTCCCGGCCCATGCCTTGGATACCGCGCATCGCCTTGAAATGCTGCGCATAACGAAAATCGATAAGCGTGTTCAGTCCAGCCACAGCTTCAAAAATGACATCGCCACCTTTGCCGCCATTGCCGCCGTCGGGGCCGCCATATTGTACATATTTTTCCCGCCGAAAGCTGACCGCGCCGGGGCCACCTGCGCCGGAACGGACAAAAATCTTAGCTTGGTCAAGAAAATGCATATATTGGCCTTTAGGGAAGAATGCTGGTTTTGGCCAGTGCTGGGTTCAATGCCCAAGCTTGTCACCCTGAACTTGGTTCAGGGTCCATCATGCGTCTCAACTCTTCGGGCTAAGCTGGCAAATGGATGCTGAAACAAGTTCAGCATTACGTGAAAAAGAAGGTTGGTGGAGCCTAGGGGAGTCGAACCCCTGACCTCTACACTGCCAGTGTAGCGCTCTACCAGCTGAGCTAAGGCCCCATCTGGCCGCCCATTGGGCAGCCATGGTGAGGAGCGCCACTAGCGGCCGCTCCTGTATATATCAAGCCCGAAGATTAGATGTCGTCGGGCTCATCTTCTGTGCCAGCAACGCCAAGATCTTCGTCGCCACCCAAGTCGACATCATTGTCGGGCGAAACGTCGCCGTCAACCGCATCGACGTCAATGTCGAGATCATCATCCGCCAGATCCGAATCGTCTTTCTTCTTTTCGGCTTCTTCAAACGGCAATGGCTGCTTCGACTTCAAAACTGGCTCTGGCGTCCACTGGTTGCCGCATTCGATGCATTCAACCGGTTCGTCCTTCGTCAGGTCGTAAAAACGAACGCCACATTTCGGGCAAGTGCGCTTGGTTCCCCATTCAGCCTTGATCATGGCGGGCTTAAATCCTTTTAAACTGGCTTGGAAAGGCAACGCACATCTGTGAATCACCGTCAATTGGCGCGGCCTTTGCCACAGCGACACGCCGCTGTCAAAAATTACTGTGGTCGTTGACTTGAACGCGCATCATCCGCAAAGCGCAAAACATAATGCACAGTGCTCCATCCCGACCCGGCAGTTTCCAGCCCCGAGGCCCGTTACTCGGCACTCTAAAGGTTCCTGGCGACAAATCCATTTCGCACCGCGCGCTTATGTTGAGCGCGCTTGCCGTGGGTGAGAGCAAAATTACAGGCTTGCTAGAAGGCGAAGACGTGCTCGCCACCGCTGCCGCCATGCGGGCCATGGGCGCACATATTGAACGCACGGGCGAGGGCCATTGGACCGTCAACGGCTTGGGCGTGGGCGGCTTAATGCAGCCCGCTGGCGCACTGGACATGGGCAATAGCGGGACTTCAACACGGTTATTGATGGGTCTGGTCGCCAGCCACAGGCTAACCGCGACCTTCATTGGCGATGCCAGCCTGTCCAAACGCCCGATGGGCCGCGTGATTGATCCGCTCCGCCAAATGGGCGCCGAGTTTACAGCAAGCCCCGGCGGGTTGTTGCCGTTGATGGTGCGTGGGTTAGTCCCTGCCATACCGATCAGCTACCGACTGCCGGTCGCCTCCGCGCAAGTGAAAAGCGCTGTCTTGCTCGCGGGGTTGAACATCGCTGGCATTACCGAAGTGATCGAGCCAGTGCCTACCCGCGACCATAGCGAGCGGATGCTCCGTGGTTTTGGTGCGGATTTGACGGTAGATGTCGAAGCCGATGGCGTTCGGTATATCCGCCTGATGGGGGAGGCGGAATTACAGCCGCAGCAGATTGAGGTTCCCGGTGATCCGTCCTCCGCAGCCTTCTTTATTGTTGCGGCGCTCATCACGCCCGGCAGCGAAGTGACGGTCACCCATGTCGGCATGAACCCGACGCGCACCGGGATCTACAAGATGCTGGAGGCGATGGGCGCTGACCTCACTTATTCTAATGCGCGCGAAGTGGGCGGCGAGCCGGTGGCAGACATCACCGCGCGGCATTCTGTTCTGCGCGGTATCGACGTCCCACCGGATGTGGCGCCGAGCATGATTGATGAGTTTCCCGTTTTCTTCGTCGCTGCCAGCATGGCGCAGGGCCGGACAACGACCAGCGGCCTCGACGAACTGCGGGTGAAGGAATCCGACCGGCTTGCGCTGATGGCGACTGGCTTGAAAGCGATTGGCGCACGGGTTGAAGAACGGGAGGACGGTCTCGTCATCGACGGCACTGGCGGGGAGCCGCTGGAGGGCGGCGCAACGGTCACCAGTGCGCTTGACCACCGTATCGCCATGAGCTTTGCCGTGGCAGGCCAGCATGCCTATCACGCAGTAACGGTGGATGACGTGTCGCCCATCGCGACCAGCTTTCCCACATTTGAATCTATCTTGCATACTCTGCAGGTGCAGCATTGACCGAATATGTATCGCCTTTCACCGCAGACCTCATCGGGTTCGCGGGTAGCTTCTTCATCGTCGCGGCGTTCGCGTATAGCAACCTCACGACGCAGATGAACGCCTTGTGGTTCAAAGTTGCAAACTTCCTTGGCGCGGCGCTGCTGACCATTTCGTTGATGGTGAATTTCAACCTACCAACGATGGTGCTGGAAATTGTCTGGATGGCGATTGCTTTGTTTGGCATCACCAAGGCGCTGATGAAGCACCGTGTCGATAAAGGCGCGGCCGAATGATCATCGCCGTTGACGGGCCAACTGCCTCGGGCAAGGGCACATTGGCAAAGGCATTGGCAGCGCATTTTGGGTTGCCCTTTCTGGATACGGGCCTGTTGTACCGGGCGGTCGGTCGGCAGGTGCAATTGCACCTGGGCAACGCCGACGATGCCGCGGACGCTTTGGCGGGATGCCGCTTTCCCGACAGCTTGCTTGATGACCCTATCTTGCGGAACGAAGAAGTTGGCGGGTTAGCTAGTCGGGTTTCCATCCACCCCGTGGTGCGCGCAGCGCTCAACCAGCGCCAGGTGGACTTTGCCAATCAACCCGGCGGCGCGTTGCTTGACGGGCGCGATATCGGGACGGTCATCGCGCCACATGCTGACGTGAAGCTGTTCGTCACCGCGCCCGCAGAGGTCCGCGCACGACGCCGCCACGCAGAAATGCATCGACACGGCATGCATGTAGCATTTGCCGATATCTTGGCAGACATTCAGGCACGCGATGCGCGCGACATGGCGCGCGCCGATGCACCATTAAAACCCGCAGAAGACGCGCTATTGCTTGATACTGGCGATTTGACTATAGGCGACGCCGTTCAAGCTGCGATCGCTTTGGTGGAGTCTCGACTTCACAAGAGCTAAGTGGCCGGAGTGTATCGATAGAACACACTGTCACCCTGAACTTGGTTCAGGGTCCATTTTGCCTCGCTGACCATTGGTCTAAGTTGATGGATGGATGCTGAAACAAGTTCAGCATGAGGTGGTTAATTGGCTCGATATGCACCGTATTTGGACGCTTTGCTGCTATTCGGGCATCAGGGCAACTCTGGTCAAAGACCGTCGGAACCAACCGACTGGCCGGACAAAATGTAGTTAAGGACACTCTAACCTATGGCAACTTCGCCAAACCCGACCCGCGACGATTTCGCGGCACTTCTCGACGAATCACTTGGTGGCGCAGACGGTGGCTTTGAAGGCCGCGTCGTAAAAGGCACTATTACCGCAATCGATAATGACCATGCTGTCATCGATGTGGGTCTCAAATCCGAAGGCCGTGTGGCGCTGCGTGAATTCGCTATGCCCGGCCAGAAAGCCGACCTGAAGGTTGGCGACGAAGTCGAAGTCTTCGTTGACCGCGTAGAAAATATGAACGGCGAAGCCATGCTCAGCCGCGATCGCGCCCGCCGCGAAGCCGCTTGGGATGTGCTGGAAGGCGAATTTGACGCAGGCAACCGCGTAGATGGCGTTATCTTCGGCCGCGTTAAGGGTGGTTTCACCGTTGATCTGGGCGGCGCAGTAGCATTCTTGCCCGGCAGCCAGGTTGACGTCCGCCCCGTCCGCGACGTTGCGCCATTGATGGACATCGCACAGCCATTCGTCATCCTCAAAATGGATCGCAAGCGTGGCAACATCGTTGTGTCGCGTCGCGCCATATTGGAAGAAACACGCGCGGAACAGCGCACTGGCCTCATCCAGAACCTGATCGAAGGTCAGATCATCGACGGCGTTGTCAAGAACATCACCGATTATGGTGCGTTCGTCGATCTGGGCGGCATCGATGGCCTGCTGCACGTCACGGACATCAGCTACAAGCGTATCAACCACCCAAGCGAGGTCATCAACATTGGTGACACCGTTAAGGTACAGATCGTCCGCATCAACAAGGACACACAGCGCATCAGCCTTGGCATGAAGCAGTTGGAAAGCGATCCTTGGGATGCCGCTGTTGCCAAATATCCCGTTGGCACCAAGCTGAAGGGTGCAGTCACGAACATAACCGAATATGGTGCGTTCATCGAACTCGAGGCCGGTATCGAAGGTCTGGTCCACGTTTCGGAAATGTCATGGACAAAAAAGAACGTGCACCCTGGCAAAATCGTTTCGACCTCACAAGAAGTCGACGTTGTTGTTCTCGACATCGACATGGAAAAACGCCGCATTTCGCTTGGCCTCAAGCAAGCGCACGACAATCCATGGGCATCATTCGCTGACAAGTTCCCAGTGGGCTCGACCGTTGAAGGCGAAGTCAAGAATGCGACCGAATTCGGTCTGTTCATTGGTCTCGACGGCGACGTCGACGGCATGGTCCACATGTCCGACATTGCATGGGGCATCACGGGTGAAGAAGCTCTGCACCTTCACCGCAAGGGTGAAACCGTCAAGGCAATCGTTCTCGACATCGACGCCGAGAAAGAACGCATTTCGCTTGGTATCAAGCAACTTGAAAAGGGTGCCCCAACGGCAGCCGGCGCTGCTTCGGCAAGCGGCCTGAAGAAGGGTGGCACCACTACCGTGACCGTTCTTGAAGTACGCGACGGCGGACTTGAAGTGCAAGCGGGCGAAGATGGCGCAACGGGCTTCATCAAGCGCGCCGACCTTGGCCGCGACCGCGATGAGCAACGTCCCGATCGGTTCCAGGTTGGTCAGAAGTTTGACGCCATGGTCACTGGTTTCGACCGTTCGAAAAAGCCGAACTTCTCAGTCAAGGCGCTACAGCTCGCTGAAGAAAAGCAAGCAGTTGAGCAATATGGTTCATCCGATTCCGGCGCATCGCTTGGCGACATCTTGGGTGAAGCGCTTAAGGGCGTGAAGAAGTAAGCTTCGGTTAAGAACTTCCTCCTAAATGTCGTAATGGAAACCCGCTCCTTGAATGAGGAGCGGGTTTTTTTATGCCTTTGGCACAAAACTTTTGGAAGACCGTTGTAATGATAAAAAATTTCTGCCAGCGTGGCGACATTGTTGTAAAGCATTGTAACGTGACGTTTGATAAGCGCGCCGCGTCCAATTAGATAACCGCAAGAGAGGGACATTATATGATCCGTTCCGAGTTGATCAAAAAGCTGGAAGCCGAGAATCTGGAACTCAAAACAGAAGAAATCGAAAAGATCGTCGATCTGTTTTTTGACCAGATTATTCAACGCCTTTCCGATGGCGGGCGTGTTGAATTGCGCGGCTTTGGTGCTTTTTCGACCCGTGACC
This sequence comes from Sphingorhabdus sp. EL138, assembly GCF_945862485.1. Taxonomy (GTDB): domain Bacteria; phylum Pseudomonadota; class Alphaproteobacteria; order Sphingomonadales; family Sphingomonadaceae; genus Sphingorhabdus_B. The sequence continues at coordinate 36,830 of NZ_CAMAYF010000016.1, forward strand.
GCATCCCACGCAAGGGCCGCAACCCGCGCACCGGTGCATCGGTCGAAGTGCCATCGAAGCGCGTACCCTATTTCAAACCGGGCAAAGAAGTCCGCGAAGGCCTCAACAAATAACCCATTTATGCGAAGGCACTTGACCCTGCGGGCGTAATGCTGTCTGCGGATGGCTAAGCGGATGTGGCGGAATGGTAGACGCTACAGACTTAAAATCTGTTGTCCGTAAGGGCGTGCGGGTTCGAGTCCCGCCATCCGCACCAATTGGCCGAAGGCGCCCTTTGAATTACTTTATCATCAATGCCATGCGCGCTCCATATGGCCGCTCAGTTGCGTGGCGGTTGTCGTCGGTAGCTTAGCGCCTCAGCGATGTGGATGCGGCCAATGTCTGTGACATTAGCCAAATCGGCGATCGTCCGGGCAACGCGCAATATGCGTGTGTAACCGCGCGCCGATAGGCGCATCGCTTCTGCCGCTTGGGCCGGCAACCTCAGCCCCGCTGCATCCGGCGTGGCAAAAGCCGCAAGTGTCTCGCCATCAAGATCCGCATTAGTCCGCAAGCCAGTGCCTTGCAGCCGCGCACTTTGCAGAAAACGCGCGGCCTGCACCCTGACGGCAACCTCCGCCGATCCTTCGGCAGGGGGCGGAAGGACCAAGTCTGACGCGCGCACGGCCTGCACATCGACATGCAAGTCGATCCGGTCCAGCAACGGCCCTGATATCTTCGCCTGATAGTCCGCAGCGCAACGCGGTGCCCGGCTACATGCCAAAGCCGCATCACCAAGATGCCCGCAGCGGCACGGGTTCATCGCAGCGACCAGTTGGACGTTGGCGGGAAAGGTCACATGGCTATTGGCCCGTGCGACGGTGACTTCGCCCGTTTCCAACGGCTGTCGCAAACTGTCTAACACACTGCGTTGGAACTCAGGCAGCTCGTCGAGGAACAGGACTCCAAGATGCGCCAGGCTGACTTCGCCCGGACGGATACGCAGACCGCCCCCGACCAAGGCTGGCATGGACGCGCTATGGTGCGGTGCACGGAACGGGCGTGTGCGCAATAAGCGGCCACCATCCAAAGATCCGGCGACGGATGCAATCATGGACACTTCCAATGCCTCAGCAGGCGAAAGCTCCGGCAAAATACCCGGCATGCACGCGGCCAAAAGCGACTTACCCGCACCCGGTGGACCAACCATCGCCAAATTGTGACCGCCAGCAGCGGCAATCTCCAAGGCGCGCTTTGCGGTCTCCTGTCCCTTTACCATTTTCAGATCAGGTCCCGTTTGGCGCGGCGCGGCGACCCCTGGCTCAGGCGAGCGTAGCAAGGATTGCCCTTTCAGATGGTTCAGCAAGCCCAGTAAGTCGGGTGCGGCAACAACTTCGATTTCGCCAGCCCAAGCCGCTTCTGACCCTTGCATCGCCGGACATATCAACCCGAGCCCGCGTGACGAGGCATGAAGCGCTGCCAAAAGCACGCCAGGTGATGCTGCAACCCTGCCGTCCAAACCTAGCTCACCGACCACGATAAATTGCGCCAGCGCTTCTGCATCCACCAGCCCCATGGCCCCGAGTAATGCCAAAGCAATTGGCAAATCATAATGCGAACCCTCTTTGGGTAGGTCAGCGGGTGAGAGATTGATGGTGATCCGCTTGGGCGGCAATGCCAGACCAAGCGCCGAAATAGCCGCGCGAACACGCTCGCGGCTTTCGGCGACGGCTTTATCCGGAAGACCGACAACCGCGAAACTGACCATCCCCGGTGCGACCTGGCATTGGACTTCGACGCTGCGGGCTTCCAAGCCGAGAGGCGCGACTGTGGAAACAATCGATACCATATACTGTCCCCAAAGATGGACCTCCGCTGCGTTGGGATGACGTTACAGCGGAGGCCCGGCCGATCGGTCCAGTGATCGACGAGCCCAATTGCGCCGCGAATTGCGCCTATGGCAACCGCTGCCGGTTCGTATACCAACGGTTAGTATATCCAATTTAACGTTATCAATAGCCAAAGAGGCTAGGAAACTGACCAGAAATCAGCCATTTTCAGGGCCTAGAAATCGACCTGTTCATAATGCTTGGGTGGCGCGATGACTTCCATCCGTTCGGAAAGTAAGGGCCTAAAACTCGGCCGTGATTTGAACATGGCATACCACGCCTTGGTCTGTTCATGCCCATTCCAATCGATGCCGCCAAGATAGTCCGCGACTGAAATCTGGGCCGCTGCAGCCAGATCGGCCATCGTCATGGTTGAACCCGCCAGCCACGCGCGGTGGTCGATGAGATAATCGATATAATCGAGATGGCCGTTCGCCAACTTCATCGCTTCGCGTAGTATTTTGGCTTCAGGCGGTTGACGATCAATCAGTCGCTTCTTCATGCGTTCATGCAAAAGCGGCTGCGTGACGTCGCCATAAAATTGCTCGTCGAACCAAGACACGAGGCGGCGAATCTCGGCGCGATATTGCGCGGTGCCGCTGATCATGGGGTTCGTTGGGACGGTTTCGTCCAAATATTCTGAAATCGCCACCGAATCGGACAAAGTAATATTACGTTCGGAATCGCGCATTACGGGCGTTCGTCCCGCAGGGTTCATTTGCACAAATTCGTCGCGCTGCTCCCACGGATTTTCACGCACCAAGCTGTATGGCACGCCTTTTTCGCCAAGCAGCAGACGTACTTTACGCGAAAAGGGGCAGAGTGGATATTGATGGAGTTGCCACATTTGTATCTGTTAGGACCGGTTACACAGAAAGTGAAGGGGGCGTCGTCCCAAAAGCAAGGGCATTAATCCAAATTGCCATTTTCAATAGGCTCGCGCTTAGCTTCCTTTGCCATTTCAGCATCGATTTTTGCTTCAGCCGCTTTCACCTTGCGCTCCGTCTCCGCATATTGTGCGTCAAAATCCTGCTGGCAGCCCGCCGCAAGCAAAGACGTTACGGTCAGACTGAGCAAACATAAAAAGCGCCGCATCAATAATCCTTTTTATACCGAATATTGACGTTGGATGTGCCGCTGGTGCCAATCTGGCTTAGCACAGACAGCGCGCGGGTCAGACTAATTTCCAATTGCGTTGCGGTATAGCCACGGGCGTCCGTTACGATTTCAACATAGACATCATTGGTTATATACTGGCCAAAGGCTACCGCCATTTCACGCCCATTATTCGCATCCGCATTCAGCAGGCGCAAACGGTCAAGACCCGTCGCCGATTGCAGCACACCCAGCGGATTTAGCCCGCCCGACCCGCCGCGCAAGCTGTTCAGTGACCCCGCAAGCTGGACCGCCTGAATGGCAGACAATTCGGCGATGGAGTTTCCGAACAATATCCGCGCCATGATTTCATCCTGCGGCATGGCAGGGATTGAACTAAAGCTAATCGCAGGATTTTGCCCCGTGCCCGCAATATTGACGCGCACTGTTGTTCCATCAACCTCACTTGCGGCCGTCACGCGGATCGATGGATTGCTGGCAGGCCCGCCGCTGAAGGAAATGCGTCCAGTTTCCAAAGCAAAGGATCGGCCTGCAAAGCCCAGCGTCCCGCGCACAAGTTGCATATCACCCGAAATCAACGGCGTGTCACTGGTCCCTGTGATCCGCAAATTCGCGCCCCATTCGGACTCCAGTCCCATGCCGCTCACATATAATTCATCCGGGGCCTCCAGTCGGATGTCGAGTTTCCAATTGCTGGGAAGACTTCTGATTGCATCGGCATCGCCGGACACACGTACCCGGCCCGTTGGTGCTTTACGGCGGACGCCGGTTAAGGTTGCCACCTTGGCCGCGCCTTGCCGGATAATCTTGAACCGCGTTTCTGGCAGACGCAATGTGCCGCTGACCAAAGCTTCACCGTAAGGCGTTTTGGTGACACTGACCTGGCCGGTCGCAGTTGTCGAAATCAGTTCGCTACGGGCAACGCGGGCACGGTCGAGGTCAAGATTAAGCTGCACTGGAAAGCCCTTGGCTGCACTTAAGTTGACGACGCCCTTGCCCATCACAGTGCCATTGCCCGCTTTTGCGCTCAGCTGGGTGACTTCCAACTGATCATTTGTAAATACGCCCCGCACACGCAGATCGGTCAATCGCGTGCCATAGCTATCATTTTCATACACAAGGTCATTCGCGCGGACGACGCCAGTCAATATCGGGGTCTGCGCCCTGCCCGAAAAATCTGCGGCAATGCCAATGTTACCGGTCAGGCTTTGGTCCGCAAGCCCGACCAAGGAGAACAATGTGTCGGCAGGTCCGTTATAGCGAATGCCACCGGATAGGGGCGCAGCGAGCAACCGTTCGGTCCAGCGAGCGTTTCCGGGAGGCAAGGGTGTCAAATCAATCTGAAGCCGCCCAACCGCCGCACCCCGCCGCCGGATCAGGGCACGAGCGTTACCGCCTGTGGGTGACAATCTCCCTACCATGCTGATGTCCACCGGCTGTGAGCGTGAACCCAAATTTGCGCGGACAAAGCGATTGATCTCCAGCCGCACATCCGCATTCGGGAAAGCAGACAACGACGCCTGGGACCAATCCACACTGCCGCTTGCCCGCCCGCCAAGTCCAAGACCAGGAAGGAAAGGATCCAGCACGGCAATATCGACCTTGTCTATGCGTGATTGCAGGACAAGGGCGTCGCCATAGCGGCCTGCAATGCGCAAGGTGCCATCCGCGACGTTGATATCGCTCGGCAAAATGTCATAGCTGCTCCTGCGTGGAACAATGCGCATAGCCCCATTGGTCGCGAAATTGACGCCATTAGCGCGGCCCTTCCCGGCTATCCGCCACAATTTGGGCGTAAAATCCGCATTGGCGGCAAAGCGAAAAGGAACGGAGCTGCGTCCCTCGGCTAAAATCTGTGCAGTGCCCGAACTTGCCCTATAATTCACCTTCACCCGTGCCGCGGCAATCGCAATGTCGTTCATGACAGCGTTTTCAACTTGCACATCAGCAATGACCTGCGGGCTATCAAACAAGATGATGTCGGCGTTCACAATTCCCCGCCCGATCGCAAGCTTTTGTGTACCAGAAAGTAAGGCATTGAGTGCAGTGGTATCGACAACGGCACGCTGATAAGCACCCTGAGCGGACAAAGCGATGGTTCCGTCAAAGCCCGAACCTGCGGCCGTTAATGTCCCTACAAATGGTCCCGATGCGACCTGCCGGATCCGGCCTGTTACGCCGATGCCTGCAAAATTGCCGCGCAAGATATCCATGGTCAGCGCGCCATCGCCCGCCAGCACATCGACATCGCCGCTGATCGGACCATAATCGGTCGAACCTGTCATCGCGATGGCATAGCCACGCGGACTGCGCGTTACGACGCCGACAACATTGGACATACCGATGCCTAAGCCGGGATTGGTTGCCGTAATGCGATATTCTGGACGGTCAAATGTCCCCGTCATGCCGACGAGCACAGGGCCATATTGGTTGGAATAGCCTTGACCATTGAACACGACACGGCCCCCTTGGGTCACATAAGTGCCGCTACCACTATTTAGCCGGAACAAGGGCGACGCCAAACTGGCGCGCGTGATCTGCAAAATGCCATTATTGCTATAACGGATGCCGGCGTTCACGAACATTTGGCCGCCAAGGAATTTTTGGAAACCCTGGCTGAACAGCCGGGTTGAACGCGCCTTTACGGTGCCGACCAAAGCATAGCCACGACCACGCTTTGTTTCGATATCAACATCGGCAACCACATTGAACAGGCCGACAGAGTTGACCTGAAATCCATCCAACTTTCCGTTTAACGCCGTGTTAAAAACGCCTTTATCAATGTCCCCGACCAGCAAAGCCTTTGCGTTGATCCGGTCCGAACGAATTTTCAAATTGTCGGAAAGCAACCGCCCATCAGCGATAACAATATCGCCATTCACGCGCAATTTGGTCAGCAAGCCGCCTGCGATTTGGTTGATGCCCGTGACCTGGCGCGCCGTGGCGTTAACCGGGATGATGAAGCGATCTGCCTTTCCTTGCATTTCACCAGTTACAGTCACATCTTCAAATGCTGTGCTATCAAATGCCAACCGACCAGTGCTGGCGGCATAAGCGACCGTAGGGCCAGCAAACGCACCATTGAGTAAAGCCTTGCCGCGTATATTTGCCGCGCTGACATTCGTCCCGATAATGCCAGGGCGAAGAATGCGGAAATCTAGCGCGAGATCATCAAAGCTGCCTTCGCCCAAATCGGCGACGCCAGCGGCATCAACCTCTGCTGCGGCAGAACGGATGCTCCCGCGAATTTTCGCGACACGGTTGGCGAAGGTTGCCGCCATATCCACCTTTGCAACGGGCGACAACGCGCGCATCAGTAAGCTATCGGCCACTATTCTGGCCGGCGCTGCGGTGCCCTTCATTGTGAATGTCCCTTTGCGCGCGGTAAGCGCAAGGTCCGCAATTTTCTCAGACGCCAATTGCGCCGTCAACGCGCCATCCCATTTGCGCCAGTCACCGCGACCGCTCAAATTCGCATTCATCGGGACCGAACGGCCCGCCAGTCCAGCGAATAGCCCCTTGGCTGGTGCGTCCAACTTCACATCGACATCAAAGCGATTTTTTTCGGGCACGGCATCGAGTTTCAAAATAATGCGGTCACCGCGCGTGCTGCCTGCGACCGCGTCAATTATTGCGCGCCTATCGGCAATCTGCACTTTGCCAGACAATGAGGCGACTTGTGTCTCACCCGTAATAGCCTTGGCAAAGACGATGCGATCTATCTGCAGCCGTTCGATGTGCATATCGATATCAGGAAGCAGCGGGTCGCCACGGTCGGGAACCGCCCGAAACGCTGGCAAACGCGCTATGTTCAACTCTTGCGCCGTCAGGGCATGGATTGCGATACCCCGGTAAAAATAGGATAATGGGTTCCAATCCAGCCGGATTTCGGGCGCGCGCGCAAATTCGCCCTTGGGATCATGAAAGCGGACGTCGGACAACGTCGCGTCATCGTAAATCGACCCGTTAATTTTCCCGATGCGGATGTTAAGGCCATTTTCATATTCAAAAGCCGCAATCTGCCGTGCGGCAAAAGTCCGTCCGGAGGGGCTGTCGAGCCAAATGAAGCCGCCAACCAATAAAAGTAGCAAAAGCACCGCAGCGGCAGAGCCGGCAATAGCGATCCGCCGCCACACCATTAAAACGCCTGCCCAATCGACACATAGACGCTGAAGCGGGAGTCACCGGGTCGGCGGTTCAAGGGTGTGGCGAGGTCAAGCCGGATGGGACCAAAATTGGTGTAGAAGCGGCCACCAATGCCAACGCCCACGCGCCAGTCATCAAATTTGGGGAGGCTCGATTCATACGCTTGGCCCGCGTCGACAAAGCCGACAACGCCGAAATTGCCAAAGCGATAGCGCCCCTCCAGTGCAAATTCATTCACGCTTCGGCCACCGATGGGATCATTTTTCGGGTCCAAGGGGCCGAGCCGTTGATAGCCAAAACCCCGGACAGAGCCACCACCACCGCCGTAGAATCGGCGTGATGGTGCGAGATTATCCCGCGATATGCCGGCTATGGTTCCAACGCGCGCGCGGGCCGCCACCACCACATTGTCCTGCACTGGATAATAATAAGATCCATCCAATAACGCGCGCGCATAAATCTGTCTTCCCGTGCCTAAAGATGCCTCAGGCGAGACCCGCAAATTGACGCGATAACCCCGCACGGGATCAAGCAGATCATTCGATCGGTCAAAACCGACCTGAACTGGCAAAGCGGCGACATAATAAACACGCCGGTCGCGCGCACCCCGCGCCAATTCAAACGCATCCTCAGACGTCCCCAGGATTTCCGCACCCATCGACCAGGTGAATTTCTTTTGCCAGATTGGGGTCGAGACCAACGCCATCGTCACTGCCAGCCGTCCGGTATATGCCTCAAACGCATCAAAATTGCTGTGCAGTGCCGACAAGGATATCTCGATATTGCGGTCACGCCGTCCGGCATTGGCGCGGTCAAAGGCGATGCTAGCTGCCTGCTCTTTCGTGCCAAGCAATGCTGCCACCCGTAATGCGCCTTCGGGGGGAAACAGGTTGCGGTGCGTCCAACTGCCCTCTGCGCGAAAGCCTTGCCCCGTCCCATAGCCCGCACT
>NZ_CAMAYF010000017.1 GCF_945862485.1 Sphingorhabdus sp. EL138
GACGCTTGCTGACGTTGGCAGCTATGCGGCGCCGCGCACATATGGCGTCCGGGCCGAGTTCGCCTTTTAAGCCTGCCCGGTCGCGCTTTTAAAGAAATGGTCCACGGTATGGGCACACTTGCAGGCCGCACGGTCATGATCACGGGCGCATCATCTGGTCTGGGTGCCCATTTCGCCAGACTATGTGCGAAAGCAGGCGCGCAGGTCGTCGTCGCTGCGCGTCGGGTTGATAGGGTGAAGGCCTTGGCTGATGACATTCAGCACAGGGGCAGCAAAGCCTTTCCAGTTGCGCGCTTGGATTGAGATGTTCTCGCTCTTTTATAGCGTGATAGGCTGAAAAGCATTTCGAAGCTATCTGAATGGCGCTGTCGTCCGTTAGACACAGTTTTGCCAATTCGATTGGATCGTCGTCGCATATCTCCTTGAGCAGGGAAAAGCTTCCCAAAAAGTCGACTATCTCCCTATCTTCTTGAGCTGACACCATGATCTTCAAATACCTTGCCCATTGATTGCTAGCTTCTGGTGATGATCTAAATGTGGGCAGTGCGCTAGACCGAAAATGTCCCCCACTGGGCGATGAGCAGTTCGGAACACGATACATAGAGGAGCGTTGGAGTACAAAATAGAATCAAGCGCTCAAAAAATTGAGTTATCTATCTGTAAAATTTGCATAATATGACGAATTTTGCACAGCTAAAAAATGCACAAAACGTGCACACGACCCAAAAATACATAATAAATTATTGATTTATAATAATTATTTTAATCATTAAGTGCCCTCCGAAGGGCGGCGGCAGAAACCCCGAATTCCCTCACTGCCGCAAAAAGGAAATCGTGATCTATCCAATATTGACGATTTCAATAATAATAAGGCTGACCTGAAATAAATTGACTCTGATCATATTCGGGCGAACACCCGAGCGGAATTAGAAACGCACGACGGTAGAATACTATTTAACAATTTGTACGTCAGGGAAACTATGAAATTATTATTATGTGCAGGGCTTGCTTTGGCAAGCGCACCTGCTTTCGCTCAATCAAACACAACATCGCAACCAGCAACAGCTTCTTTGGCTGCAGAGCCTACAGTTGCAGCAATTGCGCCGTCTAAGGACAACATCCTGCGGGCTGGCACGGGCGTATCGGTTCGCTTGCTCGAAGAACTTACCACTGAACGCAAGGTAGCACGTGTAGGGCAACGCTTTCGAATGGAAATAGCTGAGACCCTAATGTTGAATGGAAAAATAGTCATTCCATCGGGGTCACCTGTACAAGGCGAGATTACTGAAGTTCGCAACAAAGGGATGTGGGGCAAGTCAGGGCACATTACCGCAAGGGTCTTGTACGCCACTGTTGGTGGAAGACAGGTAAGACTATCAGGTACGTTTGACGATAAGGGTGTGACCGGAACTGCAGGCGTTGTTGGAGCAATCATTCTGGTGCCAGTAGTTGGATTTTTTGTCACTGGGACAAGTGCAAGAATTGCTAGTGGGTCAGTCGCAGGAGCTTTTCTGGATGAGGACATCACTGTCCTACCTTAAGAGTACCTAAATAGACCTTAATGTCCTGCAGAATGGACACGGAAGGTCTGGCGTTTACGGGAGTGCGAAGATCCGCATTCCCGTATTTCGTAAAACCAAATATCAGAACGGCTGGAGCTAATGGCTACGTAACTGATCTGAGCGCATCTCAAACAAGCTCCAAAATCATCTTAACTATCTGTAAAACCAGTAGAATATGACGAATTTTGCACAGCTAGAAAATGCACAAATCGTGCACACGACCCAGAAATACGTCATAAATTATTGATTTATAATGATTATTTTAATCATTATATGCCCTCCGAAGGGCGGCGGTAGAAACCCCGAATTCCTTCACTGCCTAAAATTAAGCCAACATTGCCAAGTGAGCTGTCGGCGCAAAGTTTAGCACATCAGTCTATTACGCTCCAAGACGACGAAGTAACGCTTTAGCATCCTCGTCACCCTCTTCGGCAGCCTTGCGGCACAAGTTCACTGCCTGAGCATTGTCTTTAGCAACGCCCTCACCCTTTTCGTACATTTGACCAAGGTTGCACATTGCGACTGAATTACCTTGGTCTGCGGCTGAGCGGTACAAGTTTACCGCTTCGTCGTAATCTTGTGTGACGCCCTTACCGTCGTAGTACATCGTACCGAGGGCGTTCTGGGCATTCACATTCCCTTGCTCTGCTGCTAAGCGGAACCAATTCACGGCTTCATTGTAATCTTGCGTGACACCCTCACCGTCGTAGTACATCAAACCAAGACTGGTCTGCCCTACTGCATCCCCCTGGTCTGCGGCTGAGCGGTACAAGTTTACCGCTTCGTCGTAATCTTGTGTGACGCCCTTACCGTCGTAGTACATCGTACCGAGAGAGTTCTGGGCATCCACATTCCCTTGCTCTGCTGCCGAGCGGTACCACTTCATTGCTTCTTTGTAATCTTGCGTGACACCCTCACCGTCGTAGTACATATCAGCAAGATTGATCTGAGCATCTGCATTGTCTTGTTCTGCTGCTAAGCGGAACCAATTCACGGCTTCGTTGTAATCTTGCGTGATACCTTCACCCTTGCGGTATATCTCCCCAATCCGGTTCTGCGCATCTTTGTCCCCTTTTACTGCTAACAAGCGGTACCACTGCAATGCTGCTTTGTAATTTTGCGGGACACCTTGTCCTTCGAAGTACATCGTACCGAGAGCGTTCTGGGCATCCGCATTCCCTCCCATTGCTGCCGACTGGAGCCATTTCAATCCCTCTTTGTAAACTTCCGAGCCGACATCACCGATGCGGACCATCAATTCACCAAGATTATACTGGGCAACCGCATTATCTTGCTCTGCTGCCAACCGGTACCATTTCACGGCTTCGTCGTAATCTTCCTGAACGCCATTACCAGTGTAGCGAAAGGAGTACATGTCACCAAGAGCTCTCTGCGCATCCGCATTCCCTTGTTCTACCGCCAAGCGGAGCCACTTCACGCCTTCGTTGTAATCTTGCGTGACGCCGTTACCACTGAGGTACATTTCACCAAGAGCTCTCTGCGCATCCGCATTCCCTTGTTTTGCTAACGGGCGCCATTCTCTCAATGCTGTTTCGTAGTCACCTTCATTGTAAGCCATCTGAGCCTTCACAGAAGGCTGCGCATAGGCAACGCTGACATTTGCTAAAATAAGGGAAAGTGCCAAGACAACAGATTTTATTGCGTGTTTCATATGCGCCCCCTGGTTTCCACCCACTGCAGCAAGGGTTGCTCATATAAAGCTTCCAATGCGTAATCACCGATCCAATTACCGTTGGTTCTAGCAAAAAGATCCGAGCGTTCAAGAGACTTAAAGAAGGGTATATTTTGGATCTTGAAGGCATCCGTCCGACCCTTGAGGGTGAATTTTGACGGTGAATTTCCCTATCGTAGACGGCAACTCCGACCAGACCAACGAGCACAGAAAATCGGCTTCTAAAAATCATCTTAAATATCTGTAAAACAGTCAGAATATGACGAATTTTGCACAGCTAAAAAATGCACAAAACGTGCACACGACCCAAAAATACATAATAAGTTATTGATTTATAACAATTATTTTAATCATTAAGTGCCCTCCGAAGGCAGAGGCCAGAGGTTCGAATCCTCTTGGGTGCGCCATTTAACTCATTGATATATAACAATATTTAAACGCAGCGATGTGCCGATTGCGGCTTAAATAAAGCTTTTTAGCTATGCACAAATCGTGCACAAATTTCTGTGTTCATTCGCCAAGTTCCTGATTGGGCTGAGAAAGTCGGAGGAATGCGGTTTATGGCTATTGACGGTGATGTTCGGATTGGTCTGCGGGGTACCGGGCGGGAAGCCGAACGCTTTGCTCTGAATGACCATCAGGAACCCTCAGGAGACTTTTGTGACAGCGCGTATATATTTCTATCATAAATCTGACGCAGTTCTGACACTACGCTTTGGTAAATGAATGCAATGGCTACTTAGTTTATCGGGGGTAGCTTGTGCGTTGGTCTATTGTCATACCTGTTTATAATGAGGCAGACTTTTTGCCACAGACCTTAGAGTCGATTATTGCACAGACGACAGTTTTTGATTTGATCATCGTCGACAACGGTTCGACCGACGGCTGCATTGATAATGCACGCATGCAGCTTGCTGATCATCATGGCAACGTAACCTTCTTACATGAACCTCGGCCTGGTCAGGTTTATGCCTTGCAGACCGGAATCGCAGCGGTCGATTCGGAATTCACGGCGATTTGTGACGCCGACACTTATTATCCACCGCATTATCTAGAAGCTGCGACTTTGCTGTTTGACACAAATGGCGCGGAGTATGTCGCTGCATGTGCCTATCTTCGCCGCGAACGATTTTTTGCGGGCTTGGGCAGCATGATGCACCGGCTGCTCGCTGCGAATATTTTGCCACATCAAAACCATACCAGCGGGGCCGCGCAGACTTTCCGGACAGCCGCATTGCAGGCCGCAGGAGGGTATGATCCTTCTTTGTGGCCATATGTTTTAAAAGATCATGAATTGATGCACCGCGTGCTGAAACAGGGACGGCAAATTTATCATTCGAAATTTTGGTGCACGACATCAGACCGTCGGGCTGACCGCCGCAATGTACGTTGGACGCTGGCGGAGCGTGTGATGTACCATTTGACCCCGCGGTCACGGCAGCATGACTTTTTCTACCGGTTTTTAGCCAATCGGTTCGATGCGCGTGGACAGCGCGATACAGTTCTGCGAGACCGCAACTGGGTTGTCGCGTGACCTTGACCGCCACACCTTTTGCGCATCTTGATTTGCCAGCGCTCAAGCCCGAGCGAAAGCTTTGGTCGACCTGGCTGTCGCGTATCCTGTCGGGTGCTTTGTTGATCGCCCTCGTGCTTCAACTTGGCCAGATAGACGCGAAGCAGTTGCACAATGCATTACCGCAAAATTTATGGTTTCTGCCGGTTCTACTCGCATTATATTTCGCTCTTCCCATTGCCGACTGGATTATTTTTCGGCGTCTTTGGGCATTGCCTGCGTCAGGCTTTTTTATCCTTCTTGCCAAACGCATCGGCAATGAAGTGCTCATATCCTATTCTGGCGAAGTCTATTTTTATCTATGGGCGCGTAAACGCACGGAATTAAGCGCGGCGCCCTTTGGGGCCATAAAGGACGTCAACATTCTCTCTGCCTTGGCGGCAAATCTCGTCGCGTTGCTGTTGTTGCTTCTAACCTATCCATTTTTGTCGCAACTGCATCTTGGCGCCTATACGGATACGTCCGTCATATGCGCCGCTGCCCTGTTGTTGCTGTCGTTCCTGATATTGTTCTTTTCGCGCCGTGTATTCACGCTTGAGCGTACGCAACTATGGTGGATTTTTGGAGTCCACATTCTTCGTTTAGCGGCAGGCGTGCTTTTGTGTGCCTTATTATGGTTCATAATTTTACCAGGACCGCATTTTGGCTTTTGGCTGGTCTTATCGATGATACGGCTCCTGGTCGGACGGTTACCGTTTTTGCCGAATAAGGAAGCCCTTTTCGCCGTCATCGCTATATTCTTAGTCGGCCAGGACAGCGCGGTTTCAACACTGATAACACTTACGGCGACCACAATCTTGGCACTACATATATTGGTCGCGGCATTATTGGGGGCATTGGCGCTGCTTTTCCGAAATCGCGACATATTTCCCGAAATGGGCAAATCGTCATGAAGTATATCTTGGCCCTCGCAATCATCGGCGCATCTGTTTCCGCGCACGCTAACGTCCCACCTAAGGCGGAACGCGGGCGAAGTGGCGCAGATTGTCGGGCGGCGGAAACAGGCCCAGCGGTAAGCGTGACCGTTATCGGCTTAAAGGACCGCAAAGGTAAGCTCATCCTGGAACTTTACCCCGACAATGATGCTGATTTCCTTCAAAGCGACAAGCTACTGATTGCGGCTGGCAAACCCTTTAGGCGGGTGCCGATGACGATGCCGAGTGCCGGCCCCGTCTCGATATGCATTCGCGCGCCGGCTCCTGGACGATATGCGTTGGCGCTGCTGCATGATCGTGATGATAATGGAAAGTTCGGTCTTTCGGGGGATGGGGTCGGTTTTGCCAACAACCCCAGGTTGGGCTTGCGTAAACCAAAGGCCAAGGCAGTCGCACTTGCGGTTGAGGCGGGTGTGCGGCCGATTTCAATTGTCATGAATTATCGGCAAGGAATTGGCGTTGGCCCGGTCAAAAGTCAAACGGCCGGGGGGCAGCCATGAAGATCGTCGATGTCTGCGAATTTTACGCGCCCGAAGGTGGCGGCGTCCGGACATATATCCATGCGAAGCTCGCATTTGGAGCGCGGCTTGGGCATGCCATAACGGTAATTGCGCCGGGCAATAGAGACGAAGTGGTCGAATATGGAAACGAGTGCCGCATCATCTATGTAAAAGCGCCGCCGCTGCCTTTTGACAAAAAATATGGCATGTTCTGGGACGCGGCGCCAGTTCACGCCATTTTGGACGCCGAACAACCCGATGTGCTGGAGGCATCCTCCCCATGGCGCGGTGCATGGATTGCCCGAAGCTGGAACGGCAAGGCTCTTCGGTCGATATTCATGCATCATGACCCGCTGTCGGCTTGGGCCTATCGCTGGTTCGATGGCGTTGCCTCGCACGATACCATTGATCGGCAGTTTGAGTGGTTCTGGCGTTATCTCAGGCGCATGTGTAACAGTTTTGACTACACCGTATGTGCATCGCCCAGCCTTCAAAAAAGGCTGGCCAGTGGCGGCATCTTTGGTGCTGTCAATATCCCCATGGGGGTAGATGCAGGGGTCTTTTCGCCGGCACGGAGACATATGTCGGTTCGCCGGGATTTGTTGGCCCGTTGTAACTTACCCGATACGGCGACATTGTTATTGGGCATTGGGCGCCATACGCCTGAAAAACGCTGGCCTTGCCTAGTTGATGCGGTATCCCGGGTGGCGGCAAAACGGCCAGTGGGCTTAGTGTTGATTGGCAATGGCCACCAGCAGGCGTCAATCATTGAGCACGTAAACGGCAACCCGCATATCCAGTTGCTTGAGCCTGTCCGCAATCGCACCGCGCTGGCGACGATAATGGCGAGTTGCGATGCGCTGGTGCATGGGTCATCTGCAGAAACATTTGGACTTGTCGCGTCGGAGGCTCTGGCGTCTGGGCTGCCTTTGCTACTCCCAAATGCAGGCGCGGTCGCAGATATTGCCCATCCTGATTTCAGCGAAACGTATGTGCCTGGGAACGCGCATGATGCTGCACTGGCGCTCATGCGGCTTTTGGATCGCGATCAACATCAGCTTCGGTCGGCTTCGCACCGCGCAGCTATGACTGCTCGCACACTCGACGAGCACTTTACGGAACTATTCCAGACATACGCCGACACCATTTCAGAAAAAAAGGAGGCCGCATAATGACCGCAATCTTGCGCATGTACCACCACATAGCAGTAGTCCCGACACGGGGCACGAGGCGACGGTTGAACCAGATCGTGCGTTACCCAAAACCTTTATGGTATTATCTTTTGCGCTTTGCGTTCCGCAACAGTCAGTAATAGCCAAAAAATAGTATTGCGCGGAATGTCGGTTAGGCAAGCGTTCATGCTTCATTACTGTTTCGGCGCGACAGTAGCTGCGTTCATCTAGGTCATCATGGCTTTTTGAAGCTGAGATTAAACGTATTGATGATGTAGGCTTTCTCGGTCGCAGAGCCGCCATATTGATAATATAAAAGTTCAGGACCGCCATCAGCGTTGAAATCTCCCACGGCTAACAAACGCCCCGATTGGTTTTGAGGGAGCGTCGCTGCCAAACGCGAAAAGCGGCCAGACCCCTGATTGAAGAACACAAGCAGTTGGCCATTGCTGAGGCCGTAGACAATGTCTTTCAGGCTATCACCATCTAGATCTTGTATAAAAACATCAGGTGACCAGTTGAGGCGCGCCGCGCGGATGTCCGATTGATCCTGCGGGATCGCGTCGGCGGTTATATCGGTAAAGACGCCCCGATCATTTCTCAGCAGCTGCAGATAATTGCCGCCATAATAAGGGACATATCTGGAATGTTGGATAAGCAAGTCCAAATCGCCATCCTTGTCGAAATCGGCGCTTCTGGTTTCCATATGCAGATTTGTATCAATGCCATAAATGCTGGGTGGCAAAGCCACGCCCTCATTGAAAAAAAAGCGCCCATTCTTGTTGAAGAAAAGCAGGCTCGGTGTCGAGCCATGGCCAAATCCGGCCACGAGATCAGCAAATCTGTCGCCGTTCAGATCAGCCAGATGCAGATCGAGAAGAAGGTTGAAGCCCTCATTGCCCTCCGATCTTGGATTGGTCATCGGAACCGAAAGCAATTGTTCAAAAAATGGGTCGTTTGATGCCGTAAATCGTCCGCTGGACTGCTGCGTGAGTAAGACAGGGCGGAAGCCATCTCCAAAAGCCGTCCAGTTTCCGATTAATATATCATCTAAGCCATCACCATTCACGTCGCCCGCTGCCATCGAATGGGCGTCCACCGCATCATCTGGCAATGTATCCTTATGGGGTAAGCGCGGGATCGCATTCGCAACGGCCCCAATGGTTCCGGACCTTTGCCCAATCAGGACAGCGCTGCCATGTGCTTTGGGATCGCGATATGAACCCGAAACATTGTGCGCCACGAAAAATGCCATCGGCTTCCCCGCAACCTGCAAAGCTGCGGCCCGCCGCGCGCCAAAGACAGAGGGCAATTGGGCGTTCAATCCAGAATCATAGCGCAGACGGCCATCCGCGTTTGAGAGCAGCACATAAGGTAAGGCCGCATAAGCGGGGGTACCATAAGCCTTGCTCAACGGAATGATGACCTCTGGGTATCGCCCCCCCTCAAAATCCAAAGCCATGCTGGCTTGAGGGAAGATATCAGCAACACCGCCGGGATAATTTACCCCGGCATAGGTATAAGTCGGCACAAGATCGCGTGTCGCAAACCTATGGACCTCATAAGCAAATTTGATTTCGATAAAGGGCGCGGTTGCCGCGGGCGTAGATGTCCCTTGTGATTGGTTGGGCGTGCCAGCGTTCGCAGTGGAGCCCGAGCTGTCTCCGCCACAACTTGCCAGTAGGAATGCACAAAAAGGTGCAAGCGTTAAGGCGGCAAAGCTAAATTTCACGCTCGGCTCCTCTTCAGATCATATGTACGATCATCAAAATATTGGGCACTACTGCC
The DNA here is from genome assembly GCF_945862485.1 of Sphingorhabdus sp. EL138. GTDB lineage: Bacteria > Pseudomonadota > Alphaproteobacteria > Sphingomonadales > Sphingomonadaceae > Sphingorhabdus_B. Next base: position 9,224 of record NZ_CAMAYF010000017.1, read on the forward strand.
GCGATGTTTCCTATCAAAGTCGGCTATCCTAACGTGATGCGATGATATTGCTACTGTGCGCTTAGCAGCGTCCATCATTCCCTTGCACCCTGCACTTAAGCGGGCATAGTAACACATGCGACTAGGGCGCACAGAATATCGGGGGAATAAGCGTGGGTAGCATCGAACAAACCGCTATTGGCCAGCCATCCGGTCACCCCAAAGGCTTATTCTATTTATCCTTCACTGAGATGTGGGAGCGCTTTTCCTTTTATGGGATGTCGGCGTTGCTCACGCTCTATATGGTGAAAGAGCTGCTGCTGCCGGAAAATGCGGCGCAGGTCATTGGCCTCCCCGCCCTTCGCAATCTGTTCGAGTTTCGGGGGGCGATGAGCGACGTTGCTTTTTCCGCAATCATTTATGGTTGGTATGCCGGGCTTGTCTATTTCACGCCGATCGTCGGGGGCTGGGTTGCCGACCGGATATTGGGGGCAAAGCGCACGGTAATGCTCGGCGTCATCTTGATGAGCGCGGGGCATCTGGCGATGTCCTTTTATGCCAGCTTTCTATTCGCGCTCTTGCTTCTGATCCTGGGGTCAGGATTTCTGAAGGGCAATATTTCTGCGCAGGTTGGCGCATTGTACCCCCCGTCTGATGAGTCCATGCGGTCACGCGGCTTCACCATTTTTTCGACCGGTATCTGCATTGGCGCTGCAAGCGGGCCGCTCGTGACGGGTCTGGTTGCGGCGGTCTATGGCTGGCATGCGGGGTTCGCGGTGGCCGCCGTGTTGATGCTGGTTGCGCTGCTTGCCTATATATTGGGTCAGCGCCATTTACCCGATGATCGTCCAGTAGCCCGCAAACGCGAAAAATCTGCGCCGATGACCAAGGCTGAGCGCAAACGCTTATGGGTCCTCCTCCTCGTCATTGCCCTGACTATACCGGCCGAAATTGCCTATCCGATGGTGTGGAGCATCGGTATCTTGTGGGTCGATCAATATGTGAATTTGGCGACATCGCTGGGCGACGTGCCCTCCAGTTGGTTTGCATCGATGGATTCCATCGGCGCCATATTGGCGGCCCCTGCGCTGGTGATATTTTGGGCATGGCAGGCAAAGCGTGGCATCGAACCGAGCAGCGTGACGAAGGTCGGTATTGGATCCACCATAATTGCCGTTGCCGCGCTTCTTTTCGCTTATGGCAATATGGGACACAGCGGGCCCGACAGTGTGGACGCCGGATGGGCCATTGCGGGCTGGCTGATCATGGGGCTGGCCTGGATGTATTATTGGCCGACAACTTTAGCCATCGTCAGCCGAGCCGCCCCTGCGGGTATGGCCTCTATTTTGATGGGCGTTGCCTTCCTCTCGCCCTTTATCGGGCATGTGCTGGCGGGATGGATCGGCAGCTATTTTGACCAAATGCACCCGTCGGTTTTTTGGGCAATGGATGCCGCCATCGCGCTGGCTGGCGGCATTCTCATCCTGCTGTTCCGCAAACGCCTCCAAGCGACGCTGGAATCTGACCTCGCTTCGTAACGGCGCTAACTTAAAATAGGCGCGCGCCTTGGCGGCGGAGTTCTTGTTGCACGTCGCTAATATTGACCTCAGAAAAATCGCGATCCGATTTGACGGCCATTGCCGCGGCAACGCCCGCGCCCTGCCCCGCAACGGCGCAGCACATCATGTTGCGGACCGCAGCATGGCTGACCTTATCGCCGCCAATCACGCGGCCAGCGGTAATCAAATGCCGGACATTTTTGGGTAACATCGACCGGTAAGGCAGTTGAAAATAGCGCCCTGTCGTCGGCAAGATAAGATAGCCATAGCCGTCGATAAATTCGGGAAAGATACCGATGCTATCGTCAAAGCGGCCTTGCTCCATCACATCATCGGCGGTCATATTATACACCGCATCAATCTTGCGCGTATCGCGAATGCCCAATGTCATACCGAAGTTGCGCAACTTGGCATCTTCGCAGCCGGGCATAAACGCTTGCAACGCTGCAATGGCATGCATTGCCTGCTTACGCCCTGCCATTTCTCCATGTGTCAGGGCATCGGGGTCTGTGCCGTCCAGATATAAATGACACATGTTGAGATAGGTCAAATCCCCCTGATCCGACACTGTGCCCCAAGTGCCAGCCATTGTCTTAACGCTATCGGGTATCAGGCCCGCCTCTAACGCCTTTTGAAAGGGCTTGCGCAAAAAGGGCGAGAACATTTCATCCTCTTTACCGCTGGTAATCACTTCCCACTCCCCGCCCACGGCCCAGTCGCCATAGGTTTGCGGATCGGCCTTTACCGCATCGATGAACCGCGTCTTGTTCACGCCGCACATGGAAAACATGACCGAGACCGACATCATTTCGTCCACGGGGTGCATATGCGTGGGCGCGCCAGCACGGTGGGCAATGTCGGCATCCCCTGTCGCGTCAATCACCCGTTTGGCAAGAATGGCCTCCCGGCCCGCCTTGCTTTCGACAATCACGCCACGGATTGTGTTCCCATCCATGATGGGCGCCACACATAATCGGTGCAGCATGGGGATGACGCCGGCTTCCTCGACAAGCGTATCTGCGACAAATTTGAAGGCTTCGGCATCCAGACTATGGCTGATCGATTGCGGTTCCGGCATGGCCGCGCCCATCAATTTGGCGCGGTCTTCAAATTCACGCCCGATGCCTTCGCTGTCGATGGTGGCTGGGTGCCGATACCATGCGAAGCCCTCCACCCCGACCTGCGTGATATTGCCGCCGAAACAGCCATAACGTTCGAGCAAGGTTGTTTCGACGCCCGCCCGCGCCGATGCCAATGCGGCCGCAAGGCCACCGGGGCCAGAGCCGACGACGAGGACATCGGTGTGGCGGATCACATCAACTTTACGGGCTGGCTCAACTATCGTTTCTATCATCTTTGGGCATCATTCCAATTTGGCGCGACGTAAAATGGCGCATTCGATGGGGCGAGCATCGGCTTGCCAAGAATATGATCGGCCGCCTTTTCCCCGATCATGATCGTTGGCGCATTCAAATTGCCTGTGGTGATGGTCGGCATCACGCCGCTATCCACCACGCGCAGCCCTTGGACACCGATGACACGCAATTCGGGGTCAACCACGGCCATCGGGTCACGCGGGCTGCCCATCTTGCATGTGCAACTTGGGTGCAGCGCGCTTTCGACATGTTCGGCAATGAAGGCGTCAATTTGCGCATCGGTAACACAGTCCGCGCCGGGTTGAATCTCACGCCCGCGAAATGGCGCAAAGGCGGGTTGTTGGAAAATCTCCCGCGTCAGCCGCACACAGGACCGCATGTCTGTCCAATCGTCAGGATGGCTCATATAGTTGAACAAGATTTTGGGCTTGTCGTGCGGATCTGCGCTTTTGAGCGTTACGGTGCCCCGGCTTTTTGACCGCATGGGGCCGACATGGGCCTGAAAACCATGTTCGGATGCCAGCGACGATCCGTCATAATTGATCGCCATCGGAAAGAAATGATATTGGATATCGGGGTATTTGATACCGGCACGGCTGCGGATGAAGCCACAGCTCTCAAACTGGTTTGACGCCCCCAACCCCGACCGACCCAATAGCCATTGTGCACCGACCATGAATTTACCGAGCAGATTTGCCTTGCCGTACAAAGTGATGGGCTGGGTGCAGGCCATTTGGAAATAAAATTCCAGATGATCCTGTAGGTTCGCGCCCACACCCGGACGGTCCGCGCGCACCTCAATGCCATGCGCTTTTAGCTCCTCTGCTGGACCAATGCCGGAAAGCTTGAGCAGCTGCACGGAATTGATAGGCCCGCCCGACAAGATGACTTCGCGCCCCGCGTGCACCTGATGCATTTGACCTGCGCGTTCATACTCCACCCCGATGGCGCGCGTGCCGTCAAACAGGATGCGCGTCACCAGTGCCTTTTCTATGACTTTCAGATTGGTTCGCTTGCGCGCTTCGTACAAATAGGCCTTCGCCGCTGAACAGCGCGTGCCGTTCCGCACCGTCATATCCATCCGGCCAAAGCCTTCTTGGGCATAGCCGTTATAATCTTCGGTCAAGCTATAGCCCGCTTGCTGCGCCGCATCGAGCCAGGCCTGATGCAGCGGATTGTCGAGCGGGCCATAGCTGGTCGACAAGGGGCCATCGCCGCCGCGGTAGGTGTCCCCGCCTTCGGCCCGCCCTTCGGCGCGTTTGAAATAAGGCAGCACATCGGCATAGCCCCATCCTGTTGCGCCTTCCTCTTCTTTCCAATGTTCAAAATCGAGCGCGTTGCCGCGCACATAGACAAGGCCGTTGATGGATGATGATCCGCCCAGCCCCTTGCCGCGGGGGCAATTCAGGCGTCGGTTGTTCAAATGCGGCTCCGGCTCGCTTTCATAACCCCAATTCCACCTTTTGGTGTTCATGGGGTAGGCAAGTGCGGCGGGCATCTGAATCAAGACCGAGCGGTCACTGCCGCCATATTCTAGCAATATGACCTGATGCGCACCATCGGCGCTCAACCGATCCGCCAGCACGCACCCAGCCGACCCAGCGCCGACAATGATATAATCTGCGGCCTCAATAGGGTGCATCGATTGGTTCCATCGCGACATAGACGCTTTTAAGTTGGGTATAATGTTCAATCGCCGCCTTGCCATTTTCGCGGCCAAGACCCGATTGTTTATTGCCGCCAAATGGCATTTCAATTGGCGTAATATTATAAGTATTTATCCAGCAAGTGCCCGCCTCCAACGCCGCGATCACACGGTGGGCGCGCGTCAGATTGTTGGTGAAAATACCGGCCGCCAAACCAAATTCGGTGTCATTCGCCCGCGCGACAACCTCCGCCTCATCTTCGAAATCGAGCACCGCCATGACGGGACCAAAAATCTCTTCGCGCACAATAGCCATGTCATCGGTGCAGTGCGTAAAGATAGTCGGCTCGATAAACGCCCCTTGGGCCAGATTGCCACGCACCGCCCGCTTTCCGCCTGTGAGCAAAGTGGCGCCCTGCTCCCGCCCCAGAGCAATATAACCTAAGACCTTTTCCATATGCGCTTGCGAAATCAATGCGCCCATTTGCGTGGCGGGATCGAGCGGGTCGCCGATCACCATCGCCTGCGTCCGCGCCTTCAATTTTGCCAGAAACGCATCACGGACATTTTTATGCACAAAAACGCGGGTCCCGTTGGTGCACACTTCACCCGCCGAATAAAAATTGGCGAGCAACGCGCCCGATACCGCTTCGTCCAAATCGGCATCTTCAAAGATGATCAAAGCCGATTTTCCGCCCAGTTCAAAGGTAACATATTTCAGCGTGCCTGCAGCATCCACCATCACCTTTTTGCCCGTGCCCACTTCGCCGGTCAGCGACACTTTGGCGATGTCGGGATGGAGGCTGAGCAATCGGCCCGTCTCGGCTTTGCCTTGTACGACCTGAAACAAACCATCGGGAAGGCCCGCCTCAAGATAGACTTTCTCAAGCTCTATCGCGGTGAGTGGCGTCAACTCCGCAGGCTTGAAGATCATGGCATTGCCGCACGCCAAAGCGGGCGCAGATTTCCAACACGCAATTTGTATGGGGTAATTCCACGCGCCAATGCCCGCAACGACGCCCAAGGGCTCCCGTCGGCTGTAGCCAAATGCACCCGTGCCCAGATCATGATGTTCACCGGCAATGGTGCGCGCAAGCCCCGCATAATATTCGATACAATCCGCACCAGATATAACATCCACCGCGCTGGTTTCTTGAATGGGCTTGCCCGTATCTTGCGTTTCAAGCCGCGCAAGAATGTCATTGCGTTCCACCAGCAAAGCAGCGGCGCGGTGCAGAATTCGCCCCCGCTCTACACCCGGCGTTTTCGCCCATAGCTTTTGGGCATGGGCCGCGCGGGCCACAGCCTTGTCGACCTCTGCCTGTCCGTCGATGCGGATGGTCGCGAGCAATTGCCCTGTCGCTGGGTTGATCGTGTCAAAATGCGATGCAAGCGGCGCAGGTCGCGTGGCAGACACATTGCGCGCAATGAAATCAAAAATAAGGTCGCGGGCCAACCCATTCTGCAGCGCCGCCCCGCCATTCATCGCCGCACGCAGCCAGACGCCGTCAATCATAGCCGCTATGGTATGCGCCATGGGTAATATTTCACGCGTGTCGACCAGCTTTCGCAGATCAAACTTTAAATTCGACAACATGCGTTGTTGATGCGCCCTTTGCACGCGCGCCAGTTGCGGCACATGCAGCGCCTGTCCCCAGAAAGACAACCAAACCCGCGCCATTTCCTCGGAAAAATCATTATGCCCCAAATGCGAGTCCACCAACGCCTCTATGCGCGCGCGGGGTCCGGCAGCCAGCTGGAGGCGCGCCGTTGCCTGATGGTTCAACTGGCGTACGACGGCGCGGAAGGCGGCTTCGAGCAAGGCGTCTTTGCTCGTGAAATAATGCACGATCAGCGCCGCCGAGATATTTGCATGGCGCGCAACCTTATTGAACGTGAATTCAACTATTCCATATTCAGCCAAAACAGCAATTGCCGAGGCAATAATATGTTGACGACGATCAGTTTTAACTTGAGGCATGAGCTGGCGTATCAAACATTGAACGCCTATTCAACACCGGCCGTCAGACAGGCTGGATTTTGGTTACGACACGCGCTGTTTGGTAGTCATCAAACCCTTTGCCAGCGCCGCGAGCGCCAGCGCGATGATTAGATGATAGGCATGCCAAGATACCGCCTCATCCAGCCACGCCGCACGGCGGATGAACAATGTATTTGCAAGCATCACGGCGCAGGCAACAGGCACAAGCCATGAAGGCCGCGATGGGCCGGGCCGCACAATCGAGGCAGCAAATGCAACCGCAAGAGCCAGCAAGAATAAGGGGCCCAGAAAGGGTTTCGCGAACCAGAAGATCGCCAAGGCAACGGATAATATAATGAAAATTATTGCTATCCCATTTCGGCCTTTCGGCGGGAGCAAATAATGCGCCAAAATCGCGAAGGCCCCGGCAAGGCCCAAATATTGCGACGCACCGGAATGCAACGCGGCCAATGCATCCTGCAAGCCGCCGCCAAAGCGCACCACGCCAATACAGGCCGCCACCCCGAAACACGCCATGGCAAATGCAGGCAAAGCCTTCATGTTTCGCCAAAGCGCTTGTCCTGCAAATAAGGAGACGAGCACTATGGCCGCATCCGATAATGCGTAATGGGCGGGCATCATGTTCTCGGCAACGGCCCGATTGCATCATTTTGGGTCAGCAAACCCGCCTCACGTTTAATATCCGCTGATGTCAAACGTGATCCATCATGGCTCCAGCCGGGCGGCGCAAAAATATAACACAATCTCTGCCACACACTCAGCCCGCGCTGCGTCGCATCTTGCGCTATGCCCACATATTCATGCGTTAAGATAGTGACGGGGTTGAATGTCTCCAGATTTTTGACCAAGCCATAATCAACGGGCACGGCGCGGTCCTCCTCCACAAATGTGCCAAACATGCGATCCCAGATGATCAGCGTGCCCGCAAAATTCGCATCCAAATACTCTGGATTTCGCCCATGGTGCACACGGTGGTGGCTCGGCGTGTTGAAAATAAATTCAAACCAGCGTGGCAAACGATCAATCGTCTCGGTGTGGAGGAAGAATTGGTAGGTGGCATTTAAGACCCCGCAAAAAATAACCAATACCGGGTCAAAGCCGATTAAAATCAGAGGAATTTTCAGCATCATCGTGCCGGTAAAATGTTTCATCCAACTTTGGCGTAGCGCAATGGGCATGTTAAAATTGGTGGATGAATGATGCACGACATGCATGGCCCAACCCCACCGGACGCGGTGGCATATGCGGTGGTGCACGTAGAACCGCAGATCATCGAGAACGAAGCACAATAAGAACGTTCCCCAAGTGGTGGGAATGTCGCCCACGGCAAAGGGGGCTGCGGCAAACAAAGCGCCGGTGGTGATGAAGGCAAATATCGCGTTTACAGGGTCACTTGCGAGCCCCAGAAAAATCGAGAGCGCCGAATCTTTCAACGGCACATCGCCCTTGCGTTTGAACATGCGAATGGCGCCCAGTTCGAACAATATGCCCAGTGCAAAAGCGGCAAGTGCGATTACGAACCAATTTTGGTTGATAAACTGCCCTATGGTCACACATTTCCCTCCCAAGATTGATGACGGAAATAAACGGGCCAAAAATTTATAAAATTGAATAATAAATGCATATTATGTAATTATTGGAACATGAATATAAATCTGAATAGACTATCCCGGTTTGTCGCCGTGTATCGCCACAAAAGCTTTAGCAGGGCCGCACACGAGCTTGGCATGACACATTCGGCGCTTACCAAATCGTTGCAATTGCTTGAACAAGAACTGGGCACAGAATTGTTCAACAGGACCACACGCAGCGTTGTCCCCACAGATGCCGGCAACCGCCTCGCGCAAAGGGCGGAGGAGCTTTTGGCTTTAGCCGATCAAATCGGTGATGAAGTCTTATCGGGCACACGACATTTGCGGCTCATTGCCGGGCCCGCCGTGATGGAAGCATCCTTAGCGCCAGCCCTCACCTCCTTTTACAAGGCGTATCCCGACATTCGCGTGACCGCCGAAACTCTTCCTTTAGATATCGCCGCGGACCGGTTGCGCCAACGCGAAGCGGACATGTTGCTTTTTCACTCCACGAGCGTGAGCGCCATTCCCGAACAGCGGTTGTTTCGCATCAATAAGATTATCGACGAGGCCTATGTTGCCGTGATGCGCCAAGACCATCCGGCGCTGCAAGGAACCTTGGGCGCGGATGAAATGCTGCAGTATAAATGGGCCATTCCGGGCTATGATAGAAACTACCGTTCCGCCATTCCGTCAGATATAGAGGAAAAACATCGCCGCTCAGGCTTCCCGCATTACCGCGTTCTCAGTCTCGTGTCGTGCCTCGCTCTGGTCGCGGAAAGCGACATGATTACCTTATTGCCCGCATCCTTCGCGCATCGCGAGGCACGTGCGCTTAACCTGACGGTCATGCCCATGCCCCTCAGCGACGGCGCGCGCTATGACGTCAGCGCCATCACGCTTAGAAATGCTAATCCTGACCCTGCGGTGCATGCGTTGATAAAGGCTTTTGCGATACAAAAGGATGCTGGCTAAATTTCTACCCACATCACCGCCACCTGTTCATATCGTTGCACACACATATAGATTCACTCGATGGTCTTGAATCCTCGCACCATTCCCTTCCAATGCGTCACGAAGGAGAGTCATATTTGGTCAACGACAAAACGCAAATTTGAAAAGGGCGTTGATCGTCAAGTAGTTGACGCTTGGTAATCTCGATAAGGTCCTGCGCCTTTTTCACCGCCATAGCCGTTAAGGCATTGCCCGTTTCTGCTGGGCTTGACTGCACTTTAACATCGTCGACATCTGACGCCACGGCGCGCAGCATTTTTTCCAATTGCGCACGCGTCAGCTTTATCGGAACGTCAAACGTATGAATTTGATCCGTCACATCGGAATCGCTCTGTAAATCAAACATATTCCTCCAGCTGCTCGCATTATGGAAAAACATCGGTGCATAGGATCGCAATATGCACCCATGTTTCGCGTTCGTGCAAAATGAACATGGATAAGTATCAAGGCGACCCGATACTTATGCCTTATATTCAATCCGTTAAGTCAGGTGCGTATAAATGCACGGCATATCGCCGCCGGAACGGGAATGAATACAGCCAATATGAAACTATATCGCGAAACTTAGCCAATACTGCGGCTTAGAGATACATTGTAAAAAAAGGTAAACTTTTACCGTCTTGAAAATGACGTCGGGATCCGCTGCTCTGTTGACTATATATGGATCGGCCAAACGCGTTTTGGCGCCGCGACCGCGGGCGCGTAACCTGTCTTCGACCGACCGTGCAGTGATTATCAGAAGTCAGAAAATTGCATGAAGCCCATTCACCCAAGCAGCAAAGGAGCCAGCTTTGCGCGTTGCCATGCCGCATCGCCAAATTGCGACGCATGAAATATTGCCGCGCGGCGATGCAGGCCTGCATCGCAATCATGGGTAAAGCCAAATCCGCCATGAAATTGAATCGCCCGGTCGGCGGCAAAGCTATAGGTTGCATCTGCCGCCGCCTTGGCCATGCGCACGGCGATTTCGCCAACGCCTTGGTCACTGAAACTATTGGCCGCGCTATACAAATGCGACCGCGCCTTTTCATATTCGACATAAGCGTCAACCGTCGGGTGCTTCAGCGCCTGATATTCGCCGATAAGCTTGCCAAATTGCTTGCGCGTTTGCAGGTAACTGACGGTATAATCGATTACGCTTTGCGATCCGCCACACATTTCCGCGCTCTGCAGCAGATTGGCGGCCTGTTCGATATGCGCCAAGGTGGATGTCGCACGGTCGATTTCCAGCAACGCCGCGCGCCCCACGACCAAGCCATCGAGCGATAAGGCAAAGCTGCGCTTGGTTTCGTCAATAATCGCCTCGCGGCGCAGGCGGCCCTCAACGTCGGCAGCGGTCAACAAGACCAAAGCGGGCTTGCCATCCAAATGCACTGACGCAATGACGACATCGGCGGTCTCGGCCCATGCCACAAATAATTTCTCGCCGGACAGATGCACATTGTCACCCTCCTGCTTTGCCGTCGCCGTTATATTCTGCAGGTCCCAGTCGCCATGCGCTTCGGACAAAGCCAGCGTGCCGATTGCGCCTTCTGCAAGCTTTGGCAGCCATTCGGACGTTTGCGCTTCCGTGCCGCCCACCATGATCGCCTGTGCCGCCAAGGTCGTTGATACCAAAGGCGATGCCATCAAATGCCGCCCCATTTGTTCGACTACAGGGACAACCTCAGCCAGCGTCAGGCCAACGCCTCCATGCGCCTCAGGTATCGATATGGCCGTCCAGCCTAAGGCCGCCATTTCGCCCCAGACATCGGCGTCATAGCCCAAATCGCTGTCCATCAGCTTGCGGACGCGGTCGATAGGCGATTTGTCGCGACAAAAGCTCGTGGCCACATCCAAAAGCTCGATCTGTTCTTCGCTATATCCCAGCCCGGCCATTTGCATGTCATTCTCTCCTCACGCCACTGCTGCATCTATGGCGTGAGGGATGGCACAAAATCAAGGCGATTTAACTGGGCGGTTAAATTAGCCGCTTATGCTTGCTCCAATATCTTGCGGCCAGGCCGCACTTTCATTTTATGGCCCGTCTTGGTGGCAAGCGACACGTCCTTGACCGTCTGCATGAACACCCATTCATTGGTTGCCGCCTGTGGCGTGAGCGACAAATGCATATAGCCGCGGTTGGATGTATCGACCCAGCGCAATTCCTGTTTGCTGGTGCCAAGCAAGCTGCGCGCGACGTCGGCTGGGTCCGTGAACGGAATCGCACTTTCAAAGCCCGGCGACGAGACGCTGTGGCCGCCAAATTCAACGCCAGCAGGCTTTCCGCCTTCGGGCAGGTCATAAGCCCAGCCATTGTGGCTATCGCCCGTTACCACCACCAAATTCGCGTCTGCGCGCTGCGCCGCCGCCAACAAGCGCGAACGCGCTGCAGGGTAACCGCCCCAATTGTCGAGATTATAAGGTAAGCCTGCCTTTGTCGCAGCGATGCCCTGCCGCACATAATTACGCGCGCGTTCGGGGGCAAATTGGGGCACCCAATCCATCGCGCTCTCCGGCGTGTAGTTATAGCCCATATTGGTACCCGAACCGAGCACCGCCCATGTCGAACTGTTGCGGCCAATCGCGCGTGCTAGCCACGCTTCTTGTTCGCTGCCCAACATCGTCATGGACGGATCGCGCCACGCGCCATCACGATATTCGGAAAGTGCCTTTGCCGGATCACCAGAGCGAAGAAGGTCACTATAAGCATAAGGCTTGGTCCGCGCGACTGCGCGCGTGTCGGTGCGATAATAAGTCGCAAGCTCGCCAATCGGATATTCCTTCCACGGTTGCTCACCCACAGGCAACCATTCGCGCCATACCTGCATTGCGGCGTTGCGCCGGGAATTCCAGTCGCCTTCATCCACGCTGTGGTTTTGCGCGCCGCCTTCCCAACTGTCATTGGCGGTTTCATGATCATCGGTATTGGCGATCATCGGGAAGTTTGCGTGCAGCGCCTGTAACTGCGTGTCCGAACGATAGCTGGCATAGCGCAAACGATAATCCGCCAATGTCAGGATTTCATCCGCCGGGAAAATGCGCGCGGCAAATTTTGCGCCGCCATCATAGCCGCCACGGCCATATTCATAAATATAGTCGCCCATGTGCAGCACGAGATCAATGTCATCGCGCGCAGCGGCATGGCCATAAGCGTTGAATTCACCAAAGCCCAAATTGGAGCAGGAAAACACCGCGATATTAAATTTCGCCGCTTTGCCCACGGGCAGAGTCTTGGTGCGGCCGATGGGCGAAATGCTGCCATCGGGCGCGATGAAGCGGAACCAATGCCATTTGCCCGGCGCAAGATTGTCGACGGTGATTTTCACCGTATGGTCGCGCCATGGCCCCGTGACCATTTCACCGCCACCCGCAATCTTGGCAAAATCCTGACTTTCCGAAATCTCAACACGCACTTTGGATGCGCCGCCCGTTGGGTTCACATAACGTGTCCACAACAGCACCGAGTCCGGACCGGGCTCACCGCTCGCGACATTATGGGTAAATCCGGTGAGGCCCAAAAGCGTCTGCGCCATCGCAGCGCCGCCCGGCAGCATCAGCCCGCCCAGACCAAATCCCGCGGTTGCCAGCAATTGGCGGCGATCGATTAGTAATGACATGTCCGGCTTCCCCCTTTTGTATTCCCAAATATCCGTTGGGTGCACCGCAACGGTGCTTCGCAGCACTGGCTAATCCATTGCTGTTGCAGCGCTGTGACAAGCGCGCTTGCCATCTCAAATAAAACTATCCAGCCATTTTTCGGCCAAAGCCTCAGCCTCGCTAACGCTGAAAGGCGCGTTGCCCAGACTGAGTTCAAGCCACAGGCCATCAACCAAGGCGGTCAGCGCCACGGCGGCCAATCGGGCGTCTGTGGGTGCATTGGGGCAGGCAAGGATCAGCTGCTCCATATCCTGCCGGTTTTCGGCATAGATTTCGTCATGGATTGCACCAATGGCCGGCACTGTGCGCGACAGGCTCCAAAACGCCAGCCAAGTGGCGAGCAACTCCGGATCGGCAATCGGCGCGCGAAAACTTGCGGTGACAAAGGCTAGCAACCGGCCACGCGGGTCCTCTGCCGTAACCGCATCAACCGCAGCGTGCAAAGCCGCCGCGACCCGCGCCCCCGTCGCGCGATAGGTTGCGGCGACCAGCGCATCAATGCCATCAAAATAATGCCGCAGCAAACCCGCCGAAACCCCTGCCTCCACGCAAATTGCGCGCACCGATGTCCCATGCGCCCCGCGCGTGGATAAGCAGCGCGCCGTTGCCGCAATCAATGCGTCGCGGCGTGTATCAGCACTTTCGCGGGTGAAGACTTGTCGCAATTGCATGCCGCTGTTATACACTCGTATAACAAGGGGAGCAAGATGTCCGAATCAGGCGCACATACACCGCACGATCATTTGGAAGGTTGGAGCCTGCCGGCGTGGACCTATGATGATCCTGAATTTGCCGCGCTTGAGGTGGACCGCATCTTCCGTCCATCATGGCAAGTGGTGTGCCATGTCAGCGACGTTGCGGGTGAAGGTGACTGGCACAGCCTCGATTATATCAATGAAAGCGTCATCGTGGTGCGCGGCAATGACGACATATTGCGCGCATTCACCAATGTCTGCCGCCACCGGGGCAGCCGCTTGGTCGATGGTTCGGGCGGTTGCGCCAAGAAATTGGTCTGCCCCTATCATGCTTGGACTTATGATCTCGATGGCCGCTTGACCGGCGTACCCGACAGCGCCTCTTACCCCACGCTCGACAAGGACAAGGCCGGCCTAGTCCCCGTCGATATGGAAATCTGGCGCGGGTTCATTTTCGTCCGTCTGGAAAGCGGCGGACCTTCGGTGGCCGACATGATGGCCCCTTATGAAGCGCAAGTTGCGCCGTACCGTTTTGAAGAATTGCGGGCACTTGGCCGCGTCACCATGCGGCCGCGCGCGGTGAACTGGAAAAATGTCGGCGACAATTATTCCGATGGCTTGCACATCCCTGTCGCGCATCCTGGCCTCACGCGCTTGTTCGGCAAAAGCTATGGTGTTGAGGCGGAACCGCATGTGGACCGCATGTGGGGCGACCTTGTCGACCGGCCATCGGCCAATTGGTCGGAACGCGGCTATCAAAACCTGCTGCCACCTGTGCCGCATTTGCCCGCCGCCAATCAGAAACGCTGGCTCTATTTCAAGCTATGGCCCTCGGTCGCTTTCGACATTTACCCCGATCAGGTGGATTTCATGCAATGGCTGCCCACCGGCCCCGATAGCTGCGTGATCCGGGAAATCAGTTACGTCCTTAAAGATGACCGCCGCGAAATGCGCGCCGCGCGTTACCTCAATTGGCGGATCAACCGGCAAGTCAATGCCGAGGACACCGTCCTCATCACCCGCGTGCAGCAAGGCATGGCGAGCCGCAGTTTTTCCATGGGGCCGCTGTCCGACAAGGAAGTGTGCTTGAAAAGCTTCTGCCGCCAAATCCGCAACATCATTCCCGAGGCTTGCCTCGAACAACGCCCGGCATCGGGCTGGAGCAAAAAATGACCCAGAAATATGACGCCCTCATCATCGGTGCTGGCCATAATGGCCTTGTCTGCGCCTTTTATCTCGCGCGCGCTGGCCTAAAGGTCCGCATCGTCGAGCGCCGCGATGTCGTCGGCGGCGCGGCGGTTACCGAAGAATTCCACCCCGGCTTCCGCAATTCGGTCGCTAGCTACACCGTCAGCCTGCTTCAACCGAAGGTCATTGCCGATATGAAATTGGTCGATCATGGCTATCGCGTCATTGAACGGCCCATCTCCAATTTCCTGCCGCAAGAAGATGGCGGCTATTTGAAACTCGGTGGCGGGCTGGAACGCACGCAGGCGGAATTTGCGCGCTTTTCAAAGCATGATGCAGCGGTCCTGCCGCAATATTATGACATGTTGGAAGGCGTCGCAGACGTCCTGCGCGACCTTGCATTGCGGTCGCCGCCGAATGTCGGCGATGGCTTAAAGACCCTTATCGATGCCGCCGTACAAGGGCGCGGGCTGATGAAGCTCAACCTGTCGCAACAACGTGATGTGCTGGAACTGTTCACCAAATCGGCGCGCAGTTTCTTGGATAGCTGGTTCGAAAGCGAAGCGGTCAAGGCTGCCTTTGGATTCGACGCCGTCGTCGGCAATTATGCCAGCCCCGATACCCCCGGTAGCGCTTATGTCTTGCTGCACCATGTCTTTGGCGAAGTGAATGGCAATAAGGGCGCGTGGGGCCACAGCATTGGCGGCATGGGTACAATTACGCAGATCATGGCTAAGGTATGCCGCGATCTGGGCGTAGACATCAGCCTAGAAGCACCCGTATCACGCGTGTTGGTGGACGGTGAAAAAGTCGCGGGCGTACGCCTTGAAAGCGGCGAAGAAATCGTCGCAGACCGCGTTATATCCAATGTTGGGCCAAAGCTGCTCTACGAACGCCTATTCGATGATGCCGACCTGAAACCCGAATTCAAACGCCGCGTAAAGGGTTTCAAGGCAGGCAGCGGCACATTCCGCATGAATGTCGCTTTGTCCGAACTGCCCAAATTCACCTGCCTGCCCGAAGCGGGCGAGCATCATCAATCAGGCATCATCATCGCGCCGACATTGGATTATATGGACCGCGCCTTCTTGGATGCGAAGCGCGATGGCTGGTCGCAAAAGCCCATCGTCGAAATCCTTATCCCCTCCACCGTCGACGACAGCCTTGCGCCCGCAGGGCAGCATGTTGCGAGCCTGTTCTGCCAGCAATTTGCGCCAGAACTCCCCGCCAATGCGGATGGCACGCCACGCCATTGGGATGCCGAAGAAGGCCAAGCCGCCGATGATATCATTAACACAGTGGAGGCTTATGCCCCCGGCTTCCGCGCGTCGGTTTTGGGCCGCCAAATCCTTAGCCCCAAAGGACTGGAACGGAAATTCGGACTGGTCAGCGGTGACATCATGCACGGCAATATGAGCCTCGACCAATTATGGTCCGCGCGCCCCATTTTGGGCCATGGCGCCTATCGCGGGCCATTAAAGGGCCTGTATATGTGCGGCGCGGGTAGCCATCCCGGCGGCGGCGTGACGGGCGCTCCAGGGCATAATTGCGCGGCAGAAGTGCTCGCCGACCGCAGCCTGTTCAAACGGATATTTGCCTAGAGAACACAAAAACGGGAAATGAAAAAGCCGGACCTTTTCAGATCCGGCTTCCTCCCCCTGTCGCTTTTGGCGACAAACTTTATGTCATGCGTTTCAGCACGAAGTTACACTTTTCTTACTACAAATTTTCTTTGCGAAGAAAAGTGAACAATCGTTAAAAATCGCGCGAGAATTTCACGCCGATCACGCGTGGCTTGATGAGGACGTCGTAAAACGCGCCGCCTGTTGGCGTTGACGCCGTGACACCCGTTCCGCAGACCGTCTCAAGACACTGGACGCCGGTGTTCACCACGCCGCGTGTATCGAACAGATTTGTGGCAAATGCCTCAATCGCCCATGCGTCATTCTTCACGCCAACGGAGAAGTCAGCGGTGGTATACGCATCCAGATTGCCCTTGATGGCATTTTGCGCGGGCCGCAAATCGCTCCGGCGGCTGCCGGTGTGATTGGCCGCAAACTGCACATGACCATCCCAATCAGCGACGGGGAATTCATAACGTGCAATCGCATTGCCCTTAACCTTGGCAGTCACAGGCAAGCGCGATCCGGAGTCCGCCAGCAAGGAATTGCCAGCGGTCGTGCAATCAAAAGTTGCATTGGCAATAGCGCAGAAGTCGCGGCGGATGGACGCGTCATTGTAGCTAAAGCCAGCGTTCAGGCTGAAGCCGCCAGCACGGTATCCCGCGTCCATTTCGAGACCGCGAATGCGGGCAACGCCGGCATTACGGATTTCGGTCAGGCCGTTCGCACCCAAGAAGGAAAGCTGGATATTATTCCAATCTTCCTGGAACACAGCGCCATTCCAACGGAAAGCACCGAAGGTGGTTTTCCAGCCCAATTCATAATTGTCGAGCTTGTCCGAACCATAAGGCGGCAAGGTACCGCGACGGTTGATCCCGCCGGGACGGAAACCGCGCGACCATGTGGTATAAAGCAAGACATCGTCATTGACTTTGTACGTTGCGTTCATTTTGTGGATGAAGCCCGTGTCCGACGTCGATTTGTCGACATTGGTGCAAGGGCTGCCATCGACAAGAATGGGCACAGGCGTTCCCGCCGGATTGGCGCGCCGCGTTGTGCCATTGGTGTTGAGGCAAGCCGCTTCGCCCGTGCGGCTGGAATAGCCGGAAGAAAATCCGAAGAAGCCCTGCAACGAGTTGTCGAACTTATAATAACGCAAGCCACCGGTCAGCGAGAGCTTCTCAGTCAAATCATAGGTCAATTCACCGAACGCCGCATAATCGCGGTCAACCCGCTCCTGCTTGGTTAACCAGATGTTGCTGTCGGTGCCCTTCACAGTGATGGCATCGGCAATTTTGTCGATGATGTAATTTTGTTCAATATTGTGCGACTGGCGTTGCGCAAACACACCGCCGATGAACCGCAAGGGCGCGTCGGCTGGGCTTGCGACCCGCAATTCACCGAAGCTTTTCTTATAACGGTCAATGCCTTGAATATACTGGTTCGGGTTCACAAGAGCCCCGGCATTGTCGTAAAAATAGTTGCCGTAACCAGACAAAGCGTCATAAAAATACGCATAATCGGAATAATCCGACTGCGTTTCGGTCTTGCGGCGCAAATGGCCGCCCGTGGCGGTCACGTCCCAATTACCGATTTTCCCTTCCACCGTCAGCGCCGCCTGAATCCATTTATCACGGCTGCCTTCTGGGTTATATTGAACGGTCTGCAGCTCCTTCTTGGTCTGTCCCGATCGTTCTTGAGAATAGCTACCTTGCGTATTCTGAACCTGTCCCATCACGGTTGGCTTGATGGTCCAATTGTCGTCAAGGTCAATACCTAGCGCCAAACGCGCGCCGTAGGTTTCGGCGTCATTATAGTTTTTCTCAACCAACGCGGCGTTGCTCTGCCTGATGCCGGACGAGGCATATCTCCGGCTACCCGCAATATTGTCGATATAGCCGGCATCGTCACGATACCAACCAACCAGACGCGCTGCCGCACCTTCTGCGATCGGCACGTTGACAAAGCCTTCGTAAATCGAACCGAAATCGCCATGCGCAACATTGTTGAGCTCAACGCCAGCATTTCCGTAGAGGCCAGAAGGATCGGGCGCGTTTGTGACGAGCTTCAACGTACCGGCCATCGAACTTGCGCCATATAATGTGCCCTGCGGTCCGGCGAGTGCCTCAACACGTGCAAGGTCATAGGCATGCAGATCTAATGCACCTTGAATGGTCGTGATCGGCATTTCGTCGAGATAAGTGCCAACCGTGGGCAGCGAAGCCGAGTGGTTCGCGTTTTCGCCCGAGGCCACGCCACGGAAATATACTTGCGCGAAACCGGGTCCGCCTTGCTGTATGGTCACTGATGGCAAGAATTTCACAACATCTTGCAATTCACTGACCTGCAATTGGTCGAGCTTTTCATTGCCGATGGCGTTGATCGCGATGGGCACGTCCTGCAAATTCTGTTCGCGCTTTTGCGCGGTCACGACGATGACGTTGCTGTCTGTGTCTGCGGCGTCCTGCGCCATTGCAGGAACGGCAACGCCAAAAGCAGTTGATGTCAGCAAAGCGGCCATGGCCGTCCGGACCTTGGTCCGATGATGTAGTTTACGCACAATTACCCCCTTTTGGTTAATCTGATACAAATAGGCTCCTAAATGCGCGGGCCCGCAATATATTTTCGCCTAAACATCTATTTGCACGTCACTTTACCGCATGGTGTTGCAATGCAGCCACTATAATCTGGTCGCGGGATAGATTTCCCAAAGCGGCCCCAGCGCGCGCTTCAGCGGCTCCAAATGCGCCGCATAGGGCTTCCATTGATCGACGCCGTCACGGTTGATGGGGCGGCGAACTTGCTCGCTGGACGCGGTCCGCACGGCGCGTGTGTTTTGATGGAAATTCAAACAATTATCTTCAAATAGAAGATCCAGAAAATCCAAAAGTCCCCGAATTTCGCGTTCCGGATTTTCCAATAATTCTTCATGAATGACGCGGTAGACATATCCCGGTGCAACGGCATCGACATGCGTCATCAACCGCACATAATCGGCATAATATTGCCCCATATGGGCCAGGTCATAGCTGAACGCCTGCCCCTTGGCGAAATGCTGCCGATAATTGGAAAAACAGCAATCGAGCGGATGCCGCCGGGCATCGATGATTTTCGCATGGGGCAAGATGAGGCGGATGAACGCGACATAATTCCAGTTGTTGGGCAGCTTATCAATGAAGAACGGCTTGATGGTTTTACGCTGGATGCGTGTGCGTTCGATAAACTCCGCGCCCAGCCTTTCAGCGTCCTGCGCGCTGAGACCGCAAAGCGCATCAATCCAATCGGTGTCGCGCCCCTCTCGCCCCTCGCGCAGCGCCATTGCCGGAATATCGGGTAATTCCATCGTACCTTCGACCATCGAATGGCTGGCAAGGATTTGCTCAATCAGCGTTGAACCCGCGCGCGGCATGCCAATGATGAAAATCGGGTCGGGCGCATCATGCCCCTGCCCAATGCGGGCATCCCAAAATGCGGCCGTGCATTGCGTAATGATCCTATCGACCTGATTACGCACCGCCTGCGGATCATACTGAAGCTCGGCACTGCGCAACGCATTCGCTTTGGCATAATGCGCGAAGGCCGCGTCATGGTCGGCGCGCTCCTCCATCGCCTTGCCCAATGCAAAATGGAGATGGTAGCTATCCTCCGTACCGAGGCTGTCCGCCGTCAAAGCCGCCTCCATTGCCGCAACGTCATCGTCTGAGAAGCTGACTGTCTTTAAATTGGCGAGGCTCCACCAAACCTCACCCAAGGTCGGTTCCACCGCTAGAGCGCGGCGATAAGCGGCAATGCTTTCCTCCTGATTGCCAACGGTCTTGAGCATATGGCCATAGCTCATCCATAATTTGGCATGGTCGGGGAAACGCGCGGTCAGTTCCTGATACAGCGCAATTGCCTCATCATAGCCGCCAATCCGGCCAAGCGCTGCGGCCTTCAGATTTTGCTGCACTGGGTTGTCGCCCTCTTCCGCCAAAACGGCGTTGAGATGCTCCAGCGCCTCTGGAAAGCGGTTTTGTTTATAGAGCACCGTTGCCAGATTGGCCCGCGCGGCGCCAAAGTCCGGCGTCAGTTCCAAGGCGCGGCGCAACAACGCCTCGCTATCTTTCAACCGGCCAACGCGCGCGGCCAGTTCGGCCATCATGCGGATCGCGGCCACATCCGTTGGTGCATCGCGCAAATGGCTGCGCAATAACGGCTCTGCATCTTCCAACCGGTTTTCCGACAAAGCCACAGCCGCAGCCATGAGGTTGGGGTTGCGCAAGGCGGCTTCAATCGCGGGACGAGCGGACGGCTGGTTCATATGCTGTGGTCTAAGCCAAGCGGCGGCGATTTTGAAGCGGCCAAATCATATGGCGTGTCTATGTCGCGCAAACTGCCGAAGGGCGCGGCCAAACTGCGGGCCTGTGACAAGATGTGCCGTGCCCCCGCATCGCCCTGTGTTGCCAAGAGCAAAGGCCAAGTGGCGCGCGGGAAAATAGCGGGCGGCATGGCTTGGGCGCCATCCGATGACGCGATGATACCGCCATCGCACGCCGCGATCAGCGCGCGGATATGCGCTGCATCAATGAACGGCATATCGGCCAGCGCAATCAGCAATGCTTGCGCCTTGGTCTTGGCCGCCGCCGCAACCGCGAGATGTAACGAAGCGGATAGGCCTAGGTCAGCATTTGAATTTTCAACGAGTGTATAACCCAAGTCCGCATAATGCAGTGCAATGGCGGCTTTGGGCTGACACACCGCGAAATGCGCTGCGGCCGGAATGCCAAGCAAGACCCGCGCGGCTCGCACACCCAGCGGCGCACCTTCCAAATCCGCCATCAACTTATCCGAACCAAAACGCCGCGCATGTCCGGCGGCAAGGATTACAATTGCGACCTGTTCGGCCTCCATTAGCGCAGGCCCAGATTGAACGCGCGGATCATCCCGCCCGCAATCGACAGTGCGATTTCCGGTGCGCTGATCGCATTAATCGCAACGCCCGCTGGCCCCTCTATCCGCGCGCATTGTTCCGCGCTGACCCCCGCCGCAGACAGCCGCGACAGCCGCGCCTGATGTGACCGGACCGAACCCAAGGCCGCCACATAGGCCGCGGGGCTCGCCAATGCGGCAATCAACGCCGGATCATCAATTTTGGGATCATGGCTTAAGGTCACTATGGCGCTGCGACTATCGGGCGCAAAGGCCTGCACCGCATCATCGGGCCAACGATCATCCAAGCGGACATTGGGAAAACGATCCGCTGTCAAAAACCGCCCGCGCGGGTCGCATAAGGTCACATCAATGCCTTGTGACACCGCAATTGCCGATAATGCCGCCGCAATCTCCACTGCGCCAACAATCAACAAGCGGCGGGGCGGGTAATAGACATTTACAAAGCCATCTGCCTGCGCGTCGTCCGATGCTATACTGCGGCCCGTGGCAAGGTCCGTCACGACGGACACTGTGGCCCCATTGCCCCGCGCGTTGACGATGTCGGCAAATAGGCTTTCGGGAAAACCTAGCTCCGACACCGGCTGCAATAGCACGACAATATCGCCGCCACAGGGCAGGCCAACGTCCCATGCGGCATCATCGGCCACGCCGTACCGCCTGAGCACCGCTGGCGCGCCAGCCAGCACCATCTGCGCGCGTTCCAGAACATCGGCCTCGACACAGCCGCCCGACACCGAACCTACAAACCGCCCATCGGCATGAACCAGCATGTGCGTGCCCGTCGGACATGGCGCAGATTTCCAAGTTTCGACCACCGTCGCAATCGCCATCGGCGCGCCCGCCCAATCACGCGCGGCGGCAAGGATACGATCATGATTGGCACTGCCTGTTTTCATGGCTACCCGCTAGCAAAGTGACCGAAGCGTTGCTATATGAAACGCGATATCGGTCGGGAGCTTCATCACATGGCAATAGAAACGTCAATCAACGGCAAAGCAGTGGCTCTGTCCGCTGAGCCGGATACGCCCTTATTATGGGTCATCCGCGAAGAACTTGGCCTGACTGGTACAAAATTTGGTTGCGGCATCGCCGCGTGCGGAGCGTGCACTGTCCATGTGAACGGCGAACCTACCCGTTCGTGCAGCGTGCCGGTTAGCGAAGTAGCTGGCAAATCGATTACCACGATTGAAGGGCTAAAATCCGCCGATGGCACGCTGCATGCGGTGCAAAAGGCTTGGATAGCGGCGCAAGTGCCGCAATGCGGTTATTGCCAGTCCGGACAAATTATGGCCGCCGTGGCGCTCATCGAAAAAACCGGTCGCCCCAGCGATGCCCAAATTGACGCGGCGATGACGAACCTCTGCCGCTGCGGCACCTATCCGCGTATTCGCAAGGCCATTCGCGCCGCCACCGGGCAGGCCGCCCAAGCCGTAGAGGGAGCCGTCTGATGACCGATACCCCCATAGCCGATACTGCAGCCGAAGCCCCCTTGAAGCGCAAAGGCGTCAAACGCCGTTCTTTCCTGATTGGCGGTGTCGCCATCGTCGGCGCTGGCTTGTTCGGCATCTCTATTGCGGACAGCAACGCCGCCAAAGACGCCAAGGCCCGCATAACGGGCGAAGGCGAGCATAGTTTTGCGACTTGGCTGAAAATCAGCGAAGATGACGTCATCACCATTTATTCGCCGCACACCGACATTGGTCAGGGTTCAAATACGGGCCTTGCGCAAATGCTCGCCGAAGAATTGGATGCGGCATGGGAGCAAGTGCGTATCGTCTCTGCGCCTGCCGAACCCTCCTTTGCCAATGTCGGCTTGGGTCGCGGATTTATGGCCGAAATGACGGGTCAGCCAGCGATCATCAACGGTATTCCCCAATCCTTTTTGTCGTTCATCGCGCGGCAAATGAACCTTCAGATTACCGGTGGTTCAACCGCCTTGCGCTTTACGGGCCAAATGACCTTTCAAAAGGTAGGCGCGGCAACGCGGCTGGCCTTGATGGAAACGGCAGCCAAGCGGCTAAATGTTCCCGTCGGCGAACTGACGACGCAGGACAGCCGGGTCATTCATGCAAAATCGAGCCAGTCTTTGCGGTATGGGGAGCTGGCGGCAGAAGCAGCGACCTTGTCGCTCGACAATGAACCCAAATTAAAAGACCCCACACAATATCGCCTGATGCGGCAATCGATGCAGCGTCTCGATATTCCCTTTAAGGTTGATGGCAGCGTGCAATATGGCATGGATTTCGCCATTCCAAACATGCGCGTCGCAACGATTCAAGCCGCACCCGTGCGCGGCGGAAAACTAACATCCGTCGACACCGCACCGGCCTTGGCCATCAAGGGCGTTGAGAAGGTCATCAAACTCGATGACGCTGTTGCCGTTGTGGCCAAGGGCTATTGGCCCGCAATTTCCGGCCTGCGCGCTTTGGCCCCCAGCTTTACCGACGGTGGCCATGCAGGCATTTCCACCGCATCGATATTCGCCGCGCATGACGCGCTGTTTGCCAAAGGTGAGGCCGACGGTGAAGCGGGCGAAGGCGATGTACAAGCCGGCCTTGGCACCAAGCCCATAGAGGCGAAATATCAGGTGCCGTTCTTGCACCATGCGATGATGGAACCCTTTGCCCTCACCGCCCAATATAAGGATGGTAAGCTCGAGATTTGGGGCGGGATGCAGGACCCGTTGGCGACCAAGATGATGGCGGTCGAGGTTTCCGGCCTTGATGCCGATGACGTCACGTTCCACCCCATGATCATCGGCGGCAGCTTTGGCCGCCGCTTGCCCATGTATATGGAAATTGTGGGCCAAGTGACCAAACTGGCCATGCAATTGCCTTATCCCGTCAAGCTGATTTGGAGCCGGGAGGAAGAAGTTGCGCAAGGCGCCTATCGTCCGCAAAGCTCCGCGGTGCTGACCGCATCGCTGACCGACAAGAAGCGCATAACCGCTTTCCGCAATGATTATGCCCAACCCGAAAGCGCGGAGAGCGAGACCGTATTTCCCTATATCTTGCCTGCCGTGTCACGGCGGCATTTTGGACATGTGTCGAACCAGCAAACGGGCGCGTGGCGCTCCGTCAACTCGACGCAGCAAGGCTTTTACAATGAAAGCTTCATGGACGAACTGGCACATGCCGCAGGCGAAGACCCCGTCATTTTCCGCCGCAATCATTTAAAGGCGGATTCACGGCATTTGCGTGTTCTCGACGAAGTCGCGGCGCGCAGCGGATGGAACACCCCACTTCCGGCTGGACGCGGGCGCGGTGTCGCTTTGGTCGAAAGCTTCAAAACCATCGTCGCAATGGTTGTTGAGACCTCGGTTGGCGAAGACGGCATGCCAAAGGTGCACAAGGTCACGACGGTTGTCGACGCAGGCAGCATCGTGAACCCCGACGCCGCCATGGCGCAGATTGAGGGCGGCACGATTATGGGCCTGTCCTCGGCCATTGGCGAAGCGATCACCTTGGAAAAAGGCAAGGTGCAGCAAAGCAACCTCAGCGATTATCCGTTGATGACCATGGCGCAGTCACCATTGGTGCAGGATATCCATTTCCTGAACAGCGGCGCGCCAATGGGCGGCATTGGTGAACCCGGCGTGCCACCTGCGGCTCCTGCCTTGGCCAATGCCTTGTTCGCGGCGACGGGCAAGCGCGTTCGCAATCTACCCATCATGACGCAGGCAAAGGGATAATTTTGCCGGACGCAAAGCTGCTTAAGCCCACAGACAATCTGGAGATTGCCGAGACTTTGGCGCGCGCGTTCCAGAATGAGTCCGGTTGGAGCTATGTCATCCCCGACCCCAAATTGCGCGCACGGCGGCTGACGGGTGCATTCCATTTGTTCCTGCGCGACGAACATCGCAAAGGCGCCGTGTTCGGCACGGACGGCATAGAAGCGGTTACCTTATGGCGCGGCCCCGGCCAAGCGCGCGATACCCTATTCGACACCGCGCGGCTGTTCATTCCCTTTGTGCAGCAATTGCGCTTCTCGATTTTGCGCGGGCTTGAAATATCCAATTTGATCGAAAAGCATTTGCCGCAGGAACCTGTCTGGTATTTGCATTTTGCCGGTTGCGACCCCGATTTTCAGGGCAAGGGATTTGGCGGCGCGGCAATTCGCGCAGGTTTAGACCGCGTCGATCAAGATGGCCTACCCGCCTATCTGGAAACCGCCGACGAACATAATATCCCTTTGTACCAAAGCTTTGGCTTTGCCATCAAACATAGCTGGCAAGTCCCCGAAGGCCCCCAATTTTGGGGCATGCAACGCCCCGGCAAAACACGGCACTAAGCGCATCATCGCGCCGCCCCTTGCTCTCGAACCAAAACCCGCCTAACCCCGCATTACGCACCAGGTCTGCGCGAGAGCGTGGATAATAGGGAAGCCGGCGGAAATCCGGCGCTGTTCCCGCAACTGTAACCGGCGAGCTTTTGCTCCATATGCCACTGGAAAAACGGGTGACCGTGAAACTGGGAAGGCGGAGCAAGCGCATTGACCCGGAAGCCAGGAGACCTGCCTGATTGCGGTTTGTCCTTTGTGCTTGCGGGACACTGGCGCAATCGGGGTTTGCCTCCGCGTGACGACATACTGTTGAACGTCATGCGAAGGAGAATGATCCATGACCCTGTTAAAGACGACGGCAGCCGCGCTTGCGATGCTGCCCTTCACGGCCTTTGCGCAAACGGCAGAGGGTGACATTGTTGTCACCGCCAGCGGCTTTGCCCAGCCGCGATCCGAAACCGGACAAGCCATCGACATTGTTGACCGCGACCGGTTGGAACAATTGCAAAGCCCCACCATTGCCGATGCCCTGCAAACCTTGCCAGGCGTCAGCATCGCCACGCGCGGCGGCCTTGGCGGGCAGAGCAGCGCCTTCATTCGCGGCGGCAGCAGCGCGCAAACCTTAGTGTTGATCGACGGCGTGCGGATCAACGACCTCACCAGCCCCAATGGCGCGTTCGACTTCGGCGCATTGATGACAGGCAATATTGGCCGCGTAGAAATCTTGCGTGGGCCGAACGCGATCATCTGGGGCAGCCAAGCCATTGGCGGCGTCGTAAATGTCCAATCCATCGCGCCCGTGACCGGTTTTGAAGGCCGCATGGGGACGGAATATGGGGCTTATGACACCAAACGACTAAACGCCAATATTGCGGGCAGCAGTGGCGTATTGGAAGGCAGCGTCGGCGGCTCTTTTGTAAACAGCGACGGCATTTCCGCGCTCGCGGGTGGCAGCGAACGCGATGGCTATGACAATCTGACGGGCAATGCGCGGTTAAAGGTCAATCTCAGCGACAGCGTGCGCTTTGATTTTCGTAGCTATTACAACCGCGCTACGGTCGAATATGACTCAGCCTTTGGCGTTGGGGCCAATGGCTTGCCCGTGTCGCGCAACCGCCAGTTCGTTGGCTATGTCGGCGCGCAGTTCGACCTGCTCAATGGCCGCCTGCAAAACCGGATCGCCTACACCCGCACCGACATAAAGCGGGTGGGTACGGATCCAGTTGTGTTTAGCTTCAACAATTTCAACGTGCGCGGCGCAATTGACCGCGCCGAATATCATGCGGCGTTTGACCTGAACGATGCGCTGACTTTCGTCGCTGGCGCAGAATATGAACGCAGCTTCGCCAGCACCTCGTTTGAGGGCGCTGCGCCCGATATCGCCCGCAACACAGTAAGCAGCGGCTTTGGCCAAGTCATCATGCGTCCCGTCCCCGGCCTGACATTAACCGCTGGTATGCGGCATGATGCTTATGATGATTATGGCGGGCAAACAAGCTTTGGCGGTAATGCGGCCTTCACCCCCAATGACGGGCGGACGACGTTCCGCGCAACTTATGGCGAAGGGTTTCGCGCGCCTACCCTCACCGAAGGGCAACCGCCTTATGGCAATCCGGACCTTAAGCCCGAAACCGCGCGCAATTTCGATCTGGGCGTTGAACATCAATTTCTGGGCAACAAGGCGCAAATCTTCGCGACCTATTTCAACCGCCGCAGCAATGACCTGATTGCCTTTTCATCGGTCACGGGCCAATCGGAAAATATCGACAAGGTGACCGCTAAAGGGCTTGAGGCGGGTGTGAGCCTCACCCCCATCGACACTCTGAATATCGAAGCAAGCTACACATTAGTGGACGCTATCAACCGCACGGCGGGCGCCAATTTCGGCAAACGGCAAACATTGCGCCCGCAACATAGTGCCAGCCTGACCGCCGATTGGCAGACGCCGTTCGGCCTGTCCGTCGGCAGCAGCTTGCTGGTAATCGGCGACAGCTTCAACAATGCCGCGAACACTGTGCGTATCAACGGCTATGCGTTGATCGGCCTCCGGCTGTCGATGCCGCTGACCGACATGCTGGAGGTGTATAGCCGCGTCGATAATGTGCTGAAGGCAGATTACACTGTCGTCACCGGATATAACAGCTTTGGCCGCAACGCGACGATCGGCGTGCGGGCCAAATTCTGATGCGCTTTGGCAGGTGCCTCCTTGCGGCTTTTGCCTTGGCGGGATGCGGCAGCCCGCCCGCTATCAGGGCAAATGGCGTCGTGTCCAACAATCCGTGCATTGACTCTGTGCTCGCTGAAATTGCCTTGCCCGGCCAAGTCACGGCGGTCAGCATCTATTCGCATCATCCCAATAGCGCGTCCGCTCCTGTGGCATGGGCGCGGCAATTGCCCGCCATTGGCATCAGCGCAGAGGAATTATTGTTGGCGCGGCCCAAAATCGTACTCACCGGAAATCTGGCCAGCGGGGGCACCAACGCGGTGCTCGCGCGCGCGGGCATAAAAACGGTGGCTTTGGGGGTCGCGCCCACGATTGCGGACGACATGCAACAGATCCGGACGATCGCGGCCGTACTCGACAGGGTAAATGCCGGAGAAGCCCTGATTTCCGACATTCAGGAATCTCTACCCAACACCCCTTTTTCCGGACCATCTGTATCGGCGATTATCTGGCAAAATGGCGGATTTGTCGCGGGTAAAGGCACGTTGCAGGACGAATTACTGGCGCGCCACGGCTTTCGCAACGCCAGCGCACAATATGGCCTATCTTCATGGGGGATATTGCCGTTAGAAACCCTGATGCGTAACCCGCCAGTGGTCATCTTCATGCCCACCCATCCGCACGGTTCCGATGCCCGTGAAATGACCGCACGGCAAAAGCTGCTGGCCCATTTGGGCGACCGCACGCGGATTGTCGATTTCCCCGACAGGCTTTTATTCTGCGGCGGTCAGACGATCATAAAAGTATCGGCGATCTTGTCCAAGACACGCGCTACTTTCCGTCAGGATATGCCATGAATGAGCGCGCCTTAACATCGCTCCTCCTGCTCCTCACGCTCGCTGCGTTCCTGCTGTCGCTGATGGCGGGGAAGGTCTGGATTTGGCCGACCTCTTGGGCGGCGGACACTGCCGATGGCTGGATTTTCCTCGAACTGCGCCTGCCCCGCGCGCTCCTTGGCCTTTGCATTGGCGCGGTGCTCGGGCTTTCGGGCGCGGTCCTACAGGGCTATCTGCGCAACCCGCTGGCCGACCCGACGGTACTGGGCGTGTCAGCCAGCGCGGCATTTGGCGGTGTCGTTGCGATTTACTTCGGGCTCAACCTGCTGCCCTTCGGCTTATTTGCCTGCGCGATGTTAGGTGCAGGTTCTAGCATATTGTTATTGCTGGTAATTTCACGAAATGGCGGTCCAATTGGCTTTATCTTAGGCGGCATGGTGCTGTCGACATTGGCGGGTGCGCTGACCGCCTTTGTCATCAGCATCGCGCCGAACCCCTTCGCCGCGAGCGAGATTATCAACTGGCTGATGGGCGCGCTCACCGATCGGTTGATGGTCGATGTTGCGACAGCTTTGCCCTTCATGGCGCTGGGTGTCGCTTTATTGCTCTCCACCGGCCGCGCGCTGGATGCGCTGACCTTGGGCGAAAATGGCGCAAAAAGCCTTGGTATCAACCTGTTCCGGCTGCAGTGGATTATCGTACTGGGCGTTGGACTTGCCGTCGGCGCCTCGGTCGCGGTGTCGGGTGTGGTTGGCTTTGTTGGTCTGATTGTCCCGCACCTCATCCGCGCCATATATGGGGAGCAGCCATCGCAAATATTGCTGCCCTCGGCCTTGGGCGGCGCGATACTGACGCTGACCGCCGATAGCCTACTCCGGTTGCTCCCCGGCCCCAGCGAAGTGCGGCTGGGCATAGCCATGGCCGTGCTGGGCGCGCCGTTTTTCCTTTTGCTGTTGCTGCGCTATCGAAGGGGTAACGCATGACCCTGACCGTCCGAAATCTTGGTTTTGCTTATGGGCAAAAGCGCATATTGGACGCGATTGACGCGACATTTGAGGCCGGAAAGCTCACCGTCATTCTTGGCCCCAATGGCGCTGGTAAATCCACCTTGCTCGCCTGCCTTGCGGGCCTTTTGAAACCGTGCAGCGGGACCGCCAGCCTTGATGATGCAAACATCACCCGCATGGCCCCAACCACCCGCGCCCGTCACATTGGCCTTTTGCCGCAAGGCGCAGAAACGCATTGGGCGGTCACATCAGAGGCTTTGGTTGCGCTTGGCCGCATTCCCCATATGCGCGGTGCGGGCCTATCGGCAGACGACCGCAGAGCCATAGCCGCAGCAATGTCCGCGACCGCCACCGAAAGCTTCGCAAATCGTCCAGTCACTCAGCTATCCGGCGGCGAACGCGCCCGTGTTCTGCTGGCGCGTGTGCTGGCGGGCGAACCCGATTGGATATTGGCGGACGAACCGCTCGCAAACCTAGATCCGGGCTTTCAGCTCGACATTCTGGCTTTGCTCCGGCGGCAGGCGGCAGCCGGAAAAGGTGTCGTCGCGGTGCTGCATGATTTGCAATATGCGGTGCGCTTTGCCGACCATGTATTGTTGCTGCATGACGGTAAGCTGTTTGCGCAAGGCAGCGTCGAAGACGTCATCACGCCGACCAATCTGGCGCATGTTTACGGGATTGACGCGAATCTCTTCAGGGACGAGGAAGGGACTGTCCAATTATGCATCAAAGGCAAGGTCAGATCATGAAATATGCCCTCCCATTTATCGCGCTCTTGCTCTCCGGTTGCGCGATCAATGTCACGTCGACATCCAATATGACCCCCATTGCCCCACAGAGCGCGCAGGAGGCGCTTCGGCCTTATTACGCGACCCTTGACACCAAATTGCCTAAAGCGGCTCCAAACCCCGCTCTGGCCGAAGATACGGTGATCACGCGCTTTGCCTTTGGTAGTTGCCTGAACGAAAACCGCGACATGAAAATCTGGGATGTCATCGCCGCACAGAATCCGCAGGCTTTCTTATTGATTGGTGACAATGTCTATGGCGACACAAGGCCCACCAATGGCGCCGATATCCCGACGCTGGCGGCAAGCTATAAAAAGCTGAACAGCCGCTTAGAATTTGACCGGTTCCGCCGCAGCGTGCCAATGATGACGGCATGGGATGATCATGATTATGGCGCCAATGACGCCGGCGGCGCTTTTGCCTTTAAGGAATGGGCGGAGAAAGCCTATGAAACCTACTGGGGTTCCTCCGACGAAGTAAAGTCGCGTCCCGGCGTGTATGAAAGCCGCATCGTCGGACCAAAGGGCAAACGCGTGCAATTCATCATGCTCGATGGCCGCTTTTTCCGTTCCGACCTTGCAACCATGCCCTATCGCGACCCCGGCCCAACGCTGGGTTGGTATATTCCCAATATGGACCCCAAAGCGACGATATTGGGCCAATCGCAATGGGATTGGTTGGCACAGGAACTCGAAAAACCAGCCGATGTCCGCTTCATCATTTCATCAACACAAGTCATCACCGATGCGCATAATTTTGAAGGCTGGACCAATTTTCCCAAGGAACGCGAACGGCTTTATGCGTTGCTCGGCCAGAAGGGCGTGAACAACGCCATTTTCCTGACCGGTGACCGGCATAGCGGTGGTTTCTACAAAACCAATGCCCCTGGCCTGTCCAAGCCATTATGGGATTTTACATCCAGCTCGCTCAATTTTGCCTTTGGCAAAGGTGATGGCAGTGAACGTGAACCCGACCCGCGCCGAACAGGCGGGTTCTGGGGCATCCCCAACTTTGGGCAGATCGATATTGATTGGGCGACAAAAAAGGTGACGATGACGCTGCGCAAGGACGATGGCAGCGTGATTGAAACGCAGGTCACTAACGCGGTTGATTGATAGCTGAATAATCGACAGCGGCGACCTTTTCCATAACCGCCGCGCGAATGGCCTGCGCCGTCGACAGCGGCAGGGCCACCATTTCCAGCGTGCCGCCTGCAATCCCGAATTTGAGCGACGCGAGACCATAACGCCGCGCCAACGGCCCTTGCGCAATCTCTATGCTTTGCACCTTCACCTGCGGCGCAAGCGTAAATCGCTCACGCCACCAACCGCGCCGAAGGTATAATTGCTGATCATCCAGCCCGAAACGATATCTGCGCCAGTCACACCAAAACAGAAATGCCGCAATGCCCAACAACAGCAGTAGCAATAATGTCGGCGCAAGGGGCGCATCGGCGAAAATCACCAACGCCCCCACCGCGATCGGTAACGGCGGCACAAGCAGGAACCACTGAACTATCCAGTGCAAGGCAGCGCCTTTACGCAGCCGTTCATCGCCATCGGGGGCGCCGATCCCTGCGGCCTGCGATATGCGCCACAGCTCGTCCAATGTCGCCAATGGCGCGGCGACATAATTGCTTTCGTCCTTGCTATCCTGCGCCAGGCTGACGAATTTCAGGCTATACCAGCCGCGCCGTTTGCGGATGGGCCCCGTCTGCACAACCGCTGCCTGCACGCGATGCGTGGGCATCACGACATCGGTCAAGGTGAACAAACCGCGCCGCCGCCGAAACCCCTTTGCCGTCTTTGTCAGGCGGAACCCATATTCACGCAAATATGTACGGACAACGCCTGTGGCAAAGCCAATGAAAATCAGACTGGTGAAAGCACCAAAGGCCAGAATAAGATGCCCCGTTATGCCGACACCATTGATACTATTGACGCTCACGCCGCTTTCTTTGGCAAAGCCAGCCCATCGTTTCAAATCCCACCAATCGAACGGCAGGAGAAAATCAAACTGCTGGGCAATGGCCCCAAGACCCGCAAAAATTACGAGCGAAAAGGAATAGAGGCCAAGGATGAAAACACGTTTGTCATCCATCGCGAAGATCGTTTCTGTATCTTCGGGTGCGGCCATTTGGGGAACATCTTGCGCTAATACTTCGCCCGCCTTGCGCGCGCGGATTAACGCGCGCAACCGGTTCGCTTCCTCCAAAGTGACGAAGCGTAACGTTGCGTCATCACCGTGGCCACCGCCCGTTTCAAACTTGACCTCGCTCAGCCCCATCATGCGCGACAGCGGCTTTTGCTCAATGCTCACATCCTGAATGCGGTCATAGGGAATGGAACGGGCCGTGCGGTTCAATATGCCTTTTTCAACGCGGATATCGTCCGCGCCGACATGATAGCGAAAACGCCGCCATCCAAGCCAGCGGAAGAATAGACTGAGCGCCAGCACAGCCACGATCATGATCGGGATGAGCGCAGGATTATCTGCTTTGCGCGCGCCAAAAACCGCAGCAAGCAAAGGGAACAGCAATTGCGGCAGGCCCGAAACAAAACCGACAAACAGGCCGCTTATGTGCAACCGTTCGCCGTCCTGCCCTGTCAACTCAGTTGGGGCATCGCTGATTTCGTTCACAGCATATCTTGCCGAATAGCGGCACGAATGGCCTCCCGCATTGCCAGAGCGTCGGCATGTGCCAAGCCCGGCAGCGCCACCGTGCTATTGTGATTACCGGCCGTGTGCACCGTCAGCTTGGCAAGGCCATAGCGCCGATCGATTGGGCCTTGATCGACGTCAATATGCTGGATGCGTCCAAAGGGAACAATCGTATCGCTGTAGAACATATATCCACGCACGATGCGCAACCGGTCGGTTCCCATATCATAGCCCCAATACCGATATTTACGGGCGGGCACAGTAAAGACGACAAACGCATAGGCCAACAACACGGGCACAAGAAAGGTGCCGGGCGGTAGCAATTGTGCAAACTCCAGTACGCCAGCTCCAATAACAAATGGCAGCAAGCCCAGCGCAGAGGTTATCCGGCTTGTCGTTATAAATGCGGGGTCAAGCGGGGTAAGTTCCGGCAGATTTTCATCGGTCATGCCGCTGATATGCGCACACTGTATTGCATTGGCAAGACGGTAATTTTTCTCCATCTTTAGCCGATGGAGAGGAAACATCCATCACCTAGCCAAAGCGGCGTTGGCCTCATTGATTAACTTCGCGATGATATCGATTACAGGCCGCTCGACATGGACCATGCCCACCGACTGCCCGGCCATGACAGAGCCATATTCGACATCGCCATCAATCACCGCGCGGCGCAGCGCCCCTGCCCAATATTTCTCAATCTCAAGCTGCGCGGTTTCCATATCAATTTCACCGCGATCGAGCATCGCCGCAATTTCTACCTGTTTCTTGGTAAACTCTTCGGTACCCTTATTCTTCAACGCGCGGACAGGAATAACTGGTAAACGCGGATCAATTTGCACACTGGCCACTGCATCGCGCGCATTGGCGCGCAGGAATGCGGCCTTGAAATTGGGATGCGCTATGCTTTCATGTGCACAAACAAAGCGCGTGCCCAATTGGACCCCCGCTGCCCCCATTTCCAGATAGCTTGCCACCGCGCCGCCACGGGCAATGCCGCCCGCGACGAAAATCGGCAATTGCTCGCCAAGCTCTGGTAAGATTTCCTGCGCCAATACCGACGTTGCTACTGGCCCAATATGCCCGCCCGCCTCGCTGCCCTCAATAACCAGCGCATCGACGCCCGATCGCGCGAATTTCTTCGCAAGTGTCAGCGCAGGGGCAAAGCAAATTACCTTTGCGCCAAAATCCTTAATGGCCTCAATACTGCCCTTGGGCGGAAGTCCACCGGCCAGCACAACATGGCTCACCTGATGGCGCGCGCATATCGCAATCAGGTCCATGATCTGCGGATGCATGGT